>JAJZLX010000171.1:20178-47803 GCA_021850555.1 Pseudomonadota bacterium | reverse complement strand
CCGCTTGAACGGCCCGAACGACCCCGTGGGCACCTCACCGATGGCGTCGACCACGCTCATCCCCTGGATCACCTTGCCAAAGACGGTGTAGCCCCAGCGGGTGGGCAGAGGGTCGAGCTCGGGATTGTCGACGAGGTTGATGTAGAACTGCGAATTGCCGGTGTCCGGGCCGACTGCGCGGGCGAGGCCCACCGTGCCACGCTTGTTTTCCAGGCCGTTGCCCGATTCGTTGACCACCGGGGGACTGGTGGGCTTCAGCGCATAGGGCGGGCTCGCCTCGTGGCCGCCGCCCTGGATGATGAAGTTGGAGACCACCCGGTGAAAGAGGGTGTTGGTGTAAAAGCCTTCGCGCACGTAGTGCAGGAAGTTCGCCACGGTGAGCGGCGCCCGGTCGGGCCTGAGCTCTATGACGAACGAGCCCATATTGGTCGTCACCCGCACTTCCGGGTTCGGTTGCGCGTTCTGCGCCCGAGCCGCCGGTCCCGAGAGCAGGCCTAAGCCGAACAAGACCGCCATGGCGCCCGCGAGCCGGCGTGCCCGAGTCCAAGACCGCTTGTGCATCTGTCCTCCTAGCCATCCGGGAAAGCGGGCCATCTTATCAGCGCCTCGGCGCAGCCGTCAGATGAGCCCGAGTCCGGCGTTCGAGTTTCTCGTACTATTGTGGGCTATGACCGGAATGGACAGCACAGGCGCCGAGGCGTTCGCCCGCGGCCCCACGACGCGATTCGCGCCCAGCCCCACCGGGGAGCTGCACCTCGGCAACGCGCGCACGGCGCTTTTCAACTTCCTGCTGGCTCGCCACGGGGAGGGGCGCTTTCTGCTGCGCATCGAGGACACCGACGCGGAGCGCAGCGATGTCGCGCACACCGCGGTGCTGCTCGAGGACCTCAAGTGGCTGGGACTGGCCTGGGATGCCGGCCCGGGCCTCGAGGACGAGCGCGGCCCGTACCACCAGTCCCAGCGCGGACCTCTGTACGAGCGGCTCTTCCAGACCCTGGAGGGCCAGGGGACGGTCTACCCGTGCTTCTGCACGCCGCTCGAGCTCGAAGCATCCCGCCGCGCGCAGCGCTCCTCGGGCCGCCCGCCGCGCTACGCCGGCACCTGCCGGAACCTCACATCCGATGAACGGCAGCGCCGGCGGGCACAAGGCCTCAAGCCCACGACGCGCTTTCGCGTGCCTCCGGGCCGGCGGCTCGAGTTCATCGACTTGGTGCACGGCCCGCAGAGCTTCCTCTCCGATGACATCGGGGATTTCGTCATCCGGCGGGCGGACGGCTCGGCGGCGTTTTTCTTCTGCAACGCCGTGGACGATGCCTGCATGGGCGTCACGCAGGTGCTGCGCGGGGAGGACCATCTGGCGAACACGCCGCGACAGCTCCTGGTGCTGGAAGCCCTGGACCTGCCCGCGCCTCGCTACGGGCACGTCTCGCTCATCGTGGGGCCCGACGGCTCTCCGCTTTCCAAGCGGCACGGGGCCGCCAGCGTGCGCGAGTTTCGCGAGCGCGGCTATCGTCCGGAGGCGCTCGCCAATTACCTCTTTCGCCTCGGGCATTCGGGCGCCGAGCACGCTCTGCTTGATCTTTCCGCCATGGCCCGTGGGTTCGATGTGGCTCACCTGGGACGCGCGCCGTCGCATTTCGATGAGCAGCAGCTTGCGGTCTGGCAGAAGGAAACCGCCCATCACCTCTCGGCCGCAGAGGCGCGCTCCTGGCTCGGCGCGGTGCTGCCGCCGGGGCTGGACCCGGCCGCTGCGAGCGCGTTCATCGCCGCCGTGCTGCCCAATGTGGTGCTGCCGGAGGACGCGCGGCCGTGGGTCGAGGTCGTCTTCGGCGCCCCGCCGGCGCTTTCACCGGCGGCCGAGCAGACCGTGAAGGCCGCCGGCAGCGCCTACTTCGCAGCCGCCGTGCAAGCCGCCGGGCAGTGCGGGAACGACCTGCCGGCGATCGTCGCGGCCGTGCGCGCCGCGACGGGCAGAAAGGGCGCGGAGCTCTATCTGCCGCTGCGCCTGGCGCTCACCGGCTGCCCGCACGGCCCGGAGCTCGCCCCGCTCCTCAGGGCCATGCCGGCCGGCCAGGCGCTCGAGCGGCTGAAACGCTTCGCATGAGCCGGGCGCGATACCTTCCCGGCACACAGGCTTCGCACGACCGAGAAAGCGCATTTCGTCCATGATCCGCATCCACAACTCGCTCACTGGTGAGAAGCAGCTGCTGACTCCCATCGTACCCGGTGAAGTCCGCATGTACGTCTGCGGCATCACGGTGTACGACTATCTGCACATCGGCCATGCCCGCATGCTGATCGTGTTCGATGTCGTAGCGCGGTATCTGCGCTGGCGCGGCTACCAGCTGACCTACGTGCGCAACATCACCGACATCGACGACAAGATCATCCGGCGCGCCGCCGAGAACGGCGAGCCCATCGAGGCGCTGACCGCACGCTTCATCGCCGCCATGAACGAGGACTGCGCGCAGCTCGGTGTCGCACGGCCGGACTTCGAGCCGCGCGCCACAGCCCACCTGCCGCACATCATCGACATGGTGGGCAAGCTCATCGAGCGCGGCTACGCCTACGTGGCGGCGAACGGCGATGTGATGTATGCGGTGGCGAAGTTCGAGGGCTACGGGCAGCTCTCGGGCAAGCGCCTCTCGGACCTGCGCGCCGGAGCCCGTGTGGAGGTGGATGAGGCCAAGCGCGATCCTCTGGATTTCGTGCTGTGGAAGCACGCCAAGCCGGGCGAGCCGGCGTGGGACTCGCCGTGGGGGCGGGGGCGCCCCGGCTGGCACATCGAGTGCTCGGCCATGTCGATCGCGCTCCTCGGGGCGCATTTCGACATCCACGGCGGCGGCATCGACCTGAAATTCCCGCATCACGAGAACGAGATCGCGCAGTCCTGCGCGGCCACCGGCGAGCGGTTCGCCGAGATCTGGATGCACAACGGATTCGTCAACGTCGACAACGAGAAGATGTCGAAGTCGCTCGGCAATTTCTTCACCGTGCGCGAGGTGCTGCCCAAGCTGCGCCATCCGGAGGTGCTGCGCTATTTCGTGCTCTCGAGTCATTATCGCGGGCCCATCAACTACGCGCCCGAGCAGCTCGAGCAGGCCGATGCGGCGCTGCAGCGGATTTATCTCGCCCTGCGGGGGCTGCCCGAGGCGGCAGCGGCCGAGTCGCACTTCACCGAGCAATTCCGCACGGTGATGGACGATGACTTCAATACCCCGGAGGCGCTGGCGGTGCTGCAGACGCTCACGCGCGAGGTCAACTCGGCGAAGGACGCCGGTGATGGGCGGCGCGCCGCCACGCTGGGCGCGGAGCTGAGGGCGCTGGCGCAGGTGCTGGGCCTTGCCAGGGTGAGCGCCGAGCAGTGGCTGCGGCAGGCGAAAGGAGGCGCGCGCGCGATGGCTCAGGCCGCTTTGGCCGGCAGCCCCGCTGCCGGGCTCGATGATGCCGAGATCGAGCGGCGGATCGAGGCGCGGGCCGCGGCTCGCGCGGCGAAGAACTGGGCCGAGTCCGATCGGATCCGCGATGAGCTGGCGGCCCTCGGGGTGGTTCTCGAGGACAAGCCCGGTGGAGCAACGGTCTGGCGTCGGGCTTAGGGCCGCTCCGGCCGGCCCGCCGCTGGCCTCAGGCGCTGGTGCTCAACAATGTGCTGGACATTGAGGCGCTGAGGCCATTGGCCCCGGTGTCGCTGCCTGACTGCTGTGCCAACATGTTCATGAGCGCTGCGCCGCCGTGGTGCCCATGGCGACCAGGGTGAGCCGAGGCAACCTGATGGGTCGTGGAGGAGGCGCCGGCCGGTGTATTCGCCGTTCCCGTTGAGCCTGCCGCGGGCACCGCGGCGGTGCCCGCGGCGGAAAGGGAAGCCGATGCGGCAAGCTGGCTGCGCAGCGCACTCACGAACGTGCTGACGATGCTCTGAAGGCTCTGCGAGGCGCTCGCATTGGAGCCGCCAGCAGTCGCCGCGGACAGTATGCCGCCCGCACTGGCGCTCGGGTTGGCGGTGTCCGCTGCGCCGAGCATGCTCAGAAAGCTCATGAGGCCGCTCGGGGCGGCGCCGCCGGTGGAGCCGAGGCCGGCGAGCAGTGCGCTCTCGCCCTGTGTGAGACCCGAGGTGCTCGAGGCGCTCGATCCGCCGGCGGAGCAGGCGCCCGGCCAGGGACTGGGGTTCGTCGTGAGTGCGCTGATCATGGGACAATCCTCGCTGGATCGGACTGAAGGCTCGGCGGCGCCCGCCGCCTGTTCAGCCTTGATCCGCACTCTACCGGGGCGCTTGCCAGCTCGAGGGGCCAATCGACAGATCTGTGAGGCGCGCGGGGCAGCCGGCAGGATCCTGCCGCTCCCGTGGGAACCGGCTTGCCGCCGCGCCCGCCTAACGCCCCAGTTGGTGGCGGCGGTGAAAGGCCTCCAGGGTGTTGTGCATCAGCATGGCCACGGTCATCGGGCCGACGCCGCCGGGGACCGGGGTGATCCAGCCGGCGCGCTCGCGAGCTTCCTCGAATTGCACATCGCCCACCAGCTTGCCGTTGTCCAGGCGATTCATGCCGACGTCGATGACCACCGCTCCGGGCTTGATCCACTCGCCGGGAACCAGGTCGGGCTTGCCCGCCGCGACGATGAGGATGTCCGCGCGGGTGACGTGGGAGCGCAGATCGCTGGTGAACCGGTGGCAGACCGTCGTGGTGGCCCCCATCAGCAGCAGCTCGAGGGACATCGGGCGGCCGACGATGTTGGAGGCGCCGATGACCACCGCATGCTGGCCCTTGAGCGGGGCGCCGATCGACTCGAGGAGCCTGATGACCCCATAGGGCGTGCAGGGCCGGATGAGGGGGATGCGCTGGACCAGGCGCCCGACGTTGTACGGGTGGAAACCGTCAACGTCCTTGGTCGGGTCGATCTTTTCGATGATGGCGGTGGAGAGGATCTGATCGGGCAGGGGCAGCTGCACCAGGATGCCGTCGATCTCCGGATCGCGGTTGAGCTCGTCGATGAGGGAAAGCAGGGCGATTTCCGAGGTGGAATGCGGCAGATCGTGGGCCACCGAGCGGATGCCGACCTCCTCGCAGGCCTTGCGCTTGTTGCGCACGTAGACCTCGGAGGCGGGGTTGTCGCCGACCTTGACGACGGCAAGCGCCGGACGCCGCCGACCTCGGGCGAGTGCCGCGTCGACGGCGGTGCGGACCTGATTTTTGACCTCGGTGGCCAGTTTTCGCCCGTCGATCACCTGTGCAGTCATGGGGCTCGTGGACCTGTGCTTTGAGGGAACGGCCATTCTCGCATATCATCCCCGGATGGCCGAAAGATCAGATCCGTCGCCCGGGCTGTCCGGGAGCGTCACGGCGGGGATCCGATACATGCGGCGCAATTCGGGGCATGGCGCAGTCTGGTAGCGCATCTGCTTTGGGAGCAGAGGGTCGGGAGTTCGAATCTCCCTGCCCCGACCAATTAAAACAAGGATTTACGTTTTCAGGGGGGGTCGATATCTCCTGCTGGGGTACCAGCAGGGGTGCCGGTAGCCTCATTCCGGCTTGTCGGCCAACAGCGCGATCCATCGCAGTCATCGCTGCTGCCCTGACAATGCGAAAAACAAGAACCGACGATGCATGGGACGTCCTGGCCCGGGCGCGCCTACCATTTTTTTTGCGGAGATCTCCTTCATCAACTCGATCCCCAGATCGCGCTGAGCGAGCAGCTTCCTGCGCTTCGCGCTCTCGGCCTCGATCTGCCGCAGCCGCTTCACGTGCACCGCGTCAAAGACAATGATTATCCCCCGGTGGCCGCGGTTGATTTCGAAAAGCACATCGTATGGATCGGCTCCCAGGCGCAGTACGCCCATATCGACGTGAGGACGGTCGCTTATGAAAGATCTAAAGCCGATTGGAAACGAGAAGGATTACGAGAGAGCTCTCGGCGAAGTCGAGGTGCTCCGGGGTGCCAAAGACGGTACGCCCAAGGGGGATCGTCTGGATATCCTGGCGATGCTCATCGAGTCGTACGAGACCGAGCACTATCCCATGGATCCACCCGACCCGATCGAGGCCATCAAGTTTCGCATGGAGCAACAGGGACTATCGCGCAAGGACCTGGAAGAGATCCTCGGAACCCGTGCCCGGGTCTGCGATGTGCTCAACCGCAAGCGTGGTCTGTCGATCAACATGATCCGCGCCCTGCACGAGAAGCTCGGGATCTCCGCTGATATCCTGATCGGGGCGACTCGGGGGCCGAAGACTGCATGAATGCCTCGGCTGGCTCATGCTTTACCAGCCACGCTTCCCGGTGTCCAACGCAAAGAAGTTGCCATGTATGTCTTGCGGGGGAGCCTCGACCCACTCCGACAGCCGTTCCGCTGCTTCGGCCGGCGTGATCCGCACAGGGCCGCGACCAATGCGATCGGTGCCGAAGTGCTGAGTGCCGTTCCAGGCTTCCAGCCAGAATGCCCGCTCACCCTCGCGTCCCTCCCGGTCCCAGCTGGCGATCAGGCCGACCAGCTCGTCACGCTTCGCGAGGATCCCACTCGGATTGTCCCGCAGCAGCTCGCCCAGCTTCTCGGCGGTGGTGTCATTGGTCCTGTAACGCCGTTCTTTGGGCGCCTCGGGCGCGGTCAGATCTCCAGGCTCTCGGGCAATTTCCGCCAGACCCTGACATGACTTCTTCGCCTGCTATTTGACCCGGTATTCGATCGCGTCTTTCCTGGCGGTGTGGGTCAGCATCTGAACTTCGTACTCCTGCCTTGCCGCGTCGTGTGCCTTGTGCGCGTCCGCGATCAGCCTGTCGAGTGGTCGCAGACCTGCGTCGAGCCGGCCGCTCAATTTTCCCGAGTCTTGCGCGTCATCCAGTGCGTCAGATGCCGCATGGCCTGCAGACGGGCCGATTCGTCCGGATCCTCGTGAACCTGCCGATGCCACTGCAGGATCTGCGGATCGTGTATCGACTGCGTCGCGAAGAAGCCAGTGACCGGACAGGAGTCGAGCTCGCCCGGAAGGCGCAGACTGAGCGCATCGTGCATCACCATCCACTGGTAGGCGAGCGCGCCGATCCAGCTCTTCAGGCCGCAGTCATCGTCGCCGCAGGACGCTCGTGTGCTGATCCAGTCCGCGAGCGCCGCTGCCGGCATCGGCCGCGCCAGCCCATACCCCTGTCCGTAGCGGCAGCCGAGCCGTCTTGCCGCCTCGATGATCCCCTCGGTCTCCAGACCCTCGGCCACTACCTCACGCTCCAGGTCATGACCGATCTGCACGACGGTGCGGATGAGGCACAGCGCCTTGATCGGATCGCAGGCGAGATCCTTGATGATGTTCTGGTCTATCTTGATCACGTCGAAGGGCAGCTCCGCAAGACGCTTCAAATTGCTGAACCCCGCTCCCAGATCGTCCAACGCGATCTTGATACCCATCGAGGCCAGCCGGGTGATGGCTTCATCCACCGCGCTCGCCTCCAGCGCCTGGCTCTCGAGCAGCTCTAGGGTGAGGTCCTCAGGCGCCACCTGCGCCTCGCGCAGCGCCTCGTCGATCCATCGAGCGCAGTCCGGGTGCACCAGAGAGCTCGGCGCGAGATTGATCGACATCTGGATGTCCAGTTTCCCGTCCCGCCAGCGGCGCAAGTGATTCAGTCCCTGCGCCAGTCCCTGCCGGAAGAGTGAGTCAAGGTCGGTTTCTCCCAGTGCCGGCAGGAACTTCCCGGGGGTCAGGAAGGTGCCCTCGGGCGTGCGCAACCGCGCCAGCGCCTCGACTTTCACCAGCGAGCCATCAGAGAGGTTGACGACCGGCTGCACGAACATCTCGACGCCCCCGCCGTAGAGGAGCGAGCGGATCTGCGCGGCCTCGCCGCAGTCGATCGCGTGCCAGCTGCCGTGCGACATCACGGTCATCAGATCCCAGCGGTTCTGCAGCGACAGGCGCCAGGTGCGCATCCAGCCGGAAGCGAACTGGTGCGGATACGCGCCAAAGAGCATCAACACGGCATGGATCGCATTATGGCGATGTACGGGCAGAGTCACCGCGCTGCGTATGCCGAACTCCTGCAACAGCGCCCGCCAGGGCTCAGAGCGACTGTCGAGCCAATGGGCAACCGCCTCTTGTTGAGAGTCGGTCATCCAGGTGCTCGCCACCAGCCCGCGACCGCGCACATCCCTGGGGTCAAGCATCGGGTAAAGGTCGCGCGCGCGATGCGCCTCGATGAACTCATCCGAGCCTTCACCGGCCGCTCGCTCGATGATGAGCCGGTTCTGCACGTCCGGCCGGATCAACGCCGCGAAGCGGATGCCCGGCAGTGCCGCCAGCGCGGCAAGCTCAGCCTGAGTCCAGTCCGCCGTCGAAGCCCCGCCGCCCATCGGGCGGGCAAGCAGCATCTGGTATTGGTCGAGCACGGACTGCATGGCTTGCAGCTGAGTCTCGATGTCCAATTGCAGCCTGGCATCGGCTGCCCGCAGAGTACGGTAGCGTGTGCGCGCGGTGAGCAACGCCGCATCCAGATGGGCGCGCAACAAGTCGCGGTACATTCCCGTGGCCCTCGTCATCCACGCACCCGAGACGCCGATGAGGGCGTGGACCGTGCCGATCCGGTCAGCGGTCCTCGCCACCGCCTGCTCCTTGGTCCGCGCATCGAGCAGAAAGCGCAGGTGCGCCGCCTGAGTGCGCGCGAGCGCGTGAAACTCCGCCTGGGTCAGGCATGCGAGGATCGCGGCGCTCTCGGGGTGCGACTGCAATTCCCGATAGAACGCCGTCGAAAATTTCTCCGACACCGTCTGCAGATGCGGCGCCAGGCGCTTCATGGACTCCATTGCCTCGGGGCCGAAGGCGTCGAAAGTCGTTTCGGCGATCTGTTCCGGCGAGGTGGTTGCGCCGAGCCTCCACCATTGCGTCCGTTCCCCCTTGGTCTGCTTGGCCTGGTACATCGCCGCATCGGCCTGGCGCAGCAACAGCTCCGGTTCATGTCCATCGGCCGGATACAGGGCCACGCCCATGGTCATGTCGATCGACACCGCCTTGCCCACGCTCAACCGGAAGGGCTCCTCCACCGCCCGGTGCAGGTGCTTGAGCGCAGCCGCGAGCTGGGGTATCGCCTGTGTGGGCTCGAGGTCCTCCAGGACCACCACAAACTCATCGCCGCCTACGCGCGCGATGAAATCCGAGTCTCTCAGCCACTCGAGCAGGTCGCGCGAGATGCACTGCAGCAGCTCGTCTCCGGCTTCATGCCCCAACTGATCATTGACCGGCTTGAAATCGTCGAGATCGATCACGCCCACCGCCACGGATGTCGCGCGGCGGCGCGCCCGGGCAATGGCCTGCGGCAGGTACTCCTTGAGAGCCAGCCGGTTCGGCAGGCCGGTGAGCATGTCGGTGCGCGCTATCTGAGCATCCTGCGCTTGCCGTGCTTGCACGCGGCTCTTGGCATCGAGCTCATCGATTCCGTGACCCAGCAAAGCCGCGATCCGCGTGCAAACCTCGATCGTGGCCTCATCGAAGCACCCGCTCCGGGGCGATGCCAGCACCAGTACCGCCCATATCTTTGCAGCCCGCGTGATGGGAATGGCGAGCACACTGAGCCAGCGATGTGTGGCGAAGCCCGCGTGCCATGGTCGCAACGTCGGATCAGTCAGGGTGTCGTTGCAGACGACCGGCCGCTGGCGGTTCCATGCCCTGACGATGACGGACGCGCATTCCCGATCCGTCAATTCCGGCGGTGCGGCCCGCACCTGTTCTGCGCCCTCGCCGGCGAGCGCCAGCACGTCGAACACGTTCTTCTGTCCGGGTCTGCCGATCCATGCCGTGTGGAAAACGGTCCCCTGCACCAGCTTGGTGCACAGGCTGTCGAGCATCTGCTGCTCCTCGCGGCAGTGAATCAGCACATCGCCGCAATGCAGCAGCGCCCGATACAGGGCCTGGAGATTCATGAGCTGCTGGCGCTGCCCGAGCAGCGCGATCGTCCGCTGTCCCAGGTGATCCGTCAGCTGGCTTACGGTCTGTGCAATGTCCTCCCTGGCGTCACGGGCCGGAGCGGATACGGCATCACCGGCAGCGTGAGCGGTCTGCAGCGAATCGATTTCTCGCGCCATCTGCCTGTCGACTTCCATGATGTGGTGCAGCAGCCATTGCGCAAGAAATGCCAGCAGCTCTACGGTCACCTCCGTCGCTTGTTCCGCCGTGAACGCCCGTGCCTGGCGCAGGAATCCGCAGAAACTCTCATGGGCCTGCAGATGCATCGCGCGGTGCCTGGAATCCAGCTGCGAATGGCAGATGAGCCGCTCCTCCTCGCGGAAGTGATAGCGGGTGTAATCGACCAGCTCATCGAGGCTTGCGAGCATGGTGCCGTGGGCGGCATCCTCGGCATGGGCGAGCGCCAGGCGATTGAAGATCTCAAGCAGACGCTGATGCTGCTCATCGACCATGGCGATGCCCGTCGCCATGGCATCGGTCCACAGCAGCGGTCTGACCGGATCAGGCATAACGGCTCTTTTTAGGCGGGAGCCGGCGAAGGGCGGCCTCGTCCGGCCGTATCCGGGCGGGCGCGCTCGGCTCGGTGGCCGCAACGGCGGAAGGTGAAGAATTCAGGGTCATTGACTTTTTGCGCAACGGCTGAACCGGCGGAGCGTCCACCAGGGAGAGACTGCCACGTCGCGTATCGGCGGATTGTGCGCCCGGTAACATGCTTGCGATTCGCCACCGTGGACCGGTGCCCCCTCCCCGCATTCGACGTCGGCATATAGTGATCTTTATCGCACATTCGTACCGTAGTCTGCACACAACCGTCCCGCAAGCCGCAAAATGACTTCCGCGCCTTGGAGCGAGCAGGGACGCGAGCGACCCCGTCGGCTTTGAGTCGTTGCGCCGTATCCGCGCGCCGGCGCGATGGCGGCCGGATTGTGCGCAACCGATCCGCGACGCCTCGGCGTGGCAGGAGTGGGCTTGAGGCTCCATGAGCCTGCGGTGCAGGCGAACCGGGCGGCGTTTTGCGCGCTCGGTACGGGCGTTCGCCTCCCACACGCCGCCCGGCCGGCTCCAGATGTTGAGCCTTGCCCCCAGGTGACGCGCCCGCTCGTCCATGCCGACGATGTACCAGTGGTCCGGGCCCCCGGCTTGGGCCGCATTCCTGTCCATTCCCCTGCCGTCGCCACGTATCCTGACGGCCAACGATTCGGCATCGTAGAGGACTTCGACCTCGATGCACCGCGCCTCAGCGTGCTCGAAGGCGTTTGTGATCGCTTCCCGGCCGATAATCAGCACCTCATCCGCAGCGACCGGGATGAGCGCAACCGGTCGTCCGGCGACACTGGTGCTGAATGAGGCAGCGTGCGAGGGCGAGAAGCCGGCCCCAAATGAGCTCAGCTGCCCGGCGAGTGCCCGACGGATGCGTTCGCCGAATTCGACGCAACAGCGGTGCTCTTCTCCGCCCTCGTGGCCGGGGTCTTCGGCTCTGCGCGGCCATGCCGGCCGCCCGAAGTCGCTCCAGGCGGTCTCAGGGGTCGGCCGAAGCCCGGTCCGGATGGGCGCAGCGCCGGAGCGGGTGCGCGGGCGGGCGGGTGCGCGAGGCGGCGGTCGGTGTCCTGGCGGCTCGGCGCGCTGACCACATCACTCAAGGTCTGTGACCGGCGTCCCGGCGGTGGCGGGCGCGGCCGGGAGGGGATCGAGGAAATTCGCTCCGACGGGCTTGTGCGCCAGGATCTCCTCACGCGTGAGCCCCTGGATCTCGTGAGGAAAGACCAGCCAATGGGATGTCTCGTGCACGAAGAAGTCGGGCATGAGAGCGCTGCGCCGCCGCTGCGGCTTGTAGTACACGGTGGCGATGCGGATTTTCTCCGGCAGGTTGCGCCGACAGCGCTGCCTCAGCTCCTCGATGACCGCCTCGAGGCTGCGGCCGGAGTCAAACACATCATCGACGATCAGAAGCTCGTCCTCGGCCGAGAGACGCGATACCAGGTAGTCCGTGGCATGCACTTTCACGGTCTTGTGCTGCTGGTCGATGCCCCCGTACGAGGAGGTGCGGATCGCGATGTGGTCGGCGTGAATCGAGTGGAACTCGAGCACTTCCTGCACCGTGATGCCGATCGGTGCGCCGCCGCGCCACATGGCGACGAGGAACGTCGGGCGCATGCCGCTCGCGAGGACCCGCCGGGCAAGCTCCAGTGAGTCCCGCAGCAGCTCGTCGGCCGAGATGAATACCTTCTCCATGATGCGCATTCTTTCACACTCCGCAAGTGGGGGAGGATGAAAGGCGAGCCGCGTGCGCGAGCGTGCGCCCGCGCAGCGCCGGGGGCACGTCACGTCCGTGGCGGCGCGAACCCAGGATGCTGACGGATACGCATTCCGGCCGCGATTTTTTCCGCCTGGCCTACTGGCAGGTGCCGTGGCTCACCGGACACGGCGGATAGGTCGGCTGCTTCGGGAACGCCGGAATCCACGGCGGGGGCGGGGGCACGGCCACGGGATGGCGTGCGATCTCCTTCAGCAGCACGTGCACCGCGGTCTCGATCTGCGTATCGATATGGTGCCGCGCCAGCAGTCCCGGATTCACGTGCACCGGTATCGAGGGTACGACGCCGATGTTCTCCACGACCCACTTCGAGTTCGTTCCGTACATGGCGACCTCGGAGACGACCTGTGTTCCGCCGTCGAGGAGCGTGAACACGTTGTCATAGCCGCGCACTCCTCCCCAGGTGCGTGAGCCTATGGTGGGGCCGAGATGATACTTCTGGAAGCGGTAAGCGAAGATGTCTCCGTCCGAGGCCGAGCCGTGATTGATCAGTGCCGCGAGGTGGCCGATATAGGCGTCGCTCGGGCTTTGCTGCGGCACGCCGTCGCGCCTGACCCACCCGGCCACCATCTTCTTGGTGAGGCGGTCGAAGAGAATGGTGTCGATGAAGCCGCCGAGGTTCCAGCGGTCGTCGATGATCATCCCGGGCTTGGTGATCTGGCCGTAGAACTGCCGCACGAATTCGTGCAGGCCGGTCGCCTCCATGTCATTCAGATACACGTAGCCGATCTTGCCGCCGGAGAGCCTGGCGACCTCGCGTCGATTGCTGTTGATCCAATGCAGCAGGTGCAGCTTGCCGCTGTTGACGACGGGCCTGACCAGTATGGTCCAGGGCTTGCCGGTCGGCTTGGAGGCGATTTGCAGCGCTATGGTCTGCCCCAGCGTGCCCTGCAGGAGCGAATAGGGGTTGGTCGGAGCCTTGAGCGGCTTGCCGTTGATCGCAAGGACGTAGTCGCCCGTCTTGACCTTCAGCCCCGGCTGCGCGAGCGGCGCGTAATAGCCTGGCACTGTGTTGTCGCCGTGGAAGATGCGCTTCAAGTAGTAGCGTCCCGCCGAGGCGTTCAGCGCGAATTCCACTCCCAGCCCGGCGGTCGGCTGCGGCGGCGTTTTCCAGCCCATATCCCCGCCCATGATGTACATGTGGCTCTCGCCGAGTGAGCCGATCATGTTGCCGATGATGTAGTTGAGGTCCTCCCTGTCCTGCACCAGCGGCAGCAGCGCCTGATAGCGCTTGCCGAGCGCCGCCCATTTCTCCTTGATCAGCTGGGGATTGACGAAATAGTCGCGTACGTTGCGCCAGGCTTCATTGAAGATCTCGTTCCACTCCGCGCGCGGATTCACCAGCAGCTGCATGTGCGAGGTGTCGAGCGTCCTGGTCTTCGCCTGCGGGGCGAACGTCGCGGGCCGCAGCAGCCACCGGCCTTGCTGCCTGTAAAGGAGCGTCGAGCCGTCGGCGGACAACGCGAAGCTCGAGCCGATGCCTGATGCCAGTGTGAGCGCCTTGCGCTTCTTCAGGTCGTAGGCCCGCAGTTGCGGTGCCTCGCCCGGGACCGCACCGCCGATCGTCTGAATGGGCACGGTGGAGTAGTACACCACGCCATTGAATTCCGCGACGTTCGAGATGTTCGCGGCCGGCACCGGCACCTGAACGGTGCGGTCTATGAGGCCGGTAAAGTCGATCTTGACGCGCGGCGTCTTCGGCTTTCCCTTGCCCTTCGTCTTGCCTTTCTTTTTGCTCTTGTCGCTCTTGCCCTTGCCTGCCTTGGGCCCGTGTGAGGCCGTCGGCTGCTGGGTGCGCGGCGCGAACGGCGAGGGTGTGGTGGACTGCAGCGTGGTCACGTAGAGGCCGTCGGGAACCACGCTGGAGGCGCCGAATCCGAATGCCGACATCGCCGGGTTGACCAGGCGGGCGGACACGAAAAACAGGTATTTACCGTTGTGCGAGAAGACCGGGTTGCCGTCATCGAAATCGCCGCGGCTGATCTGATGCAGATCGCCGCCGTGAATGCCGTAGATGAACAGCGCGTGCAGGTTGTTCGCGAGGCGCTTGGAGAAGGCGAGCCAGCGACTGTCCGGTGAGAACGCCACATCCTGGAATATGTGAACGGGCGCCGAGCGCGGCGCCGTGGTCACCAGCTTGCGCACGCCCGTCTTCACGTTCACCAGCCACAATTGCTGCTCCGAGGTGCTGTAGGTCAGCCAGCGGCTGTCCGGGCTGAACAGCAGCTGTCCCATGTAGGTGAGGTCGCCTTCGGGCGTCAACGCCCGTGGTGCGCCGCTGCCATCGGCGGCGCGTATCATGACCTGGCTGTCCCGGCCGTCATCGCGGACGTATGCGATCCACTTGCCGTTCGGCGACCAGGCCGGATCCTTGTCGTTGCTCGCGACACGCGTGCTGAGGTCGGTCGTATGACCGTATTCGACCGGTACGGTGAATAGCGCGCCGCGCGCGCTGAAGACCGCGAGCTTGCCATCCGGCGCCACGTCCGCTGCGCGAATCATGTTCGTCGCCGCGTACTCGTACGGTAGCGTGTGCGAGCCGGTGAGCGGCACCGTGACCTGCACCTGCGTCACTTTGTGTGTCGCGAAGGAATACACGTACAGCTTGCCGCCGTCGGAGATGGCGATGCCGGTGTTGCCGGCGCTCGGCCAGTCGACGTCATAGACCGGAAAGTGCGTCACTTGGCGCAGCGCCCCGGTGCCGAGATTCCTGGCCCAGATGTTGAGCACGCCATCGGCGCCCCGGTCGGAGGCGAAATAGAGCGTGTCACCCACCCACATCGGGAAGATGTCCGATCCCTTCCAGTGGGTCAGCCGGCGGCTGGCGCCCGTGGCTAGATCATAGGTAAAGATGTCCTCCGCCATGCCGCCGTAGTAGTGCTTGCGGCGGAACGAGCGCAGGAGCAGGACGCGCGAGAGCTTGTCGTATGCGACGACGGTGCCACTGGGGTTGAGCGAGAGCGGTCCGGTCCAGGGCATGGGCAGCGCGACGGGCAGGCCGCCCGTGATCGGCACCTCGAACGCGCGCTCGATCTGGGGATTGAAGCTTGCGCGCCGCGAGAGGAAAATGATGTCCTTGCTGTTCGGGGTCCAGCCGGCGACGATGTTGTCGGTGACCGTGCCGATCCCGCCGTTCATCGGCTGATTGATCGAGCGCCAGGTGAGCTGCTTGACCGGCCCGCCGTCAATCGAGACCACGTACACGTCGGTGTTGCCGCGATACCAGCCGGTGAAGGCGACCCAGCGGCCGTTGGGCGAAATCAGGGGATGGGAGTCGTAGCCGGAGCTCGCGGTGAGGCGCACGGCCTCGCCACCGTGCACGCCGACCTTCCACACCGAGCCGCCGGCTTCGAACACGACGGTGTCGCCGTGAATGCTCGGAAAGCGGATCAGCGCCTGGACGGGACCGGTCTCGGCGCGCGCCTCGTGCGAGGCCAGAGCGAAAGAGCAGACAGCGCAAAGCGCGACCGCGAGAGTCCTGAGCTTCATTGGGCAATCCTCGGCTTCAAATCCAAATGCGAATGCGGCCGCCAGGGGGAGGGCGTATTTTTAGAATTCATGAAGCGGCAAATTCTGCGCGCTTGTCCCGGGGGATAGCAAGCGATCGGGCTTGAAACAGGCGGATGGGCGGATGAGAGGGCGCCGCCCCGTCGCAGGCGCTCGCCAACAGCTTCGTAGGGCGCCGTCCGGCCCGGGCCGGCTGCCCCGAGGTTGAACGGGCAGGGCACAGGCGCGGTCCCCGCAAATCCCGCCGCCCAGGGGGGGCTGCACGGGCAAAAGGGCGCTCTATTACCGATGGAGACCCGAGGCTCAGGGGGAATGGGACCGAACATGACGAACGCGACCGTGCTGGTCGGCTGGCGCAGGCGCTGGAATCGTAGCCTGCTGCAATTTCTCGGCCGCCGCGTGCGCTCGACGGTCGAGGTCGAGGACCTGGCCCAGGAAATCTATCTGCGTTTGCTGCGTGCCCCCGATCTGCTGCAGGTGCGCAACCCCCAGGCCTATCTGCTGCGCGTGGCGGGTCACGTCGTGGCCGAGTGGCGGCGTGAATACTCCCCGGCGGTGGCGGTCGGCCTCGATGAGGCGGACGCGCCGGTCGATGAGTGCCTGCCCGAGCTCGCCGTCGATGCCAAGCTCTCGGAGGAGCGGCTGAATCAACAGCTCGCGCAGATGTCGCCGATGATGCGCGCGGCGGTGCTGCTGCGGCTGCGGGATGAGCACTCGTACAAGCAGATTGCGCAGGAGCTCGGGCTGACGCTGCGGCAGGTGCGGCGCTACCTGGCCCGCGCCTACGAGCAATTGCGCGGTGCGCTCGATGAATGACGTGCCGCGTCTTTCGGATTCCCGCCGGCTCTTGCGCGAGGAGGCCGCGCAATGGTGGGCGCTGCTGCACGGGGAAGGAGCAACGGCCGCGGATCGGCGCGAATTCCTCTCCTGGGTGTCGCGCTCCCCGGAGCGGATCGAGGCCTACCTCGCGATGGAGCGGCTGATGACGGTGCTGCGCGCTGACACGGTGCGCTGGCCCGATACCCCCGCCGAGACGCTGATTCGCGAGGCCAGGTCTTCCCTCGAGCCGACGCCCGTCGGCGTGGGCGAATCCGCCAGTCCGCGGGCGAATGCACGGCGTGCCGCCGTACGTCACCGGGCCGATGGCGAGCGGCGCACGCGGCGCAGCGGCTGGATCGCCGCCGCCGTCCTCGCCGGTCTCGCCGCGGCGGTCGCATTCTGGCTGTGGCTGCCCGGCGGCGCACAGGTCTATCAGACCCGCACCGGAGAGCAGCGCTCGATCCTGCTTGCCGACGGCTCGCGGGTGACGCTCAATTCCGCCTCGAGCGTCGTGGTGGATCTCGGCCGGCGCCGCCGCATCGTGCATCTGCTGCGCGGGGAGGCGCTCTTCCAAGTGAGCCACGATCCGTCCCGCCCTTTCGATGTGCACGCCGACGGCGAGGTGGTGCGTGCGATCGGCACGGAGTTCGATGTTGCGATGTTGCAGCGATACGCGGCGGTAACCGTGCTGCAGGGGCGGGTGGCCGTGATGAGCGCCGCGCAGGCCCGCCTGCCGGTCAACCCGGCGTGGTTCGCGCCCCCCGGTGGCGTGCCGCCGGGGAGGCGGCCGGCGCTCGAGCATTTTCCGGCGCCGCCCGGCGCATTGATTCTCAGCGTCGCCCAGCGGGTGTTGATCACCTCGCGCGGCCTGAGCACTCCGCGTCCGGTGAGCAACCTGGCCGCGACCACCGCCTGGATGCACGATCAGCTGGTGTTCGAGCACCGACCGCTCGGAGAGGTGATCGATGAGCTCGACCGCGACAGCGGCCAACGCATCGTGATCTCCAGTGCGACGCTGCGCGCCCGGAAAGTCACGGGGGTGATCGAGATCGACGATCCAGGGTCACTGCTCGCGTTTCTGCGCGACGTGCCCGGCGTCGAGATTCATCGCGCGGGCGACGGCGCGAGCGTCGTGACGCTCTCGAGCGCACCGCCGGGGGAGGCGGCGCACATGAGCGGGGCTCAACATCCGGTGAATCAAACTCATCCCTGAGCGAGTGTGTCGCGGGTCCGCGACGAGCGGTGGCGGAGGCGCTCCGGGCATCGATTATTTTCTCGCAACGGGGGGCCAAGTCTGCGCGCGCGGCCTCTAATGACACAAAGAACATCGATTACGGCTGAATCTTCTTCGGGGAGGCTGCTATGCACCGTCGATGGTCCATGGTTGCGATGTTGGCCGCGCTCATCTGCATGTTCGCGAGCGCTCCGGCGGCGGCGGGCGGCGAGGCGAAGACCTTTGATCTGGCGATCAGCCACCAGCCGCTCGCCGCGGCGCTGCAGGAGCTCGCCCGGCAGAGCGGCATTCAGATCATCTTCTTCTCGAGGCTCACCGACGGGCACGAAGCGCCGGCGGTGCGGGGCAACGTCACCCTTGATTACGCGTTGCGCCGGCTGCTCGGCGGCACGCATCTCACGTATCGCCAGCTGAGCCCGAACATCATCGAAATACGCCGGCCCGACGCCCCGCTCGGCGCGGCGCCGCCGCGGGCCGAACCGCAGGCGTTGGCCGTCGGGAAGGCGGCCGCGCAGTCCGATCCGCCTGCGCCGGCCAGGCCGAGCGCGATAGCGCCCGATCCGCCGGCGGCCGCCGCGGTCACACGGGGCTTGCTGGCGCCCTCGGCCGTGAATTCCGCGCTGCGCACGGTGGTGGTCACCGGCACACGGGAGGCAGGCGTGACGGAGGCGACTTCGCTTTCCCCGATCGATGTGGTGACCCCCGCCGAATTGGCCGCGACCGGCGCATCGAATCTCGCCTCGGCGCTGAGCGTGCTGTTGCCCTCGTTCAATTTCCCGCAATCCTCGGTCACCGATGCGACCGACGCCTCCGAGCCGGCGCAGCTGCGCGGCCTTTCTCCCAATGAGACCCTGGTGCTCATCGACGGCAAGCGGGTCCATACCACTTCGATCACCAATGTCGACGACACGTTCGCCCGTGGCTCCTCGCCGGTCGATCTCAGCGCCATTCCCATGAACGCCATCGCCCACATCGAGGTGCTGCGCGACGGGGCGGCCGCGCAGTACGGCTCGGGCGCCATAGCGGGCGTCATCAACATCATTCTCAAACGCGGCCCGCGGGGCGGCTCTGCGAATCTCACGGTCGGCCAGTTCATCAGGGGCGACGGCAGAACCGTGACCGGCGGCGTCGATGAGGGGGTGCCGTTGGGAAGGAGCGGCTGGGTGCGCGTGAGCTTCGACGGCACTCGCCAGGGGTCCACGAACCGCGCCAATCCGGAGCTGCTGTTTCCGGGTGATCCGATGTACGGAAAGGTCACGATGCACTATGGTCTGCCGGAGGTGCACAGCCTGCAGGGCTCGATCAACATGCAGTACGACTTCTCTCCCGAGGTCCATCTGTACGGCTACACGGTCATCAACCACCGCGACGTGTGGTCGAGCGGCTTCTTCCGCGCGCTGGCGCAGTACCAAAGCAGCTCGCCCGCCGCGGCCGCGGTCTATCCGCACGGCTACCTGCCGATAGAGGACAGCAACCTGTTCGACGACCAGGAGGTGCTCGGCGTGCGCGGCAAGCTGTTGGGATGGAGCTACGACGTCAGCGCCGACACCGGCGGGAATGCCTGGAAGCTCAACACGGCGGACACCTTTAACTACTCGCTCGGCAGCGCCTCGCCCACGGACTTCTACATCGGCACGACCAAGATCCGCCAGAGCCTGGTCAACGCCGACTTCAAGCGCGTCTACAACCCGGGCTGGGTGGCAAACGGCCTGCTGGTCGCCTGGGGCCTCGACTACGGGTACGATCAGTTCACCGTGCGCCAGGGCGATCCGCAATCCTATGCCGGCGAAGGCGCGCAGGTCTTCCCGGGCTACACGCCGGCGGATGCCGGCTCGCACTCGCGCAACAGCCGGGCGATATACCTCGATCTCGAGAGCAACTGGACCAAGCGGCTGTCAACGGAGTTCGCGGTGCGCCGGACGCAGTACAGCGATTTCGGCGGGGCGACCGTGTATGACCTGTCCGGCCGCTACGCATTCAATCACGCGGTTGCCCTGCGCGGGACCGCCTCGACCGGCTTTCTTGCCCCGACCCTGCAGCAGGAGTACTACTCGAGCACGTCGCTCCTGTTCATCAACAATGTGCCGTATTCGATCCGCCAGTTCCCCGTGAGCAATCCGGCCGCGGTGGCCCTCGGTGCCCAGCCGCTGAAGGCGGAGAAGTCGCACAGCTACTCGGTTGGGCTCGTGCTCACGCCCCATGACGGCCTGTACGTGACGCTCGATGCCTACCAGATCACGATCGCGCACCGCATCGTCCTCAGCGGCAACCTGACCGGACCTGCCGTGCAGGATTACCTCACCTCGGTGGGCATTCCGTTCGTGGACGGCGGCGCATTCTTCTACAACGGGGTGGATACGCGCACGCGGGGCGCGGATCTGGTGGCGCACTACACGCTGCGGCTCGGCCGCTCGCGGCTCGCCCTCAGCGCCGGGCTCAACTACAACAAGACCCGATTGCTCGCCGTTGCGCCGAATCCGCCGCAGGACGGCCTGCACGGACTGGTGCTGCCGATCGTTGATCAGGAGGAGAGGGGCTTTCTCACGGTGAGCTCGCCGCTCACGAAAGGGTCCATCGGCGCGGACTGGTACCTCGGGCATTGGCTGGCGCATGCGCAGCTCACGCGCTACGGCAAGTGGAGGTATTTCGGCACCACCGCCGCGAACGTGCAGTCCTATGGCGCGCGCTATCTGCTCGATGCGAGCCTCACCTATCGGTGGAGGCGCTTGATGCTGACGGTGGGCGGCGACGATCTCGGCAATACCTATCCGCAGCAGAACAACAGCGCCAACAATGTCTTCGGCATGTTCCCGTATCCGAATTCCTCGCCGTTCGGCTTCAGCGGCGCGTACTACTACGGCACGGTGGCGTATCACTGGTACTGACGGCCGTAATCTGCAAGACTAACCCATTCGTGAGCGATACAAGGTTGAAAGCGATGCACAGGCGCAAGACTCATCTGGCATGGACGGCCGCGGCCGTTCTCGCGGCGGGATTGGTCCACGCCCCCCGCGCCCGGGCCGTGATCCCGGACCACGCGCTCGATTCGATCGCCCCGCCGGCCACCATCGCCGCGCTCGCGCACGACCGGCCGGTGCTCGGACGGCACGCAATGGTGGTCACCGCGCAGCACCTGGCGACGCAGGTCGGGCTGAGGATCCTCAAGGAGGGCGGCAATGCGGTGGACGCGGCCGTGGCGGTGGGCTACGCACTCGCGGTGGTGCACCCGTGCTGTGGAAACATCGGCGGCGGCGGCTTCATGATGATCCACCTGGCGAGCGGCCGAAATGTCTTCCTCGACTTTCGCGAGAAGGCGCCGCTGAAGGCGACCCCGACGCTGTATCAGAACGCCAAGGGACAGGTCGTGCCCGGCCTGAGCACACGGACGTATCTGTCCGTGGGCGTACCCGGGACGGTCCTTGGCCTCGATACGGCGCTGCGCAAGTACGGCACGATGAGCCGGCAGAAGGTGATGGCCCCGGCGATCCGCCTGGCTCGCGAGGGCTACGTGCTCGAGCAGGGTGATGTCAACATCCTCGATACACGGCTGAAGGATTTCGCCAGGCACAAGAATGTCGCGGCGATTTTCCTTGACCACGGCAAGCCGTATGTGGCCGGACAGCGGCTGCGCCAGCCGCAGCTCGCGCACTCACTTGAGTTGATCTCGCGCGAGGGCAGCCGCGCTTTCTATCGCGGACCGATCGCCCGGGCGATCGTTGCGGCAAGCCGCGCGCACGGCGGGATCCTCTCGATGAAGGATTTCGCAGACTACACCGTGCAGTGGGCGAGGCCCGTCGAGTGCCGCTACCACGGCTTCACGGTGCTCTCGGATCCGCCGCCGAGCTCCGGCGGTGTGACGATGTGCGAGGTTTTGCAGATCATCAAGCCGTATCCGTTCTCGAAGTGGGGCTACGGCTCGGTGAGGTCCATACACTATCTGGTCGAGGCCGAGCGTCGCGCCTTCGCCGACCGCAACACCTACCTCGGCGATCCGGCCTTCGTGCACAACCCGATCGGGCGGCTGCTGTCGGCGCACCATGCGGCGCTGCTGCGGGCGAGCATCAAGCCCGATGCCGCCACCCCGTCGGCCGAGATCAAGGGGAGCCTGGGCCCTTATGAGGGCAACGATACGACCAACTACTCGATCGTCGACAGCCACGGCAACGCGGTCGCCGTCACGTACACGGACAACTACCTCTTCGGTCTTGGGCAGATCGCCGGCGATACCGGCTTCTTCCTCAACAACGAGATGGACGATTTCACCTCCAAGCCGGGCGTGCCGAACTCCTTCGGCCTGGTGCAGGGCAAGGCGAATGAGATCGAGCCCGGCAAGCGGCCGCTGAGCTCGATGGCCCCGACCATCGTGCTCAAGGGCGGGCGGCTGTTCATGGTGACCGGCGCCCCCGGAGGATCGACGATCATCTCGAGCGTGCTCGAGAGCTTTCTCAACGTCGTCGATTTCGGCATGAACATGCAGCAGGCGGTCGATGCGCCGCGCGTGCACCAGCAGTGGTATCCGGATGTGGTCTTCGTCCAGCCGGGGATGATGAGGCCGGCGGTCAAGCGGCGCCTGCAGGCGATGGGGTACCGGTTCAAGAGGTTCAACTTCTGGGGCGCCGATGAGGCGATCCTCGTCAATCCGCGCACCCACCTGCTGGAGGGCGCAAACGACTACCCGATCCGTCCCGAGGGGCTGGCCGCAGGGTATTGAGGCCGGGGCGGGGCCGCGCGCCGCTACGCCGGCGGGTGCGGCCTCGTCAGCTGTCCAGCGGGCGGGGCTAGGCCGGTCTGCCGCCGAGGTCGCCCTCGAGCGCGTTGCGCAGCTGCTCGAGGTCGTGGATCCGCTGGGCGGCCTTGCGCAGCGCACGGATATCGATCTCCTCGGCCGAGTACAGTGAGCGGTACTCGAGCTGCGCGGCCCTCAGGGCGTTCGTAGTGGTGCGCCAGCGCACCGCCAGGGTCTGCCGGGCCGCGGCCGATAAGGCTGCCTGCCAGCGGCTGTGAATGATCTCTTGGCTCATGGGTGATGCTCCGTCACGGCGTCCATGATGGCCGCTGTCTGTGACAATCTCGGGACACGCTGCCCATGTCTCGGAGTGTCCTTCCGCTCGAGCAGGGACACGAGATAAAGGGGAGGGTGCATCTCCCTCTTCAGGGATACAAATTCTGCCTTTACAATTTCAGCCTAGGCAACTATTATACGCGCTATCCCTTACGGGGGATGCGTTTGGAGAGTGGCCTTGGCGAATATCTACGACGTCGACACCTACGAGCCGCGGGAAAGCATCGGTTACCTGATCACGCGGGTGAAGGTGGCGATTCTCGCGGCGCTCGACCGTGAGCTCATCGCCGATCCGTATCTCTCTTCCCTAGGGGTTACTGCCGCGCAATTCGTGGTGATCGTGCGGCTCGTGGGCTCCGAGAGCAAGAAGTCGGCGTCCGACTTGTGCAAGGAGCTTTCGTATGACGCCGGGGCGATGACACGGATGATCGATCGGCTGGAGAACAAGGGTCTGGTGCGCCGCGCGCGCTGTGTGAAGGATCGCAGGCTGATTTATCTGGAGCTCACCGACGCCGGCCAGGTGGCCTATCCGAAGATGGTCGAGGTTTCGGTGAGGGTGTTGAATCGCCTTCTGCACGGCTTCAGCCGCAGCGAGGCGCAGCAACTGAAAGAATTCCTTTCCCGCATGCTCGATAACGCGGGGTGAGCCGCCGAATGAGCGAGCGACTGCCCGGGAGGGGCAGGTCAGGAGCTGGATCCAGGGGTTTGCCGTAAGCGGCAAACAGGTGTGCCGGGGAGAGTCGCACTGCGGGGAGTGGACGGGCTGGAGTGTCCGTCGGGCGCTCGCGGTGCCTCAAGGATGGCGAGGCGGAGTGGACGCCGCGGGCTTGCACGGAGCAGGAAATGCGCAGAGCCGAGGCGCTTGTTTGAAGGTTTTTTTCGCCAAATATTTGCCTAGGCATCTTTAGCCACGGCAATGAGAAATGGGAGTGAGGCGGTTGTCGCCGGGAGTTGGAGGCCATGACGAGTAGCGAAGACAAGATGCGAGCGTTCTGGAAGACCCCCAGGGCTCGTTGGCTTACCGTGATTTTTGCGGTCTCTCTCGTCGCCGGCGCTGGATACGGCGTGTACTGGATGCGCTACGGGCGGTACATGGAGTACACAAACGACGCTTACGTCGCCGGCAACGTTGTGCAGATCACGCCCCGTATCTCCGGCACAGTAGTGTCCATCGACGCCAACAACACGCAGTACGTCGAGGCCGGGCAGCCGCTCGTGCGCCTGGACCCGACCGACGCCAAGGTGGCGCTGCAGCGGGCCGAGGCCGAGCTTGCCCGGACGGTGAGGCAGGTGCGCAATCTCTTTGCGACCACCGATGCGTTGCGAGCGAACGTGCAGGTCCGCCGAACCGAGCTGGCCAAGGTACAGTCCGACTATGAGCGACGTGCGCGTCTGGCACGGACGGGAGCGATCTCGCGCGAGGATCTGCAGCACGCCGAAGATGCGGTGCAGGCTGCGCAGGCCGCCCTGGTGGCCGCACAGCAGCAGCTGGCGGCGAATCGCGCCTGGGTCGATGGCACGACGGTCGCCAACAATCCCGCGGTGCGCGCCGCCGCCGCGGCGGTGCATGACGCCTACCTGACCTATGCGCGCACGGTGCTGCCGGCGCCGGTGTCCGGTTTCGTAGCCAAGCGCAACGTGCAGCTTGGCGAGCACGTGGCGCCAGGGACGCCGCTGATGTCGGTCGTGCCGCTCAACCAAGTCTGGATCGATGCGAACTTCAAGGAATCGCAGCTGGCCGACATGCGGGTGGGCCAGCCGGTGCGGCTGACCTCCGACCTGTATGGGAGCGGTGTGGTGTTCCACGGCCGCGTGGTGGGATTCGGGGCGGGAACCGGGGCTGCGTTTGCGCTGCTGCCCGCTCAGAACGCCACCGGCAACTGGATCAAGATCGTGCAGCGCGTGCCGGTGCGCATCGCGCTCGACCCGAAGGAGCTGGCCGTGCATCCCCTGCAGATCGGGCTGTCCATGAGGGCATATGTCGATATACGTCATGACGGAAGTCCGAGGCTGCCGGAGGTGGCAGACAGCGGACCCGATGACTCCACGAGCGTTTTCCGCACGGCGGACGCGCAAGCCAAGCAGACGGTGCGCGAGATCATCGCCGCCAACGACCCTGGTGCCGCGCACCCGGCCGGCGCAGGCCCGCAAGGCGCGAGGAACGCGCTCTTCTCTCCCGCGGGAACGGCCGGGACGGTTGACCGGACGCTGCGTGTGGCCAACAGAGGCGCCGTTGCGCAGACGGCACTCCCGCGGGTGGTCGCTGACGACCATTGGATGAACTGAGCGGCGCAGCGCAGGCCGTGGCACAGGAGCAATCAGTGGCTGAAGAGCCGCAAGCGCCGCCGGCGCCGCCTCAGGCGGCGGTCCCGCAGTCCCTGCCGCCGCTCGAGGGCATGGCGGTCGTTCTCGGGACGCTCGCCCTGTCGCTCGCGACGTTCATGAATGTGCTCGACACGTCCATTGCCAACGTGTCGATCCCGGCGATCGCCGGCGATCTCGGGGTTTCTCCCGATCGGGGCACATGGGTGATCACCTCGTTTGTCGTGGCCAATGCCATCTCCATGCCGCTTACCGGCTGGCTGACCCGCCGTCTCGGGCAGGTGCGGCTGTTCACCGCCTCGACGCTGCTGTTCGTGATTACCTCGGCGCTGTGTGGACTCGCCCCGACCTTCAGCACTCTGGTGCTCTTCCGCGCCCTGCAGGGGCTGGTGGCCGGCCCCATGATTCCGCTGTCGCAGGCGCTGCTGCTCTCGAGCTACCCGAAGTCCCGCGCCGGGGCTGCGCTCGGGGTGTGGTCGATGACGACGCTGGTGGCCCCAGTGGTCGGACCGGTCCTCGGCGGCTGGATTACGGACAACATCTCCTGGCCGTGGATCTTCTACATCAATGTGCCGATCGGCGTCGTTGCCGCGGTCATCACCTGGTCGATCTACCGGCACCGGGAGACGCCCACCGTGCGGCTGCCCATCGACAAGGTGGGGCTGGGACTGCTCGTCCTGTGGGTAGGCTCGCTGCAGATCATGCTCGACAAGGGCAAGGATCTCGACTGGTTCGGCTCGCCGTTCATCGTCACGCTCGCCATTGTGGCCGCGATTTCCTTCGCAGTGTTCATCGTGTGGGAGCTGACGGACAAGCATCCGGTCGTGGACCTGCACCTGTTCGCCGGGCGCAATTTCCTGGTGAGCACGGTGGCGATGTCCATCGGCTACGGCCTGTACTTCGGCACCGTGGTCCTGTTGCCGCTGTGGCTGCAGCAGTACATGGGCTACACCGCGACGCTCGCGGGCTGGGTGCTTGCCCCGGTCGGTCTGCTCGCGATTGTGCTGACGCCCGTCGTCGGACGGCTGGTCGACCGCGTGGATCCACGCTTGTTCGTCACCGTGTCCTTCCTCGTCTTCGCGCTCGTCATGTTCATGCGGGCGGACTTCACTACGCAGGCGAGCTTCGATGTAATGCTGCTGCCGACGCTGATCCAGGGCGCGGCCTTGGCCACGTTCTTCATTCCGCTGCTGACGCTGGCGTTCTCCGGCTTGGGGTCCGAGCGCATCGCATCCGCCTCGGGGCTGCTCAACTTCGCGCGCATCACCGCCAGCTCGTTCGCAACCTCGATCACGACGACGCTCTGGTCGCGCCGCGCGAGGCTGCACCATGACCGGCTCGTTGTGAGCCTGACGTCCAATCCGCAAGCCCGGCAGTTCATGGCGCAGATGCATGCTCAGGGGCTCTCGAGCCAGCAGAGCGCGCAGCTGCTCAATCATCTGGTCGACAACCAGGCTTACATGATGTCCGCGGACGATATCTTCTACGTCTCGGGGATCCTGTTCGTCGCGATGGTGTTCCTGATCTGGTTCGCGCGGCCCGTCAAGGCGAGCGCCGACGCCGCCGCGATCTCCGCGGGGGCGCATTGAGCGCCGCCCGGGAGCGCTGCGCTTACATCGGGGGCGGGGGCAGCAGTCCGGTGAGGCGCAGTCCCACGGCGAACTTGTTCTCGGGAGCCGGCTCGAGGTCACACTGCTCCTGAAGTGTGGCGACGAGCCGCTCGAGCGCGGCCAGGGGAGGCCCTAGCGCCTCGACCTCGACCCGCTGCAGGCGGCCCAGGGGCACGTTCGCGGCGGAGCGGAATTCCGTCTCGTCGAGGGCGATTTCCCCGATATCCGCCGGATGCAAGGGATTGTGGACGGCAAATCGCTCCCGCTTGGTGTGGACCGTGAAGAGGGTCTTGAGCGGCACGCCGTCGGCGATCTCGCGCACCCGGGCACCGACAGCGCCGTGCGCGCTGCGCAGCCAATTGTCCGGCTCAGGCAAAGGCTCGGTGATCTCCTGCCGGTCGGCAAGGCCTTCACGGGCGGAGCGCAGGCTCTTGAGAGTCGCCTCTGCTCCGTCGGATGTCTCACGGAGCCTCAGGGCGAAATCAGCTTGAAATATGCGCCAGTCTCCGGTATCCAAGTAGGTATCGCGCAGGATCTGCCGCGGGCGAGGGTGGATGAGCAGCGCACCGATCTTCTTGTGCTGCTCGAGCCAGCGTCGGACGACTTCGAGGTCAGGGACGGCGAGCTGCCATTCGATTTCACGGGTTTCGGTGCCGGAGGGGGACGAGGTCGCGTGTTTTGCGGAAGGCATGGCTGCGGTCGATTCGTGGCAAAGTGGAGCCTAGCATCGTCCCTGCGGCCTGCCCGCGGCATGCGTAGAATCAGAAATTGACGCTGGCACCGAGGGTTCCGTATCATGCGCCCCCCCCGTGCGGCAGGTCTGTC
>JAJZLX010000171.1:0-20168 GCA_021850555.1 Pseudomonadota bacterium | reverse complement strand
CGATTGGGCGATGCATCCGCGTGCCCGTAGCTCAGCTGGATAGAGCACCGGCCTTCTAAGCCGGTGGTCGCAGGTTCAAGTCCTGCCGGGCACGCCACGACCCACGGCGGCTTCGATTGGGGCCGCAAGTGGGTCGCAGGTTCAAGTCCTGCCGGGCACGCCACGACCCACGGCGGCTTCGATTGGGGCCGCAAGTGGGTCGCAGGTTCAAGTCCTGCCGGGCACGCCACGACCCATGGCGGCTTCGATTGGGGCCGCAAGTGGGTCGCAGCAAGCGGCCGAGTGGGCTTCGCGTGGGGGATGGTTGTGACGACGGTGGACGTAGCTCAGCTGGTAGAGTCCCGGGTTGTGATCCCGGTTGTCGTGGGTTCGAGTCCCATCGTCCACCCCAGATTCTGCGGGAGTCGCATCGGGCGACTGTCGCGCTAAAAAATTGGGCCGTTAGCTCAGCTGGTAGAGCAGGAGACTCTTAATCTCTTGGTCGTAGGTTCGATCCCTACACGGCCCACCAAATCTCTCGGAATATCAGTAGCTTGCCAGCGAGAGAAGGTTGGCAAGCTTCACCCTATGTGTCATTTAGTGCAGACTCCGTGCAGCGACTTACTCACCGCTGCACGCAGTGCACCGAGGCGCATATGGCTTCAATCCAGCGCATCGTCTCGCCGCTCACGAAGGACGTTTCCTATCGTGCGCAGGTCCGAGTAAAGGGCCGCTCGTCCGAGTCGGCGACATTCCCGAACCGGAAGGAAGCAGAGGCCTGGGCGGCCTCAATCGAAACGGCGATCCGCGAAGGGCGGCACTTTCCGCACGCCGCCGCGATACTACCGAGCGTCTCAACATCCGGAAAGCCACACTGCGAGAGTGGCGCGGATTGTTCGCACAACACCTGCGCGCGCGCGGGATCGCTGCCAACGCGACCGAGCGCGCAGTGCGGGGCCAGACCCGGTCGAGTTTCAAGGACGGCATCCATCGCGCATCGCTCCGGGGTGATTCCCGCTATCTGCGCGAGCGCGTCAAGCGTATTGCCGAGGAGCTCCGTGACGGAGGCCTCAAGCCAAACCCCGGAAAGACGAAGCTCCTCGAGACCCGCAGCGATGTGATCGCAGGGTGGCACGCCGTGGCTGATGCCCTCCTGGCTGCAGGACAGGGCGCGCTCGCCGAGAAGATCTGGGGTTTCATCGGTGGCATGCGCCGGCCGCTCACGAGCGACGAGCAGCTGGTATCGAAGCTCGTGGAGCGGACACGCACCCGCGAGCGGGAACGGCAGGAGCGGCGTACTCGATGAGCCGACGAAGCAACCCGAAGATATTCGGACCGCCGCCTGTTCAAGCGGAGCTACCCATGATCGCTGTTCCGCCCTCCCTCCCGCCGACGACCGAGCTCGTCACCAAATCCCAGCTCGTAGCTCGACACCCGCACTTGCTCAGCGTCAATCGTGTCACGTGGGCGCTGCGATGCCGCGCGGTGAACGGGCTCACCGCCGCTGTCTTCGACTCTCCATGCGGAGAGTTGCTGATTCACGAACCGTCCTTCCTGGCTTGGTTTCTTGGCCTCTGCGGCCGTGTGCGCGCCGGGCGCAGGGCGGAGCGCCGGCTGCGGGGGCCGATGGGCATCGAGAACAATCGCGGTGGACCCTGCTGAAGAAGCCAGGATCTTCGCTCCGCACTGCAGCTTGCGACTATACGCAACTTGCGTATAATACTCACCGTCATGCAGGCGGTCTTCGTCGAATTGCCGGCTTTCGAGCGAAGCCGAGACAGCTACCTGGATGACGGGGGCTTCGGCCGTCTTCAGGAAGCCTTGATGGCAAACCCAGAGGCGGGCGAGGTGATCCCGGGAACGGGCGGCTTGCGTAAGGTGCGATTCAGCGACGCGCGCCGCTCCAAGGGCAAGCGTGGCGGGCTACGGGTGATCTATTACTACTGGACGGGTGGCCCGGAGTTCTGGCTGTTCACACTGTACGATAAAGACGAGATGGCGGATTTGACGCCCAAGCAACGAGAGGCGTTGAAGGAGCGCATCAAAGACGAGCTGAAAGCGAGGCGCAAGACATGAGAAAGAAGCGCAATCTGTTCGATGAGCTGATGGAAGGGTTTGATGCCCTGGCTGATCAGCGTGCTGGCAAACGAACGCTTCGGACGCATGCTATGAAACCGAAGCCCGTGCCGGAGATCCGAGCTGACGAACTCACGAAAGTTCGGGAGGACATGAAGCTCTCCCGCAGCCTTTTCGCACGATACCTGCGCACCAACGTCCGCACGCTGGAAAACTGGGAGCAGGGCCGGGCGAAGCCAAACGCGCAAGCGGCGCTGCTCATTCGCCTCGTGCAGCGCTATCCCGATACCGTACGGCGACTCGCGGAGATCTGAAGACGTCGCACTACGCGCCATGCTGCCGGTCTGCGTCCGGCGTTCCGTAGCGTCCGGGCGCGTCGTGCTGTGTTGACGTTGCGCTGTACTCAGCGAGTGCGGACGCGGCTCAGGTTGCCGGAACAGCTCCCGGAACCTCCCACGTCAACTGGTGTACTCGGGGATTGGTACGTCCATCTCGTGCGTTTTGGCCGCTCCGAGTTTGCCATCGCGACGAGCGAGCGATGCCTGCTCACGATGCTGCTCCCTGCGCGCGAGCTGCGTACGACCCTGGTACCCAAGCTCCAAGCATCACTGCGCAGTCTCCTCGGGCGGCTCGACGTTCCGCAGGAGCGCGTCAATCGCGAGATCTCTGCCATGCAGCCGGTCAGCTTCGCTCGCGCGAGCAATCGCCGCGTGCTCGGCTCGATGAACGATTTTGCGTTCCAGGCGAGTCATTATCTGACCCACGGCGACGATCTGCCAACGATCGCGGAGCGTCTTGCGCATACCCCTATGTCCGCGATCGGAGAAGGCCGGGGGCATTTAGGGTTTCCGGACATGCTCGCTCGCGCTCTGCTTGCGGGCGGCGTCGCCTGACGCAACTCACGGCTTTAGACCGCCCATGGACACTGAAGAGGAATTCACCGGAGCCTTGGCTGCCCTGCAGCGCCGCAGCCCGGAGGAGCTTGCCGCCTTCATCGTTTCCCTGGTTTGCGGCGCGCCTCTGGGCGTCCGGTCGTATGTCGAGGCCTTCATCGCTGCGGCGGAGCCCTCTAGGGTCGCGACCGTCGTTCGCCGCGAGATCAGCGCGCTTCGCATGGGCGAGCGTGAGTATGAAGTGCGCCACCGCCGCAGCGCCGAGATCGTCGCCCGCGCAGGCTACACCCTCGGAGCCATTGAGCGGGTCGTGCTACCCAGCCACCCAGCGCTCGCCCGAAAGCTTCTATGCGAACTGCTCGACGCCGAGCAGCAGATCGCGGAGCAGTGCTACGAGGACGATTTCGGCGCCGAGGAGCTATTTACGCGGGTGCGACGCCTCCTCAGCGTGACCACCGAGCGCTGATGGCTCAGTGCAAATTCAGTGCAGTGAGGTACTCGTCGACCCTCGTCGGCACCCCTTCTTGCGCTCGCCGAGCCTTCGATATATGCCGTTCAATCAATTACTTGTGAGGTGTCGGATAGCGTGTGCCTGAGCCGCGGCGAGCAACCCCTACGACTCTTAATCTCTTGGTCGTAGGTTCGATCCCTACACGGCACCACCACCAACCCTTGATCTTATTGGACATTTTGAGCATTTCGGCGCGACTGGCGCCAGTCTCTTGGTCTACCGCCCCCTTTGGCAGCAGTAGCGAAAGTCCGCCCCCGCTCCTTTCCCGGGGCCGATACACCGACCGGTTGTGGTGAACCTCGCGCGCAGGCGGTAACGTGAGGCCGTCGAGGCGCTGGAGGGAGAGCACAATCCCCCCGAGGCGCTTGCGGGCATGGCGTGGTTCTACGGCCTGAGCCGCTCGGAGCGGGCCTACTGGCTCGAAGTTGCCAGCAACAGGCAGCACCGTGCCGGCAGACGCCTTGGCCGCGTTCCAGGCCGGAGATGCGCCATGAACTCCCGTACTGCGGAGCGCCCGATTACGGCGCCGCTGATGGACGTTGCCGTGCGGCTGGCCACCAAATACATCCCGCACGCACCGGGCGCGGTGAGGGTGGCCGTCTATGGACTCGGCGGACGGCTGTTCGCGCGGTTGGCCGCTGCACAGCGCATGGCAAGGAGGGCGCCATGATCGCTCGAATCCTGGCACGCCTTGCAGTCCCGGGGCTGACGTCCTGGGGCGTCATCTTCGCCTTCGGGTTCCACGCCACTCCTGACGGGCACACCAATGCGCCGCCCATCTTGATCGTGTTCCTTTTCGTGCTCGTGCCCGGATTCCCGCTCGGGCGCATCAACCTCGCCGTCAGCCACGCGCTCAATTTCCCACCACGGAGGGAACTGGCGGCGTAAAAACGCCGGCCTTGATCAAGGTATGTTTGGCTGTGCGAGCGTCCGCGAGACGGTCTTCGGACTCACCTTCAGCGCACGCGCCAATTCCTTCTGCGTGTGCCACGGGCGGCCGGCGCAAGGGTCCCCCCTCCCATTCACAACGGGTAGTCCATTGCCGCTGTTGGGCCCGAATTCTCTTCACTTCGGCTCCGACCACGGATGGCCCTCGCAGGGCTGCCACGTTGGACAAGGCGCAGGGAATCGCCGGATTCAGCTCGGTCGCGATCACCGTCTTCAACCTCGCGTGCAGGTCGGTTGGCGCCGGGCCCTCGATCATGTCGGTGATTCCGACGGCCGCCTCGAAATTCTCGTAGACCTCCCGCAGAGGATCTCAAGGTTAGCGTATTACGTAATTGGATTCATGTACGAGAGCCCCAGGCGCCGCGCCGCGGCGGCACGACCTTCCCAGGCTCGGCGGCTTTCAGCTAAGCGAGATGGGGGGTCCACTGCTCGAGCGCCTGGCGCGTCTCATCGGCATAGCTATGCCTGTCGTAATGGCGGGCCTGTGCGTCGCCAGACCACCAGCTCGGGCGCGCTCAATGTTTGGTCCCGCGCCTCGGTGTCAGAGCGCGTCTTGACCGTGATGTCGGCGATTGGATTGGCCGTAATGCCGAACGAGCGCGGAGTGAGCGGCGCATCGCGATCCTTGTGAGACCGGTTGGCGAGCGAGTAGGCGGCCCGAAGGTGCGCGCGCACGGGGGCGGCGGTACAGCCCTTGCCGCCCTGCACGAGCTTGCCGACGAGGCGCACAAATTCGGCCGCGCGCACCTCCGCCGCCCTCAATTCCGCGAGATCCGGGGCGGTGTCGAGCCCGTGCCGGGTCGGCGCCGGTCGCGGCTCCCGACCTGCCTGCAAACAGCCGCCGATCTCGGGTATCATTCCCTATTTTTTCCACCATGGCGAGCCTCGGCGCGCGCATCATGGCCGCTGCGCGCCGTATCACCCGCGAGTGGCATGGACGGAACCACCGTCATGGCTCGCGGTCTGAGCGTTGGCTTGTCCGGCGGTATTCGCTTGGACGTCGGCTGGCCGCCCACGAGCCTGTGCCGATGTTTCCGGCTCGACGAGAATCATTGCACCCATGAGCTCGAGATCGCTCAAATCCACCCTGGCCTGCGCCATCACTCTGGCCCTGGTCGCCGTCACCGGCGCGGCGCGCGCCGCCGATGCCAGTGCCAGCGGCGCCGACGTGCGCGTACTGAGCTTTGATGCCGACGTGCACGTTCAGCCGAGCGGTGCCTATACCGACCGGCAGACCCTGGTCATCCAGGCGCTGACGCACACCGGCGCGCAGTCGCTGAACCCGTATCGGGAGGAATACTCCAAGTCGATGGCGGCAATGAAGGTGGAGTCGGCCTACATCGTCACGCGCGATGGCCGGCGAATCGACATTCCTGCCGCCGACATCGTCGAGCGCCCGGCGCCGGCGCCGCCGGGCTCTGATGGCTCGCCGATCTACGACAACAACATGATGCTGAGCGTGGGGCTGCCGGGATTCAACAAGGGCGACATTCTGCACCTGCGGACGCTGAAAACACAGCGTAAGGCGTATTTCCCCAAACAGTTCTTCGACGTCTGGGGTCCGGCCGAGAACGAATCCGCGCGCCAGCAGAAGATCGTCGTGCACGGTCCCGCCGGTATGCGCTTGTACGCCGCGCAGCGCGGCGGCTGGACGATCGTGCGCGGCACGGCCGGCGGCGGCGAGACGTTCACCGCGACACTTGCTGCGCATCACGCCGGGTTCCCCGGTACCTCCACTGTCGATTCATCCGACTACAGCCCGATATTCGAGGTCACGAGCTTCCCAAGCTGGGCGGCGGTGGGCGCGGCGTACTGGTCCACCGCCCAGCGCAAGGCGGCGGTGACGCCGCTGGTCAAGCAGGTGGCCGACCAAGTTGCCGGCCAGCTGCACGGCTGGAAGGCGGTGAAGGCGCTGTACATGTGGGAGTCGGAGCACATCCACTACATCGGCCTGGAACTGGGGGTCGGCGGCTACGTGCCGATCTCGGCCAACACCACACTGAAAACAGGCTATGGCGACTGCAAGCAGCATTCGACCCTGCTCGAGGCGTTGCTGGCCGCGCGCGGTATCCGCGCCGATCCCGTCCTGATCAACTGGAACGACGGTTTCGAGCTGACGCCGCTGCCGGGACCGGACTTCAACCACGCCATCGACTACCTGCCGAAGTACCACGTGTTTCTCGACACTACCGGAGAGTTCGAAACGCCGGGACAACTCGCCATCGGTGAGCGTGACAAGGAGGTCGTGATCTCCGGTCCGCATCCACGTCGGGCGCGCACTCCGGGCGCCGAGGCCGCATACAACAGGCTGGTTTACGACGCCACTCTGCATCTGGCCGCCAACGGGACCCTCAGCGGCAGCGCGCGCATGACCACGAGCGGCTGGTGGGCGTGGTTCAACCGCATGATCTTTTCGGAAGTGCCGGCGGGTGCCTACGGCCGTCTGATGAACGTGCTGCTGACGCCCAGCGGCGGCGGCGGCGGCACCTTCCGGCCGGGCAATCCTACGGTGCTCGACCAGCCGATGAAGGTTGCCGCGACCTGGAGCACGCCGGCCTATGCGCTGCCCGGCAAGACACGCAGCGTGCCACTGCCCGCCGGACCTTATCTGGTGCCCAGCTTGACCGGGACCGAGAATCCGGTCAGTGCGTTGACCGCGGTGATCGGCCCGGTTGGCCGCCGTCACAGCGTGGTCACGTATCTCGGCGAAGTGGACTGGCACAGTATGCTGACGCTGCCGGCCGGGTACGTGCCCACTTATCTTCCGCCAGGTGAAAATCTGCATAACGCCGCCGGCACCTTCATCTACTCGGTGCATGCCGGTGACGGCAAGGTGAGCGCGAGCTACCAGCTGAAGTTGAACCACATCGTGTACACGCCGGCGCAATATCCGGCGTTGCGGGCGCTGCTGCTCGCGGACCTGCGCGCGCAGCGCGCTCCGCTGGTGTTTCGCCACATTTGACAGGATCTGCCATGATGCGCAACAGGACCGCATTTTCCGGCGCAATATCCGTCGCCTGCCTGATGCTGGCGGCGCAGGCCGGCGCGGCGCCGGCCGCGCCCCGTGTCAATTACCGGATTCTCGAGCAATCAATCGCGCTGCATGTCAGCGCCGACGGAAGCTACACTGAGACCGTCGCGCGTGTGGTGCAGCCGCTGACGATCGCCGGTGTGTCGGCGGTCGGGCACGTGGAGATCACCTATCCGGCCAACTTCGCCACGATCAAGATCCTCGATGCCTACACCGAAACCGTCGCTCACCGGCGCGTCAACGTGATGCCATCGCAGATCCTGAATCAATCCACGCCGACGGCGGTGCATGCGCCTTTTCTCAGTGATGGTCGCGTGACGAGCCTGTTGTACTCGGCGGTGACGCCCGGCGCCGAAGTGCACCTGAAATACGTCGAGGCCTTCAAGCGACCGTACCTGCCCGGCGTATATGCCGTTTCCGAGGTCCTGGCTCCGCAAATTCCGGTGCAGGCCACCGACATCAGTGTCACTGCCCCGAGCCGCATGCATCTGTATCTCCATGCGCGCGGGACATGGCATGAGACGCGCACACGCGAGGGCGACATGCGTACGCTGACGGCCAGCGCGGCCTGGCACTCGGTGGAGTTTCCGCCGATGAATGCTGCCGCCATCGCCCAGTACGCGCCGATGGCGGTGATCGGTACGGCGCGCGACTGGCGGGCGGTCGCGCGAGCCTATGATCGGCTTGCCGGCGATGCCGCCAGCGTGACCCCGCAGATCCGCGCGACCGCACGGAAGGTGGCGGGCGGCGCCGGCGGCGAAGTGGCGGTGGCGCGCATCTATCACTGGATGCAGCAGCACGTTCAGTCGGTGAACGTCGATTACCGCAACGCCGGATTGCGCCCCCGCAGCGCGCAGAGCACGCTCTCGCGCAGCCTCGGTGACAGCAACGCGAACGTGACGCTGCTGTGCGCTCTGCTGCGTGCGCAGGGGATCGGCGCGGTGCCGGCGATGATCTCGCCCACCGCGCGCTTTTTGCCGTATCCGGGCGCCGACCCGTTCGCGTTCAACCATTTCCTGGCGTATGTGCCGGCCTACCATCTGTTTCTCGATACCAGCGCCCGCTACGCTGGCGTCGCGGCCCTGCCTGCCGAAGATCAGGGTCGGCCGGTGCTGATCACCGGGCCGAATCCGCGGTTCACACGTACCCCCGGGCCCGCGCCCGGGCTGGTTGAGGCGCGGGAGGTTCAAAATCTGACGCTCATGACGGACGGTGACATCGAGGGGCGTAGCACGATCACCGCTGCCGGCTGGCGCGCCACGCAGGTGCGTCAAGACGTGCTGAGCGACCGCAGCGGTCGGCGGTTGCAGCGGTTCATGCAGAACAACTTCTACCTGAGCGGCAAGGCCGGCTCCATGCGGGTCGTCGCGGTGCGCAATCGTGAGAATCTGGATAAGCCGGTGCAGATCATTCTGCGATGGCATGACAGCGACGCGGCCATTCCCGGTAAACAGATGGCTCTGCTGCTGCCCACGCCCGGAACCATTGCCGGGATGCTGGTGCCGTTCACCAGCCAAGCCACGCGGAATGTGCCCAGCGTGCTGCAGCCTGTCACCGTCGAGCAGAGCATGCGCTTGCGTCTGCCGCCCGGCATGACGCCGGAGCAGCTGCCTAGGGACCGCAGCATGAGCGCGCCCTTTGGTGATTACCGGGTCAGTTACCGCTTCGCTGATGGCGTGCTGGATGTGCAGAAGCACCTGCGCCTCACGCGGTTCGTGGTCGGCACACGGGAGTACCCCGAGCTGCACGAGCTGGCTTTGATCGCCGTCGGCAGCGAGCGCAAGGCTGTGGTGCTGCACCGAGCGGGGTGAAACCGCACGCCGGTGAATGATCGCGCGGCGATCATGCGCTGCCCCCGTTCGCCGCTGGAGAATTACAGGACTTCCAGCTCCTGCGGGCGCCTCGGCGATCCCACCGCGCTCGAGGGGAGGACCTTGACGGAATCGGGGCAGCGTTGCGTGGCCCGATGCGGAATGAGAGCGCGGCGACGAGCGAGGTGGCCGCGAGCGGCTTCTGCCACGAGGGGAACGGAAAGAAGAGCAGCGCGCCGACGAAATAGTTGACGATGAGACCGACCCGGGAAGCACCCTGCCGGCTCAGCTTGACGGCCTGCTTCGTCGCGGTGCCGGTGTCGCCGGCGAGCGCAATGGCCTGGTGGAAGCCGAAGAAGCTGGACATGACGCCGTCGGTGCCGACCGCAGCGAACACTGCGCTGGTCGTGACCGCCGAGCCGTCAGGGCGCTCCGCGGTGGAACACCGCCGAGGCAGTGCGCCGGCAGGTCCGCGGGCGACGGGGCCTCCCGTCCGCTGCCGGAGCCCGGCCTGCAGCCGTGTATAATCGTCAGCGCACACCAACACATGCGACGCGTTCAGCCGGGCTTCCGAGTGCGATTTCGATGATCCAGAGTTTCAGCGACCATGCGGCCAATGAGCGCACGTTCCTCGCCTGGGTGCGGACCGGTATCGCGGTCATCGCCTTCGGCTTCGTCATCGAGAAGTTCGACCTCTTCCTGATTACGCTGGAGCGGACCGCAGTGGGACTCGGATCCCGGCTCAAGGTCACCCACCTCGCCGGCGGCCCGCTCGGCCGTTATGACGGCCTGGCGTTCATCGGCGTCGGAATCGTGATCATCGTGCTGGCCGCCATACGCTTCATGCGTACTACCGCCCTGATCGACGACCCGAAGCCGCATCCCGCCACGGGCGTGCGCGCCGAATTGATCGTGTCGGCGATCCTGGTCGTGCTGGTCGCGGGCTACAGCATCTATCTCGCCATCACTTGATCGGCGCGTGCGGGTGGCTGCCGGATGACTGGGTGATCCGGGCCGATGTCAGCCGCGGGCGAAGCGAGCCGCTGCGGCCGTCGGCCGGGGCCGCCAGTGTGCGCGGTACGCCTTACGGCGAGCCTTGGGCCGGAGTGTCGAAGCACGCCGCACGGAAGCGTGCCTGCAGGTATGCAGCAACAATCGCATCGGGTCGATATGGACCTCGCATCTCAGTGCGTCCCGGCAGCGCACCGAAAACGTCAGCCTGGGCAGCTACTCCGGGATGTACCGTTCCACCCACCTCGATGTGCTGTGGCGGATCGTCGTCCGCCTTTCCAGGGCCTGGACACAGACCGGCGGTACCACGCATCAGCATGAGTCGGTCTCGAGCGCCGAGCAGGGCAACGTTCCGAGCGCCTCGCGCAACGTCACTGCCGTCTTCGCCGGCATCAATGGCGCGGTCTGCGGTCATGAGATCCAGTTGAACGTGCGGCATGACCAGTTCGCAGGATATGCAAGCGGCGAGAACACCTTCTATGCCGGCGACGGACGGCAATTGGCTCATGAACTCGAGGCGATTGCCAGCTGCGCAAGCGCGTTCAATGTACCGGCTCTGGGTTCCCTTTGTTACAGCAATCCCTACTGGGCGGCCCATCCACTCCTGAAGCCTGAATCGGCGCACACGGCGCAGGCGGCTTTGCAATGGTCAGGTCAACGATCCATCGCACAGTTCGTGCGCAGCCGTCTCGGCCATTGCCACTCATTGCGGCCGATCTCGGTCCCATGCTCGTCCAAAGGCGCGCCGCCGCCCTTGGCGGGCTTGATGTCGAATTTCGCGAGTCTGCAGCGCCGGGCGGTTTGCCAAGCGTTTCGGGAATGGCCGCTCATTGTGTTGCCGCGCCTTTGAGCCAGGCGAACAGGTGCGTTTCAAGGCCGCGCTCGATGAGGCAGCGGATGCGGCCGGGGCCGCCGGGGTTCCAAAGAATCGCAGGTACATCGGCGAGCGCCGTGCGCGCGACCCGGCCCGGGGGGAACGCTTCCGGTCTCAGATCCAGGCTGCAGCCGCTCATGAGGACATCGGCGAGCCCTGCACCGCCGACCTCGAGCGCCACGAGAGCATCACTGAAGTCGGTGATGGCGGCGAGCGTCGAGCCGAGCCGGCCGCTGAGAGCGGCACCGATGCAATCGCACTCCCCGGCAGGGAGCTCCAGAAGCCATTGCGCAGGCGTCAGCCAGAGCAGGGCGTAAGGACCGTGCAAAGAGGCTTTCTGCGCCGGCGGCGGCGTCAAGCCGATTTCTTGCTCGAGCGCGGCCTGTAATACGGGCAGGGAGGCGCTCTGCAGCAGCAACAGTCCCTTGTCGCGTACCGGCGTGACGGTGAATCCCCGTGCGATGGCGGCGCTGCCGGGATCTTCCCCTTCCCGGCTCGGGTCAAACGGCGTGCGGCGCTCAAGCATTGAGTCGCTCCCCCTTCGGGTCGTACCACTGCGGGGAGACGATGTGCGCGGGCCAGAGCCCGCCGTTGCAGTAGATCGCAACCGACTCCCCGTGGCGGCTTCGGCCGCCTTGAACGAGCCCGAGGGCGACGGTGCGCCCGAGGGCTTCGCTCATGCAGCTCGAAGTGACATATCCCTGGCTGCCCAGACGCGCCTTGGGATCGGCCACCACGTGCGCGCCGACGGGCAGCACCGTGCCCGGATCGTCGGCCGATAGCCCCACGAACTGTAAACGGTCCGGCCGCTGCGCCTCGGCGCGCTCGAGCGAGCGGCGGCCGACGAAGTCCTCGGATTTCTTCGCGAGCGCCGCGCCCATGCCGATGTCGGCGGGGAGTGTGCGCCCATCGGTATCGGTGCCGACGTGCAGATAGCCTTTTTCCGTGCGCAGCTCCTGCAGCGCCTCGATGCCGATCGGCCTCAACCCGAGCGGGGCCCCTCGCTCGAGCAGCCGCTCCCAGAGCGCGGCGGTGTAGCCGGCGGCAACGTTGATCTCGAAGGACAGCTCGCCGGTGAAACCCACTCTGGCGATGCGTGCCGGCACGTCCTCGATCCGCCCGCAGCGGACCGAGAGGTGAGGGAAGGCCTTTGGGTGAAGATCGACATCCGTGCTGAGCAAGGAGAGCAATTCCCTCGCCCGGGGACCGGCGATGGCGATGTTGCCCCAAGCGCAGGTGACATTCGTGATGAGAACCCGCAGGTCAGGCCACTCGCACTGCAGCCACTCCTCGAACCCCGAGAAGATGCGGTCCGCGCCGCCGCTGGTCGTGCTCACCAGGAAGTGATCCTCGGCAAGGCGCAGGCACACTCCGTCATCGAGGATCACCCCGTGCTCGCTCAGCATGATCCCGTAGCGGACTCGGCCCACGGGGAGGCTCTTCATGCTGTTACAGTACATGCGATTGAGGAAGACGGCCGCATCGGGGCCCCGGACCTCGATCTTGCCGAGCGGCGAGCCATCGAAGAGGCTGACCGCCCCCCGGGCGGCCCGTTTCTCGGCCCGGATGCACTCTTCCCGGCTCTGGCCGTTCGAGGCGTACCACGCCGCTCGCCGCCAGCCGCCGAAATCCTCGAAGCACGCTCCGTGGGCGGCGTGTTGCGCATCGAGCGGCGTACGCCGCAACGGACGGTAGAGCGGTCCGACGTGCCGGGCAGCGAGCGCGCCGAGCGTGACGGGGTCATAGGGCGGCCGGAACGTGGTGGTACCGATCTGCGGGATCGGTGTCTGGGTGAGATCGGAAAGGATCCCGAGCGCATTCATGTTGCTCGTCTTGCCCTGATCGACCGCCATGCCGGTGGTCGTGTACCGCTTCACGTGCTCGACGGAGCGCAGGTTCTCGCGTGCGGCGAGCTCGAGATCGGCCTGGGTTACATCGTTCTGCAGATCCACCCACGCCTTGCGATGATCGTGTCGGGGGGCGGCCCAGAAGGGCGCGACGGCGGTGCGCTCCGGCGCCGCGATCGGTGAAAGTCCCGCATCTGACCGGGCTCCGGTGGCTTCTGCCGCCTCGCGACCGGCGGCGAACCCGTCCGTGAGGCACTCCCGAAGGGCGAACTGTCCGGCGGCGGCTCCGGCGCATCGAAACCCCTTCGGGCCCGGCCCCGGAACGAAAGCGGCGCGCTCCGCGTCGTAGCGCAGCTGTCCGCGGGCCTGCGAGTAAAGATGCACGGTCGGCGTCCAGCCGCCCGAGACGCACACCAGGTCGCATTCGAGGCGAAGAGGCGATCCTCTCGAGTGGGCGCGCAGGATCTCGGCCAGCGGCTGGATGTCGATCGCTCTCACGGCCCTGGTGCCGTGGACCCGTACGGGCACATAACCGGCACGTACCGCAAAGCCCGCGCGCCTCGCCCGGGCAGCCACCTCACCGGGATCCATCCGTGTATCGACGATCGCTTCGATCGCAATGCCGCGGGCTCTCAAGCTCTCGGCGGCGTCATATCCTGAGTCCGTGCTCGTGACGAGCACGGCACGTCTGCCAGGGCGCACCGCATATTGCACCGCGTAGTTCCTGGCGGCCGAAGCGAGCATGACTCCCGGCACATCGTTGTCGGGGAAGACGAGCGGGCGCTCGATGGCCCCGGTGGCGAGCACGACCTGCTCGGCGCGAACGTGCCAGAGCCTCTCTCGGATGGGCCTGGCGGTCTGCTCACCGAATCGCTCCGAGAGCGCCACGAGATGATGATCGTAGCAGCCGAAAGCGGTCGTTCGGGTGAGCACCCGCGCGGTGGAGGCGGCGCGCAGCTCGCCCTCGACCTCGCCGACCCACTCGAGCGCCGGACGCTCATCAACTGTCTTCTCTTCCCATTGCAGCGCCCCTCCCAGGACAGGCCGGTCATCGGCGAGCACCGTTCGGGCCCCGGCTCGGGTCGCGGCGAGTGCGGCCGCGAGACCCGCAGAGCCTCCTCCCACCACCAGCACGTCACAGTGCTCGTGGCGTTCCTCATAGCGATCGGGATCGGCTCCGGTGGGGGCAACCCCAAGCCCCGCGGCGCGGCGCACCGTCGGCTCGAACCAATGCCAGCTCGGCCACTTGAAAGTCTTGTAGTAGAACCCCGCGGGCATCAGAGGGCCGAACATCTTGAGGAAGGCGAACACATCCGATCGCGCACTCGGCCAGCAATTGACGCTGCGCGCCTCGAGTGCCTCGGCGAGCTCGACCTGAGTGGCCTTGAGGTTCGGGACGGTCGTTTCCCCTGTGCCGATCTGCACGATGGCATTGGGCTCCTCGCCCCAGGCGCCGAGGAGCCCGCGGGGACGGTGGAGCTTGAAGCTTCGCCCGAGGATCCGCACCCCGTTCGCGAGCAGAGCCGAAGCGAGCGTGTCGCCCGCAAATCCCTCATACCGCCGGCCGTCGAACTCAAAGGCGAGCGGCCGGCCGCGATCAATTCGGCCGCCGCTCTCGAGCCGATGAGCGTTCATCCTCATGGGGCAACCTCCGGCGGCGGCTCTGTCAGCTTGGCCGTCGCGCGGATCTCGTGCGTCACGGTGTTTCGCACCACGATGAGCCATTGCCGGCAACCGAAGGCGTGCACCCAGCGCTCGCGCACCCAGCCTTTGGGGTTGTCGCGCACGAAAAGGTACTGCGCCCAGGCGGCATCGGAGACCGCCCCGGGCGGGCCGGGCCGCAGCACGGGAACCTCCCCGCCCCAGCGAAACTCCGGCTCATCGCGAGGACCACACCACGGACAGCTGATACGAAGCATTGACTTCACCCTCAGTGCGAGATGCCGGCCGCGGCGCCTTCATCGATCAGGGCGCCGCTGGCAAAGCGGCGCAGCGTGAAGGCCTCGGCGGCCGGGTGCGGCCGGTCGGTGGCGATGAGGTGCGCGAAGGCGAGCCCGCCGCCGGGGATGGCCTTGAACCCGCCGGTTCCCCAGCCGCAGTTGAGGTACATCCCCCTGACGGGCGCTTGGTCGATGATCGGGGAGGAGTCGTGAACCACATCGACGATGCCCGCCCACTGGCGCAGCATCCGCAGGCGGCTGAAGCAGGGGAAAAGCTCGAGCAGCCCCGCCACCACCGCTTGAAGGGTCGGTAGATTGCCGCGCTGGGCGTAGGAGGGGTAAAGATCGAGACCGCCGCCCACGACGAGCTCGCCCTTGTCGGACTGGCTGACGTAGGCGCCCGTCGCCATGGAGACCGCGACGCAGGAGAGCGCCGGCTTTACCGGCTCGGTCACGAAGGCCTGCAGCGCATAGCTCGTCACCGGTAGCCGGAAGCCGGCCTTGGCGGCCAGCACGCTGCTGTGGCCGGCCACGGCCAGGGCCACCTTATCCGCCCGAATGCAGCCTCGGGTGGTCTCGATGCCGACAACGCGCTCGCCCTCGCGCAGAAAACCGAGCACCTCGCAATTCTGCAAGACGTCGACCCCGAGGGCGTCCGCTGCGCGCGCGTAGCCCCAGGCCACCGCGTCATGACGCGCGATTCCGCCGCGGCGCTGCAACACCGCGCCTTTCACTGGATAACGCGCCGTCGGCGAGTGGTTGAGCAGGGGCAGCCACTGGCGCACCTCGCCCGGGCCGAGCAGCTCGCCGTCGATGCCGTTCAGATGCATCGCATTCAGCCAGCGCGCGAGCATCTCTAGCTGATGCGAGTCATGGGCGAGCGTGAGGATGCCGCGCTGGCTCAGCATGATATTGAAGCCGAGCTCGCGCGAGAGCCCTTCATAGAGGCGCAGCGACAGCTCGTAGAGCCGGGCGCTCTCGGGGTAGAAGTAGTTCGAGCGCACCACCGTCGTGTTGCGGCCGGTGTTGCCGCCGCCGAGCCAGCCTTTTTCGAGCACCGCGACGTTGCGCACCCCATGCTCCTTGGCGAGATAGTACGCGGTGGCAAGGCCATGACCGCCGCCGCCGATGACCGCCACGTCGTATCGGCGCTTCGGCTCCGGGCTCCTCCAGAGCTGCGGCCAGCTCTCGTGAAATGAAAATGCGCCGCGTGCCAGCGCGAAAGCCGAGAATCGCATGGTCACCCAGGAAGTGAAGGTTTATCTGTCGGCAATTCCGTGTCGCCGGTCGCGATCCGGGCAACGATTGCAGGTCACAAGGAAACACCCGCGCGAGTCAGGTTCTGCTTCAAGTTCCGGCTGGCGGCCCAGAAATGGTACGTCGCCCAGAAGCCGGTGAAGGTCGTGGCAACCAGGGCCCATCGAAGGGACTGGATCCCGGTGTTGAAATGGTCGTGCAGGATGTCGCTCGTGATGCCGATGATCTGCGGAGCGAGCACGAGGTTCGCGATATTGGCGCCAAAGAGCAGCAGGCCGCAGGTGAGTCCGCGCATCCTGGGCGGCACGAGACTCTGAGCGAAGCTCAAGAGCGGCGCAATGTTCAGATATGCGACCGGCACGAACAGCCAGAGCATCACCGTGGTGATCGTCATGCTCTTTGCCGTGTAGAGCGCAATTGACAGGCACGTGCCGAGAAAAGTCGCGAGGCCGACGATCCACAGCTGCCAGCGCGGATCCCTGCGGCCGCACCAATGGATGAGGAGCCCGCTGCCGAGGATCCCGAGCGCGCCGGCTACTCCGGTCACCGTGCCGACCAGAGTGCCGGCCTGGGCGATCGTCAGGTCATGGGAGCGCATCAGGAACGCCGGCGTCCACCAGAGCAGCCCCCATCCCCAATAGGTCACCACGGTCGCGGCGGCGAGCACGTGCACCAGGGAGGGCTGGGTGCGGATGAACTCTAACGTCTCGCGAAGAGAGGGAACACGCTCGTCGGTGACCGCGTCAAATGCGCCTCGGACCGGCTCGCGCAGAGTAAAGCGCGCGAGCAGCGCTATGACGATGCCGGGGATGGAGAGCGCGACGAAGGCCGCCCGCCAGCCGAAGCGACCCGCGATGAGTCCTCCGCCGCTCGCTCCCAGCATCGAGCCGGCGGCGGCTCCGAGGGCGAATATCGTGGTCGCAAGCGTTCGCTGGGAGAAGGGGAACAGATCGGCCATCATCGACTGGGAGGCGGGAGTGCCGCCGGCCTCGCCGACCCCGACGCCGATTCTGGCCAGCAGCAGCTGAATGAACGTGGTGGTCGCTCCGCACACCGCGGTCATGGCCGACCAGAGCGCGATCGAAATCGCAATGAGCTTGCGCCGCTCGACCCGGTCGGCGAGAAGTCCGAGCGGGATTCCCATTCCGACGTAGACGATGCCGAGCGCCGAGCCGGTCAAAAAGCCGATTGCCGCATCGCTCAAGCGCAGATCCGCCTTGATAGGCTGGATCAGGGTGGATATCACATAGCGATCGGCGATGTTCGAGACATAAATGGCGGTGAGAATGGCGAGCGCGTACCAGCGTGTCCCCGGGTGGGCGTCTGCCGGCGCCGGCCGGACGAGCTCGCAGTCCGGTTCGCCCGGTCGGCACTCGGAGGGTTTGCGCGGAAGCAGTTGCGGTCTCAAGCTCGAGGTACCCAAAAGGATTCCATAGCGGCAGAGTAGCCAGCCGAGAGCCGCTGCACCTTTGGAGAAGCGGCATTTAAATTAGCAGATAGTGCCATCGGTTCCTCGCCCGGGCCGTTCCCCCCGAGGACGGCGCAGTTGCAGAGCGGCGCCCGAAATCCTAAATTGGAGCCGATGCCGCATTCACAGACGGTAACTATGGGGGGCGCACGAATGGCGCCATGCAAGTGACCGGCGCGGCTACCCTGGCCGACCGGCACGGCGGCCTGTTCCGTGCGTTTCTCGCCGGTCCGGGCGGCACACTGAGAGATGCCTTTGCGAGCCTGGAGCGCGCGCGAGGTGTGCAATCGCTCGTGCGCCACCCGCTGCGGCGTCTGGTCAGTGCGCGCATGATCGTGCCACCGAAGGAGGGCGAGGGCTCCTGGGAGTTCACGCAGATCGGCGACGATGTCTATGTTGTCGTCGCGAACGTGGCGTACAAAAGGCCGCGCGTGGAGCTGGTGCCGGGCGATGGAATGGTGCAGTTTTTCTTCCAGCTCTCCGGCGATTTGACGATCGCGGGCAATCATGCCGAGACGCTGCACCTGAATCGACCGACCCTGCTCGCCTACTTTCAGCCGCCGGAGATCGATTACCGGGAATGGGCGGCGCCGAGCATCCGCGAGCGCTGCGTGGCGGTCAACGTGCGGCCGGAGTACCTCGCCGGTCATTTCGTCGCCTCGCTGCCCGACTCGCCTCCGCAGCTCGGCGCACTCGTGTCGCCTTCGCACGGTCAATTCCATTATTGTCATCTGCCGCTCAATCCGCGGATGTTCGAGCTGGCTTCCCAGCTGATCGACAATCCCTACACGGGGGCGCTCGCGCTCATTCACACCGAGGCGACCACGCTCGAGCTCCTTTGCGCCGCGGTCGCCGAGTTCAGCTGCGCACGGCAGGCGCCCATCAAGCGGTACAGCGAGCGCGACTTGCGATGCTTGTACGCCGCACGGACCGTACTCGCGGGCCAGCTCTCGAGCCCGCCGACCACCCGGCAGGTTGCGCGGGCGGTGGGGATGAGCGAGACCTCGCTGAAGCGCGGATTCAAGGCCCTCTTTGGCGAGACCCTGTTCGAATTCTCCCTGCGCTGCAGAATGCAGCATGCTCTCAAACTGCTGCGCGAGCAGCACATGCCCGCCGCACAGGTCGCCGAAGCGGTCGGTTACGGCCATCAAAGCTCATTCGCCACCGCGTTTCGGCGCGAGTTCGGCCTGTGTCCCAAGGACGCTCGGGGACTGAAGTCCTGCTGAATCGCGGCCGGAGGCAACCGCCGCCTGTCAGGTGATGCGGCGCAACGGTCCCTTCAAGGGTGCGGTGGCCCGCCTCGCAGGCTCCCTGTTCGCGATTGCGCCGACAGAGACCCCACGGATTGAATTGCCCTCCTTTATGAAGCTTTTTACCCAATCCCCTAAGCTGATGTGGCGGCTCAACGTAGAATGCCCTGCCTGAAGGATCTGCGGATGATGCGCGCAGTTTGGGATTCCTCATGAAGCCGGCGAGCCATTCTCGCGGTCGAGGCCAAATCGCCGGGGCATCCGTTCCGCACGCACGGCCCGAGGGCAGAAGCGTCGGCAACCGCCCCCTCGCCGGCCACGGATCGGGAGCTCGCGTGTAGCCGTACACGCGCGAGTGCCGCCCTTTGATGTGGTCGTCTGTTTCACCTGCTGCCGGCGCGTTCGTGGACGAAAAAGAAGACGGGGGATGAATATGCGAGCAAAAGCCACTCGAGCGGTTGTCGATGAATCCGTCAGGATCCTCGGCACGAGGACCGAGCGCGCGATGCGTGCGAACCCGCGGTGGCTGTTGCTCCTGCTGGCCGCTGTTTCTCTCGGCATCACGACGCAAGGGGTGGCCGCCGCGCAGCAGCCAGCGGCCGACTCCGCGGATCAGCTTCAGGAAGTGGTGATCACCGCGACCAAGCGCAGGACCACGGTCCAGACGACTCCCATCAGCATCAGCGTGTTCACCGGCGCAGAGCTCGCCAACAGAGGGATCACGTCTCTCCATTCCCTGGTGGTCAGCGTGCCCGGCATCGCCGTGCGCAACTCCGGAAGCCCGGGCCTGGACGAGCTCGAAATGCGCGGTCTTAATTCCCAAGGGGGCAACACCTCCGTGGTGGGCTTGTATCTGGGCTCCATACCGCTGTCGGCGCCGGCCAACTCTTTCTTCGGCAAGGTGGTGATCGACCCGGACCTCTATGACCTGAAGCGGGTCGAGGTGTTGCGCGGCCCCCAGGGCACCCTGTACGGGTCGAGCTCCATGGGCGGGACCATCCGTTTGATTCCCAACCCACCGCGCCTCGATGTCTTCAGGGCCAGCGGGGAGGAAGTGATCAGCGACACCACGGATGGCGGCAACCTGAACCACCAGGAAAATGCGATGGTCAACATCCCGTTGGGGAAGACCGCCGCGGTGCGCCTGGTGGGCTCCTTCACGCGCAACAGCGGATTCATCAGGCGCCAGGTCATACAAAATGGGGCCGTTGCGGTCGATTCCGGCAGCTTTCCGAACGTGTCGCGTCCGGGAAATTTCTATAGTGCGCCTCT
>JAJZLX010000772.1 GCA_021850555.1 Pseudomonadota bacterium | reverse complement strand
TCACCGGCGAGCGGGGTCATTACGAGCTCTCCGCGGGACGCGATCCGCTGCCACTCCTTCAGGCGATGGTGCGCATGGCCTCCTCGGGCGGCATGCTGCCCGAGCAGGTCTGGGACGCCGCTCCCATCGAGGCGAAGGGGCTTCGGCCCGGCCGGCCGACCGGCGGCGCCATGCCGCTCGTCTGGGCTCACGCGGAGTACATCAAGCTCGCTGTCTCCCGCACGCTGGGCCGGCCTTTCGACCGGCCGGAGCCGGTCTGGCGGCGCTACGGCGGCAGGCGCCCGGCGCTGAGACGGGTAATCTGGTGCGCCCACGCGCCGGCGAGCCGCCTGCCGGAGGGGGCGGAGCTGACCGTGGCGCTGACCGAGCCGGGCGTCTTTCGTTGGAGCATCGACGGTTGGCAGAATATCCAAGAGAGCCGCACCACGGCCAACTCACTGGGTCTGCATACGGTGCAGATCGACACCCGGGCGCTGCGCAGCGGCCAATGCATCGATCTGACCTACCGGCTCGAGCCGAGCGGGGAGTGGGCGGGGGAGGACTTCCGTATCGAGGTGCTCCCCGCTCAATAGGTGGCCGGCAGGGGAGCCGGAGCTCCCGTCGCCTGTCAACGACGGGAACCCCCGGGCGTTCAATGGGTCAGAGACTGGTGGAGATACTCATGATGGCCTCGAAGTCCTTCGGGACGTACAAAAAGATCAGGCTCGTTGCCTTGTGCGCAGGGGCTGCCTTGCTCGCCGGCTGCGCCACGGGACCGGTGGTCCGTACCCAGACCGCCGTGGGTGCCAATCTGGTCGGTGCGCATACCTTCGGGTATGTCCACAAGCTGGGCACCGACACGGGGCCATATCATTCCCTGACGACCCAGCGGCTCGAGCAGGACGTGACACAGCAGATGGAGGCGCGCGGCTATGCACTGGTGAGGAAGGGGCAAAAGCCCGACCTGCTGGTGGATTTCCGCATCACCACTCACGGTGAGGTCGTGGGCGGTTACGGGCCGATGTTCGGGGCAGGCTATTGGGGCTGGGGCTCGGGCTGGGGACCGGGCTGGGGTTGGGGCTGGCCCTACGGCCCTGGTTGGGGCTGGGGCGGTGGCTATTACAGCGACATCCGAACCGTCCCCAGGGCCGCGCTGACAGTCACGGTGATCAATGCGCAGAATCGCATGGCCGTGTGGAGCGGCACCACGGCCTCAAGGGTCACGTGGCACATGTGGAAATACCCCAGCCGATCTCTCGACAAGGCGGTCACGCGGATCTTCGAGCACTACCCGGTGCGCCCCGTACGCTGAGGGGCGCGGCACTGTCTCGAGCGGAAAGGCGGCGCCCGGAGCGTCAGCCGCCGGACCGTTTGGCCTCATAGCCGAGCCGGGACAGCTCGGCGACCAGGCGATCGCGGTGCTCGCCCTGGATCTCGATCACTCCCTCGCGCACACCGCCCCCGGCTCCGCAGAGCTTTTTGAGCTGGCGAGCCAGGGCTTCGAGATCCGCGCCGGCGAGTGGCAGGCCCGTAATCACTGAGACCCCCTTGCCCCCGCGTCCGGCGACTTCGCGCCCCACCCGCACACGCGCCTGAGCGCCTTGGCCGGAGCCGGGCGGAGGCGGCGGTACCGGCCGGCCCGGAGCTTTGCGCAGAACGACGCCGCGGGCGGTTTGAAGAGGTTTCATGTGCGCATTATGGATGGGGCCAGGGAACTCGCCAATCCACCACGCAGATGAGACAAGCATTGCGTGACTCGCGGCGTTTGCGAACGGAATGGAACGTGCATTGCACGTTTGGGGCGGTAAAATTTGCACAGCGCCAAACTCAGGCGGTGACGAGATCGAATTCCATGAGGCAATCACGCCTGCATGTTCCTCACCCTCCTGCCCGCCCAGGGGAAAAGCCGGATTTCAGCTACGTCCAGATCTCTGCGCCCGGTGCGGTGGCACGTCCGGACACCCGGGCATCGGCTCTCGAGATCGAGCACCTGGGCGGCGAGATGGTGCGGGTGCTCGATGAGCAGGGGCAAGCCATCGGGCCGTGGAATCCCCACCTCGAGCCCGAGGAGCTGCAGGTGGCGCTGCGGCACATGCTCCTGACGCGCCTGTTCGACGATCGCATGCAGCGCATGCAGCGACAGGGGCGCATCTCGTTCTACATGAAGTCGACCGGTGAGGAGGCCGTGGCGGTGGCGCAGGCTATGGCGCTGCGGCCCGGCGACATGCTCTTCCCCTCCTACCGCACGCAGGGATTGTTCGTCGTGCGCGGCAAGAGCCTGGTCGACCTGATGTGCCAGTGCTTGTCCAACACCCATGACATGTGCCGCGGGCGGCAGATGCCCATCATGTATCACTGGGCGACAGGCAACATCTTTTCTATCTCCGGCAACCTCGCCACGCAATTTCCCCAGGCGGTGGGTTGGGCGATGGCGGCGGCCATCAAGGGCGAGGACCATATCGCCGCCGCGTGGCTCGGGGAAGGTGCGAGCGCCGAGGCCGATTTCCACCACGCTCTTACGTTCGCCGCCGTATATCAGGCGCCCGTGATCCTGAACGTGGTCAACAACCAGTGGGCGATCTCGAGCTTTCAGGGCTTTGCCGGCGGCGAGCATCGGACCTTCGCCCGGCGCGGCCCCGGCTACGGCATTCCCGGTGTGCGCGTCGACGGCAATGACTTCCTTGCCGTTTATGCGGTCACTCAGTGGGCGGCCGAGCGGGCACGCGCTAGCGGCGGACCGACCTTGATCGAGCACGTTACCTACCGGGCCGCGGCGCACTCCACCAGCGACGATCCCTCCCGCTACAGGCCGAAGGAGGAATGGCAGGCCTGGCCTCTCGGCGACCCGGTCCAGCGCCTGAAGGAGCATCTGATCCGTCTCGGGGAGTGGTCCGAGGAGCGCCACAAGGCCCTCGAGAAGGAGCTCGAAGCTCACGTGACCTCCTGTTGGAAGGAGGCAGTGACCTACGGCACCCTGACCGAGGGTCCCTGGCTCGATCCGCTCACCATGTTCGAGGACGTGTTTCACGAGATGCCCGCGAATCTGGAGCGCCAGCGTGAAGAGCTCGGGCGTCTCATAGAGGAGCGCGCCGGGGCGGCCGCGCCGGCCCACGGCACCGACGCCCAGGCTCCGGTCGGAGAGGGTTGAGCGATGGCCCGCATGAACATGGTGCAGGCGATCAATTCCGCCCTCGACGTGATGCTGGGGCGCGATCCGCGCGTGGTGGTGTTCGGTGAGGATGTCGGATATTTCGGCGGCGTGTTTCGCTGCACCGACGGTCTGCAAAGAAAGCACGGCGAGCACCGCGTGCTCGACACTCCGATCGCCGAGGGCGGAATCGTCGCGGCGGCGATCGGCATGGGCGTCAACGGGCTCAAGCCGGTCGCCGAGATCCAGTTCGCAGACTACATCTATCCGGCGTTCGATCAGATCGTGAGCGAGCTTGCGCGGCTGCGCTATCGGACGGCCGGGGACTTTTCCGCCCCGGTGACCATCCGTACTCCCTGTGGCGGCGGCATTCGCGGCGGGCAAACCCATTCGCAGAGCCCCGAGGGCGTTTTCACGCACGTCTGCGGCATCAAGGTGGTGATGCCTTCCAATCCGTACGATGCCAAGGGCTTGCTCATCAGCTCCATCGAGGACGAGGATCCGGTGGTGTTCTTCGAGCCGAAGCGTCTGTACAACGGGCCTTTCGACGGGGATCCGCACAAGCCCGCCGTGCCCTGGAGCACGCACCCGAAAGGAGAGGTGCCCGATGGACACTACAGCATTCCCATCGGCAAGGCCGAAATCGTCCGCCCGGGCACGGAGGTCACCGTGCTGGCCTACGGCACGATGGTGCATGTGGTGGAGTCGGCGGTAAGACTCGCGCAGGTCGACGCCGAGATCATCGACGTGCGCTCCCTGGTGCCGCTCGATGTGGATACACTGTGTGGGTCGGTCTGCAAGACCGGACGCTGCGTCATCGTGCACGAGGCGACCCGTTTCAGCGGCTTCGGCGCGGAATTGTCGGCCACCGTGCAGGAGGAGTGCTTCTGGCACCTGGAGGCGCCGATCGCGCGAGTCACCGGCTGGGATACTCCCTATCCTCACGCCTTCGAGTGGGATTATTTCCCGGGACCCCAGCGCATCGTCGCGGCCCTCAACAGCGTGATGGAGGCGAAGTGAGCCGCTACGTATTCAAGCTGCCGGATCTCGGGGAAGGCACGGTCTCGGCTGAGATCGTCGGCTGGCGCGTCCAGCCGGGCGACACGGTCGCCGAAGAGCAGGCGCTGGTCGAGGTCATGACCGAGAAGGCCGCGGTGGAAGTGCCCTCGCCGGTCGGCGGCAAAGTGATTTCCACCACCGGAGGGCCGGGCGACATGGTGGCCGTGGGCTCGGAGCTGATCGTGCTCGAGACCGCAGAGGCTGGGCAGACGAGCCCCCCGTCCGCATCGCAGCGCAACGTCGCGGCCGTCAGCGCCGGTGCCGGCATCTCATCGGGACGCATTCCGGACAAAGGCGCCGTCCAGGGGGAGAGCGCGGCCGCGAGTGTCGCAGTTGCCAATGAGCGCGGCCGCGTCATGACCTCGCCGGCCATCCGCCGCAAGGCCCGCGAGGCGGGCATCGACCTCAAGGCGATCCGCGGGAGCGGTCCCCAGGGCCGCATTCTGCGCCGGGATCTTGAGGAGCACACCGCGCGCTCCGCGAGCTCTGAGCGGCCTGCACTCGCGGCCCGGACCGCCGTGGTGGCGCCCGCGCGAGCCGGCGGGAAGCGCGATGACGGCGCCACCGAGGAGATCAAAGTCATCGGCGTGCGCCGGCTCATCGCCCAGCGCATGAGCGAGAGCAAGCGCAACATTCCGCATTTCGCGTACGTCGAGGAAGTCGACGTCACCGAGCTCGAGTCGCTGCGCCGGCACCTGAACGGCAGACTGCAGCCGGGCACGCCGGCGCTCACCTACTTGCCTTTCCTCGCGCTGGCGTTGGTCCGGGTCGTCGCGGACTTCCCGCAGTGCAACGCCCATTACGAGGCCGAGAGGGGCGTGATCGTCCGCCATCGAGCCGTGCACATCGGTGTGGCCACTCAGACACCCGAGGGGCTGAAGGTGCCGGTGGTACGCGATGCGCAGCGCCGCTCGCTCTGGGATCTCGCCGAGGAGATGCGCCGCGTAACCGAGGCCGCAAGGGCCAACAAGGCGACGCGCGAGGAGCTGACCGGCTCGACGCTCACCCTGACGAGTCTCGGCAAGCTCGGCGGTATCGCGAGCACGCCCATCATCAACGCGCCCGAAGTGGCGATCATCGGCGTCAATCGCGCCGTCGAGCGCCCCGTGGTGGTCCAAGGCACGATCGCGGTGCGCCGCATGATGAATCTCTCATCTTCGTTCGATCATCGCTTCGTCGACGGTTACGACGCCGCGGCGATGGTCCAGGCGCTGAAGGAGCTCCTCGAGCACCCCGCGACCATTTTCATCAGCCAGGTCTAGCGGAAATCGCCCCGAGATCTCGGCACGGCCCAGCGGGCGATGGGCCGCTCCCGAGCCCGCGCCAAGGTGCAGGGTCTTGCGGAAATCGCCTCGAGATCTCGGCACGGCCCAGCGGGCGATGGGCCGCTCCCGAGCCCGCGCCAAGGTGCAGGGTCTTGCGGAAATCGCCTCGGCGATTTCCGCCAATAGACTAGGGCCCCCCCAGTATCTCCGCCTTCACCTCATCGATCTCGCGCGCCCGGGACGGGCGGCTCTTCGCCCCGTCGCAGCGCTCGGGGCGCGGGCAACGCGAGCTACGCGGGCAGATGATGTGCGCGGGCCGCTGCAAGGCATCCTCGATCCACGCGATGTTGAGCACGTTGGCGACCGCTTGAAGCGCCGCCTGGGCGGCCTTCGGCGCGCGCGCCTCGCCCTTCGCGCGCAGGCACTCCGAGAGGATGGCATCGATCGTCTCCTCGCTGGATACTCCGTTGGCGTCGAGCGCCGGCGCGAGATCCACTCCCACCGAGAGCACGTGCGGGTTGCCTGCCATGTCCCGAACCCGGCGCGAGTGGCAGCAGTAAAGGAGCGAGCGATCCCCGTCGCGCAGCACGGAGATCTGCGAGCCGATGTCCCGCTGACCGTCGATCATGCGGAACACCGCCCAATTGGGACACGGATCGCTGATGCGCGCCATGTTGCCCCACGGCAGCGGAATTCCGTTGCCGCGGTACACCGCGCGCAGGTAACCCGGCGGGTAGGCGTCGAAGAAATGCCAGTAGGGGTAGGGGGAGACCTTGGTCATGCGCCGCATGATCACCGCGGGCGTGAGCGTGAGGCGCGTGCCGGCCTCCACCCGGTAGCGCTCGCGCGCCAGGAAGCGGCGGAATGGCACTCGAGGAGCGAGCAGCGCGCCAGCGAAGAAGCTGCACTCGAAGTCGCGCCAGGCGTGCAGCACATCCTGAGCGTTCATGCCGCCGGCGGAGTTGCCTTCGGGACTGCCACCCATCTCCCCTCCGGTGGCGTGCGCGGATTTCAATCCGTCGCCCCCATGCAACACCTTGTGCGCGATGTGCGCCGCCAGATCGAACTTCAGCCGCGCCGGATCCGATTGCAGAGCTCGGTTGGCGTAGATGTGCCGCGGCGGCTCGAAGAACGAGCGCACCATGCTGCGCACATCACGCTCCTGGTCACGGGCAAGCACCGGCTTACGGTCGAACCAGCGGATCTCGAGCCCATGGCGCCGGGTCAGTCGAATCAGATCATCGACCTCGATCGGGAACTTGCGCTCGCCCACCGCTTCGGCGGCGCGCTCGAGGTCCGGGAAGTCGTTGCGGGACAATTCCTGGTGCGAGCGGATGAGCAGGTGTGCGAACTGCCGGCCGCTGGTGCCGGTCTGTTGCAGCAGCTCCGGGATGGCCGCCTGCAGGACCTCCTTCGAGAAGAGGAATGCCGGTTCGAGCGGCACCTTGGCCGCGCCGCCCACCGGAGCGGATACGGCCGGCAGCTCCGACTCGCCGCTCTCATCGAGGAACCAGCTGGGGTGGCGCTGAAAGACCTGCGAGAGCAGCCCCAGGAGCTCAGCCGAGGGAACGCGTTTGCCGCTTTCGATCATGCTGAGATACGAGACCGAAGGGGCGCGCTCTGCGTCGCGCTGGACGCAGCGCGCCGACAATTCCTCGAGCGTCAACCCGTTGCGCTTTCTCAGATCACGGAGCTTGGCGCCGAGGAAGTGGCCCTTGCGCAGCAGTGGAGTCATGGCGGATCTCGGGTACCGGCCGTTTCGGCCTCTCTGTGAAATTAACAGTGTGAAGTTTCTATAGTCAAATTCTTCCTTAAAACGGGCATATGCTCGAGTCCTGATAGACAGCGCCAAGGGAGCCCCGCCCATGAACGCCAGAGCCGATGAACTCGCCAGGACCGAGAAACTCTATTCCCGGGAGCCGGCCGGCTCGCCTGTGGACATCGTGGGTCATTCCGTCGAGCGCTCCGAGGAAGTGCTGACCCCGCTCGCGCTGCAGCTGCTCGCCCACCTGCACCGGCGTTTCAACCCACGCCGCCTCGAGCTGCTCGCGGCTCGCGAGCAGCGTCAACGCGAGCTCGACGCCGGCGTGCTTCCGGATTTCCTGCCTGAGACGGCGGCGATTCGCTCGGGTGAATGGCGGGTCGCGCCCGTGCCCGCGGATCTCACCGACCGGAGGGTGGAGATCACAGGCCCCGTCGACCGCAAGATGATCATCAACGCGCTGAATGCCCCGGTGCGCTGTTTCATGGCGGATTTCGAGGACTCCTGCACGCCGAGCTGGGAAAACATAGTGCGGGGACAGGTCAACCTCGCGGATGCAATCCGACGCACCATCAGCTACACCGATCCGGCGAGCGGCAAGGTGTATCGACTGGGCGAGCGCACCGCCACGCTGATCGTGCGCCCCCGCGGCTGGCACCTGAGCGAGAAGCACGTGCTCGTCAACGGGCAGCCGGTCTCGGGAAGCCTGTTCGACTTCGCGCTGTACATTGCCAACAACCATGAGGCGCTCGAGCGCGGCGGCACGGGCCCGTACTTCTACCTGCCCAAGATGGAAAGCCATCTGGAGGCGCGGTTGTGGAACGACGTGTTCCTGGCCGCGCAGGAGGCGCTCGGCATGCGCCGCGGCACCATCAAGGCCACGGTGCTGATCGAGACCGTTCTAGCCGCTTTCGAAATGGATGAGATCCTGTACGAGCTGCGCGAGCATTCGGCCGGCCTGAACTGCGGCCGATGGGACTATATCTTCAGCTTCATCAAGAAGTTCCGCAATCGCCGGGATTTCCTCCTGCCGGACCGCGCCATGGTGACCATGGACAGGCACTTTCTCAAGTCCTACGTGGACCTGCTCATCCGCACGTGCCACAGGCGCGGGGCGCATGCCATGGGCGGCATGGCCGCGCAGATCCCCGTCCGCGACCCGCAGGCCAACGAAATCGCGATGGCGCGCGTGCGAGCCGACAAGCTGCGCGAAGCGCGCGCCGGACACGACGGCACCTGGATCGCGCACCCGGGGCTCGCGGCGGTGGCGCGCGAGGCATTCGACTCGGTGATGAGCGGTCCCAACCAACTGCACGTCTCGCGCAGCGACGTGAGCGTTGCCCGGGACGACCTGCTGGCCATCCCCGACGGGCAGATCACCGAAGAGGGCCTGCGCAACAACATCCGGGTCGGCGTCCAGTATCTGGAGGCCTGGCTGCGCGGCAACGGCTGCGTGCCGCTCTACAACCTGATGGAGGACGCGGCGACCGCGGAGATCTGCCGTGCGCAGCTGTGGCAGTGGCTGCATCACGGCGCGCGCACCAGCGACGGAGCGCCGGTGACGGCGGAGCGGTTCGATCGCCTGCTGTCCGAGGAGCTCGACCGCATTCACGGCGAGGTCGGCTCGCAGAGGCTGGCAAAGGGCGTCTTTCCGAGCGCCTCGCGCCTGTTTGAACGGATGATCAAGCAAGACGAATTCGACGAGTTCCTGACCCTTCCCGCATACGAATTGATCGACTGACGGCCGGAGTACCATGCCATGACATACACGAAACCCTTGCCGACCGCCGATGAGCTGCGCCAGAGCTGGCGTGACAGCCCGCGCTGGCGCGGACTCGAGCGCGGGTACCGCCCGGAAGAGGTGGTGCGGCTGCGCGGCACGATTCCGCTGGAGCATTCCTGGGCGCGCATGGCGGCCGAGAAACTGTGGCGCTACCTCAACGAGAAGCCTTTCGTCAACGCCCTGGGCGCCCTCACCGGCAACCAGGCCATGCAGCAGGTGAAGGCGGGGCTGGATGCGATTTATCTCTCAGGCTGGCAGGTGGCCGCGGATGCCAATCTGTCCGGTCAGATGTATCCGGATCAGTCGTTGTACCCGGCCGACTCGGTGCCGGCGGTGGTGCGCAGGATCAATGCGACCCTGCGCCGGGCCGATGAGATTCATCACGCCGAGGGCGATGACAGCGTCGATTGGCTCAAACCCATCGTCGCCGACGCCGAGGCCGGCTTCGGCGGCGTGCTGAACGCCTTCGAGCTGATGAAGCAGATGATCGAGGCGGGAGCGGCCGGCGTGCACTTCGAGGACCAGCTCTCTTCGGCCAAGAAATGCGGCCACATGGGCGGCAAGGTGCTCGTGCCGACCCAGGAGGCGGTCAACAAGCTGATCGCCGCGCGGCTCGCGGCGGACGTGTGCAACGTGCCCACCGTGCTGGTGGCGCGCACCGACGCGGAGTCGGCCAATCTGTTGACCGCGGACGTGGACGAGCGCGATCGGCCGTTCATCGACCCCGGCAAGGGACGCACCGCGGAGGGCTTTTTTTACGTGAAGGCGGGCCTCGAGCAGGCGGTCGCCCGGGCCTGTGCCTACGCCCCGTATGCCGATCTGCTCTGGTGCGAGACCGCCAAGCCCGATCTGGAGGAGGCGCGCCATTTCGCCGAAGGGGTGCACCGGCACTTCCCGGGCAAGCTCCTGGCGTACAACTGCTCACCGTCCTTCAACTGGAAGCGCAAGCTCGACGATGAGACCATCGCCAAGTTCCAGCGCGAGCTCGGCGCGATGGGCTACAAGTTCCAGTTCATCACGCTCGCGGGCTTCCACGCGCTCAACTTCTCGATGTTCGACCTGGCGCGCGGCTACAAGGAGCATCAGATGTCGGCCTACGTGGCGCTGCAGCAGGCGGAGTTCGCCGCCGAGAAGGACGGCTACAGCGCCACGCGCCACCAGCGGGAGGTCGGCGCCGGGTATTTCGATGAGCTCACCCAGGCCATCACCGGCGGTACTTCGTCCCTCACAGCGCTGACGGGCAGCACAGAGGCGCAGCAGTTCGAGCGCGCATCCTTGGGACGCGCCTAGGAGTGCCATAGAGCGAATCAGGGATGATGGCCGCGGGGCCGGAAAAGGAGATTCCGGCCCGGGCCGTGAATCGGCCCCCTATACTGGCCGGATGCCCGTGCAACGCTTCTTCCCGACGCTCGTATACTCGGCGCGCCTTGCCGGCACGGCGCCTCTCAACGAGAGGCTGCTGCGCGAGTGCCGGCAGCTGAGCCTGGATGACCAGGCCGGCCGGCGCTGGTCGGCGAGGAACTATCCGGGCGGATATACCTCGTATGGCTCGGTATGCCGGATGCATCAGCTGTCGCCAACCTTCGCCCGGCTGCAACGCTCGCTCGACCGGCACGTGGCTGCATTCGCCCGCTCTCTCGAGCTCGACCTCACCGGCCGAGAGCTGGCCATGACCGACTGCTGGGTCAACATCATGCCTCGCGGCACCGTGCACGGCCTGCACCTTCATCCGCTGTCGACGATCAGCGGGACGTATTATGTCAAGACGCCGCGAGGCTGTCCGGGCCTGAAGATCGAGGATCCGAGGCTGGATCGCATGATGGCGGCGCCGCCCCGCCGTACCGGCGCAAGGCGCGCCAATCGGCCGTGGGTGGAGCTGCCGGCAGAGGCCGGCGGAGTATTGCTGTTTGAAAGCTGGCTGCGCCACGAGGTGCCGGCCAATCCGGCACCGACCGAGCGCATCAGCATCAGCTTCAATTACGGCTGGTTTTAGAAGTCGTGAGCGCGCCGGCTTGCCAAATCCCCCGCCACGAGCGCAGGGCGGATGTGGCGCCTAGTGATGGTCGCCGGGGCCATGCACGTGCCCGTGTGAAAGCTCTTCCTCGGTCGCCGGGCGGACATCCTCGATCCGCACGTCGAAGCGCAGGCTTTTCCCCGCCAGCGGATGATTGCCGTCCAGGGTCACCATGTCGCCGAGCACCTTGGTCACGGTCACGGAGCGGGGGCCCTCGGCGGTTTGGGCGTGCAGGCGCATCCCGGGCTTGACGTCCTTGATGCCGCGCAACGTGCGCCGCGGCACGCTTTGCACCAGGCCATTGTCGTATTCGCCGTAGCCGTCAGCGGGCGCGACCGTCACCGTGAGCGCATCGCCGATATTCTTCCCGTCGAGCTCCTTCTCGAGGCCCGGGATGATGTTGCCGTGGCCGTGCAGGTAGGCAAGCGGCTCCTCGGGCGAGGAGTGATCGAGCACCGTGCCCGCATCGTCCTTGAGGGTGTAATGGATCGTCACGACGCAATCGGGGGCTACGGCCATCGAAGGGCTCCGGGATCGGGAAGGAGGGGGCGCCGCATACGCCGGCGGGCGAAAATATTGCAGCAATTCTACCCGCGGGAGAGTCAGCCGTCACGCCGGGTTCCGCGAAGACGCGTCCCAGCCCCCTGGGAAAACCGCTATCCCTAAAGGAATACTCAGAGCGCTCTCGCGCAGGCTACGCTTCGCACTCTCGCGATGGTCATGTCACCCAGGATGCCGGGCCCTAGACTGCGCCCGTTCACAAAGCAAAGGAAACATCATGGTCATCGTAGTTTCTCAGATCATTCTCACCACCGTAGTGCTGGTCGGATTCTCCCTGGAGACGCTCAGCCCGCGTCGCATCCGGCGCAAGTAAGGGCAACCTCACGCATCCGCGGAGCTGGTCCTTGCAGCGTCCGCGCATTTCGGGGGGAATCGGCCGCTGCGCTGCCAGCCTCGGGGAGCGAACCCTCTCATCACCGCCCCGCGAGGCCCGGATAACCAAAAGGTCGCACTCCAGGGCAACCTAGCAGCGGCCTGGCCCCTGGCCCAACATGACCCCATCAACGGTCCTCGGGCCCTCGCAGCATGGAAGCGCCATGAGCTCAGAGGGCATCGAGCGCATCATCCATCGTCTCGCGAGCGCGGTGCTCGGGCGCCCGGGGAGGAATTTCCGGGTGGCGGGTGGGGCGCGGGTGGCCGGGGAGCTCGACTCGGTACGGTCCTTGCGCGAGGGAGCGGAGGCGGCGTACACGCTGCTTTCTAGGAAGAAGGCAGGAGGGTCTTGACGATGGAGGCGTCGAGCGCCTCGTAATCGGCGTAGGCGATGGTCTCGTAGAGCTGCTGGCGGGTCTGCATCTCGCCGATCAGGCTGCGCGGGCCGCCTTCGCGGGCGATGACCGAGTACAGCCGCTCCTGCGCCCGGGCGGCGATCCGCAGGCTGCTTACCGGCCAGATCACCATGCGATACCCCAGCGCCGCAAACTCCTCGGCGGTGAAGTAGGGCGTGCGGCCGAACTCCGTCATGTTGGCGAGCAGCGGCGCTTTCACTCGCCTCGCGAACTCCCGGAACATCTCCTCGCTGGTGAGCGCCTCGGGGAAGATGGCATCGGCGCCGGCCGCGAGGTAGCGTTGGGCACGCGAGACCGCCCCGTCGAGGCCCTCGCTCGCAGCGGCATCGGTGCGCGCAATGATGTAAAGATGCCGCCGTGCCCGCCGGGCTGCGGCGATCTTGGCGGCCATGTCCTCGGGCGCGGCGAGCCTCTTGTCATTCAGGTGGCCGCATTTCTTCGGCAGCAGCTGATCTTCGATGTGTACCGCGGCCGCGCCGGCATCCTCGAAGGCGCGCACCATGTGCATCACGTTCAGCGCCTCGCCGTAGCCGGTATCCCCGTCCACCAGGACGGGAAGGCTCCCCGCGCGGCTGACTTGCCGGATGAAGAAGCACACATCCTCGATGGTGAGGATGCCGAGGTCGGGCAGGCCCATCGATGCGCTCATCGCCGCCCCGGACAGATACAGCGCTTCAAAACCCGCGCTTTTCGCCTGCAGCGCGGCCAGCCCGTTGTGCGCGCCCGGTATGCGCACGATCGGCCCGCGCTCGAGCAGGGCGGTAAAGCGCCTGCCCGCGGGCTCGGTGGGGACATCGGTGGAGACCAGATAGGTGCTCATGGGATCGCGGCCGGGTCAGATTACGTAGAGATCGACGTACTCATGCACCGGCATCCGCTCCAGCCGCGCCCCATCCAGGGACAGCTCCGCGATGGCCTGCTGCTGCTTTTCGGGGAAGCGCCGCGCGAGATTGCGGCGGAATTTCTCGACGAGCAACGGGATGCCCTCGCTGCGGCGGCGCTTGTGGCCGACCGGGTATTCCACCACCACCTCAGGCAGCGTGCGGCCGTCCTTGAGCCTCACGGTGACGGCGTTGGCAATGGAGCGCTTCTCGGGGTCGTGGTAGTCCCGGGTGAGCTGCGGGTCCTCCGTGCACTGGATCTTCGCACGTAGAGCGTCGATGCGTGGGTCGGCGGCCACACCGTCCTCGTAATCCGCGGCCGTGAGGCGCCCGAAGATGAGCGGTACGGCCATCATGTACTGGATGCAGTGATCGCGGTCGGCGGGGTTGGCGAGCGGGCCCTGTTTGTCGATGATGCGCACGCAGGCCTCGTGAGTGCGCACGGTGATGTGCTCGATGGCTTCGTGCGTCAGGCCCATCTCGGCAAGCTGTCCGTGCAGTCGCATGGCGGCCTCCACCGCGGTCTGGGCGTGGAACTCCGCTGGATAGGAGATCTTGAACAGCACGTTTTCCATCACGTAAGAGCCGAAGCCGCGCTGGAACTTGAACGGCTGGCCCCTGAACAGCGCGTCGTAGAATCCCCAGGTCTTCGCGGTGAGCACCGACGGGTAGCCCATCTCGCCAGTGCGCGCGATCAGCGCCAGCCGCACGGCGCGGCTGGTGGCATCGCCCGCCGCCCAGCTCTTGCGCGAGCCCGCGTTGGGCGCATGCCGGTAGGTGCGCAGGCTCTGCCCGTCCACCCAGGCGAGCGAGATGGCGTTGACGATCTCCTCGCGCCTCAGACCGAGGAGCCGTCCGACCACCGCGGTGGAGGCCACCTTGACCAGCACCACGTGATCGAGGCCGACACGGTTGAAGCTGTTCTCCAGCGCGATCACCCCCTGGATCTCATGCGCACGGATCATGGCCGAGAGCACATCGCGCATCACGAGCGGGTGACGGCCGGCCGCGACGGCCTGGCGCGACAGCCAGTCGGCGGCGGCGAGGATGCCGCCCAGGTTGTCGGAGGGGTGGCCCCACTCGGCCGCGAGCCAGGTATCGTTGAAATCGAGCCAGCGGATCATGGCGCCGATGTTGAAGGCCGCCTGCACCGGATCCAGCTGGAACTGCGTGCCCGGAACCTTCGCCCCGTTCGGCACGATCGTGCCGGGCACGATGGGCCCGAGGAGCTTGGTGCAGGCCGGGTACTCGAGCGCCTCGAGGCCGCATCCCAGGGTGTCGAGCAGGCAGTACCGGGCCGTCTCGTAGGCGGGCTCGCCGCCGGGCTCGGCGCCGAGAACATAATCGGCGATGTCGGTGAGGACTTTGTCCGGCTCGGGCCGGGCGCTGTGCGTGTGCGAGGACATAGGGTGGGTCGGGGCCTGAGAGTGTTACGGACGCCGGTCGATGGGCGCGAAGCGCTGCGGCTCGGGCCCGACATAGTTGGCGGTGGGGCGGATGATCTTGCCGTCGGCGCGCTGCTCGAGCACGTGTGCGGCCCAGCCGGCGGTGCGCGCGATGACGAAGAGCGGGGTGAACATCGCGGTCGGCACCCCCATCAGGTGATAAGACACGGCCGAGTACCAGTCGAGGTTGGGGAACATCTTTTTTACGTCCATCATCACCGACTCGATACGCTCGGCGATGGCGAACATCGTAAGGTCGCCGGCCCCCTCGGCGAGCTCGCGCGCGACCGCCTTGATCACCTGGTTGCGAGGATCGGCGATGGTGTAGACGGGGTGGCCGAAGCCGATGATGACCTCTTTGTTGGCCACTCGCGCGCGGATGTCCGCCTCGGCGCTCTCGGCAGTGTCGTAGCGCTTCTGGATCTCGAACGCCACTTCATTGGCGCCGCCGTGCTTTGGTCCGCGCAGCGCACCGATGGCTCCGGCGATGCATGAGTACATGTCCGAGCCCGTGCCCGCGATGACGCGCGCGGTGAACGTCGAGGCATTGAACTCGTGCTCGGCATAGAGGTTGAGGGAGGTGTGCATGGCACGCACCCAGGAGGCCGGCGGCGGCCGCCGATGCAGCAGGTGCAGAAAGTGCCCCCCGATGGAATCGTCCTCCGTCTCCACGAGAGGCGTGTGGCCGTTGTGGCTCACGTGATACCAGTACGCGAGCATGGAGCCGAGCGAGGCGATCAGCCGGTCGGCGATGTCGCGCGCGCCGGCGGCGTCGTGGCCATCCTTCTCCGGCAGCGTGCAGCCGAGAGCGGACACCCCGGTGCGCAGCACGTCCATCGGGTGGCTTGATGCGGGCAACTCCTCGAGCACTGCCCGCACGGTCTTCGGCAGCCCGCGCATCGATTTGAGCCTGCTCTTGTAGGCGGCGAGCTCGGCACGGTTGGGGAGCTTGCCGTGGATGAGCAGGTGGGCGATCTCCTCGTATTCGCACGCCTTTGCGATCTCGAGAATGTCGTAGCCCCGGTACTGCAGATCGTTGCCCGTGCGTCCCACGGTGCACAGCGCGGTATTGCCCGCGACCACGCCCGAGAGGGCGACAGACTTTTTGGGTTTCGGCCCGGCGGCCGGCTGCTCGGTCGATGTCATGGAAGGTGCCGCTCGGTGGCTGTCGTCGGGCCACTGTAGTCCCGCGAGAGACTAAAGGAAAATATATTGAAAGTGGCATCTCGATATGTAAAAAATATCAATATGGAGCTTCGCCACCTCAGGTATTTTCTTTCCGTCGCCGAGGAATTGAACTTCACGCGGGCGGCCCGGCGGCTGAACATTTCCCAGCCGCCGCTCACGCAGCAGATCCGCTCGCTCGAGGCGGAGCTCGGCGTGGCGCTCATCGACCGCTCCGCCTATCGCATCGCGCTCACGGACGCAGGGCAGGTGTTCGCTGCCGAGGCTGCGCGCATCCTCGGCGAGGTGCGCAACGCCGCCCGGCTCGCTCGCTCGGCGGCCAGCGGCGCCACGGGGCGGGTCAGGGTGGGCTTCACCGAGTCCGCTTCGTTCAACCCTCTGGTGACCTCTGCGTTGCGTGGATTCCGTGCGGCATATCCGCAGGTCGAGGTATCGCTCGAAGAGCATCCCACCACGGAACTCGCCACGGAGTTGCGCGAGGGGCGGCTCGATGTGGGTTTCGTGCGCCCGCCGTTGCGCGAGGAGCGGGGACTGGTATTCGATCTGCTGGAGAAGGAGCCGCTGGTGGTGGCGGTGCCCGGCGGGCATCGTCTGGCGCGGCGCCGCAGCGTGGCGCTGAAAGAGCTCTCGGCCGAGACCTTCATTCTCTATCCGCGCGCCGTGCGCCCGGGGCTGGCCGATGAGGTGGCGAGCGCCTGCGAAGCGGCGGGCTTCACGCCCCGGGTGGGCCAGTATGCGCCGCAGCTGTCCTCAACCATCAACCTGGTGGCGGCCTCGCTCGGCATCTCCATCGTGCCGGCGAGCATGCGCTCGCTGCAGCCGCGCACGGTGGTCTATGTGCCGCTTTCGGGCAAGGCGCTGCATGCGCTGCTCGGCACCGCCTACCGGGTGGATGAGCGCTCCACCGTGGTGCGCAACTTCATCGAGCAGGCGCGCGCGGCCTCGGGGCGCCGTGCGGACTGAGCGTGCCGCTGGCGGGGCGGTCTTGGCGAGACGGCATCCTGCGTCAGGCGCAGGTCCGGCCGCACGGCGAGTGCCGCCTGTGCGCGGTGGTCGGTTCGCTGTATGCTCTGGCTGGACGTCGGTGGACATGCCGGCTCGAACGGGTGTTGCGCATGCGGGAATTTCTGCCTCGGCTGGACGTGCTGCCGGAAGCGCAGCGGCGGCTGTGGGTGGAGTTGTCCGCAGTGCCTGATGAGTTCACGCTTTGCGGCGGAACCGCCCTGGCGCTGCATTTGGGTCATCGCAATTCCATCGATTTCGATTTCTTTGGCAGCAGGGCCATTGACGTCGCCGCGTTGGAGGAAGGCATGCCGTTTCTGAGGGGCGCCGACGTTATCCAGCGTGATAAGAACACACTCACTGCCATGGTTGATCGGGGTGCTCCGATCAAGGTGTTTTTTCTCGGAGTGCCCAGGCTTCCACGCCTGGCTGCGCCGGTCATCGCCAAAGACAACGGCCTGAAAATCGCTTCGCTCCTCGACCTGGCCGGCACCAAAGCGCCGGTACATCAGGTACGGGTGGAGACAAAGGACTGCATCGACATGGATGCTCTGAATCGGCTCGGAGGAGTTGGTTTTCCGCTCGCGTTGACAGCGGCGCAAAATCTGTACGGAACTTCGTTCAACCCTGAAATCACCCTCAAGGCCCTGTCATACTTTGATGACGGAAATTTGCGCGAGCTTCCGACGGACATGAAATTTCGTCCGGTAGAGGCCGTAAAGGCGGTTGACTTGGATCATCTGCCGAGATTGCAGGATTCCCCGGTGTCGAGCGACCGTGATCGTGGGGTGAGCTTATGAAAGCCATTCCAGTGACGCCTCGAACGGCACAAGTGGCGCGGCGAGTCGTCTGCTTCGAGGAACCCGAGAAGGCGCTGGCGGGTCCGGTCAGATTCATGGCCTGCGCCATGGCTTACGCCCGCCACGAGGATATGCAAGTCATCCGGCATCATGTCTCTGACGACGATTTTCGGCAGGCGCTCGATGGCGCGCCGCCGGGGATCATCGATCCCCGCTCCTGGGCATACTGGAACCTCAGGATGGGCCGATTCCCTCCGCCGCCCTCGCCGCGCAGAACATTCGATGCCGGTGAAACGGTTGCCATAAAATCCGCAACATCGGCGGAAGGCCGCCGTTATACCGCGACTCAGGAATGGCGGAGGATTCGCGAACAGGAGACATCAGCCGATTTCGGAGGAAGTCCGCCGTCGCGCCGTGCAGGAATGGCGCGAAGAATACGGTCCGAACAAGAGGCGATGAATGCCCGATCCTGAGCGCGCTCCGGCCACGCCGCCCGGCGCGTTGACGCCGTCACTCGCCGCGGACATCCGCCGGGTGTTCGAGATGCAGCGCGAGACCGCGCTTCGTCTGCGCCGCTCGACGCTGAAGGAGCGCCTCGGCAAGCTCGAGCGGCTGCGCGCGAGCCTCGTGGCGCATCGCGAGGACATCCTGCAGGCCGCCTCGCGCGATCTTGGCCGCCCCGACGCCGAGACGGATCTCGCGGAGCTCGTGCCGCTCCTTGCGGACCTCGCCGAGCATCGGCGCCACCTCAAGGCATGGCTGCGGCCGCGCCGCGTGCGCTCCACGACCCTGTTGCTCGGTACCCGCGCCGAGGTGCGGCGCGAGCCCCGTGGACGCTGCCTGATCATCGCGCCGTGGAATTATCCCCTGGTGCTCACCCTGGGGCCGTTGATTGCGGCGGTGGCCTGCGGCAACACCGCGATCCTGAAGACCTCGGAGCTCGCGCCCGAATGCTCGCGGGTGCTTGCGGGAATCGTGCGCGAGGTTTTCGACGAGAGCGAGGTCGCGCTGTTCGAGGGGGATGCCTCGGTGCCCGAAGCATTGCTTGCGCTGCCGTTCGACCACATGTTCTTCACCGGCTCCCCGGCGATCGGCACGGTGGTGATGGCCGCTGCCGCGAAGCACCTCGCGAGCGTCACGCTCGAGCTCGGCGGCAAGTCCCCGGTGATCATCGACGAGACCGCCGACCTTGCGCTTGCGGTCAAGACTCTCGCGTGGACCAAGTTTCTCAATGCCGGTCAGACCTGCATCGCGCCGGATCATGTTTATGTGCACTCGGCGGTTCACGAGCGGGTGCTGGAGCTGTTCAAGCAGCGTCTGGATGCCTGGTATGGAGGTGCCGGGGCGCTCGAGGCCCGCGACTTCGGACGCATCGTCAACGAGCGGCATGCGCTGCGGTTGATCTCGCTCCTGGAGGACGCCCGGGCACGCGGTGCCGAGGTATCCTACGGGGGAGGGTTCGACCCCGCGCGGCGCTTCATCGCACCGACACTGTTGACGCGCGTCCCGCAGGACGCGCGCATCATGGAAGAGGAGATTTTCGGACCGCTGCTGCCGCTCATCCCGTACCGATCGGTCGATGAGGTGATCGACCGGATCAATCAGGCGCCGAAGCCGCTCGCAATGTACATCTGGACGCGCAACCGCCGCACCGCGCGGTGCCTGATCGAGCGCACCAGCGCCGGGGGCACCTGCGTGAACCATGCTGCCGCGCAGTTCCTGCACCACAACCTGCCGTTCGGGGGCGTCAACCACTCCGGCATCGGCAGCTACCATGGGGAGTGGGGCATCCGCGCGTTCTCGCATGAGCGGGCGGTGCTCGAGACGCGAGTGATGCTGGCGTGGATATTCTTCCCGCCCTATGGGGCGCGGGTGCGGCGCCTCTCGGCGCTCATGCGCAAGTGGCTGTCGTGAGACCGGCGGGCACCGGCGCGATTTGCATGAGCGGCGGCGGGGCTGCGGGTGGATAATCGGCACGGCGGACCATGCGCCGATCACGTGAGGTGAATATGCAGGATGTAAGCAATGACGCACTGGTGTTCTTCGGCGCAACCGGGGACCTGGCCTACAAGAAGATTTTCCCGGCGCTGCAGGCGATGGTGAAGCGAGGGACGCTGAACGTCCCGGTCGTCGGTGTCGCCAAGTCGGGCTGGACCTTGGAGCAGCTCAAGGCGCGGGCGCGCGACAGCATCGAGAAGCATGGCGGCGGAGTCGACCCGGATGCGTTCGCGAAGCTCACATCGCTTCTCGCCTATGTCGATGGCGATTATGGCGATGCCGCCACCTTCCACACGCTTCGCAAGGCGCTCGGCGGCGCACAGCGCCCGGCACACTACCTCGCGATTCCTCCGGCGATGTTCGCGGTCGTCGTGGAACAACTCGCCGCGACCGGATGCACCGCGGCGGGAACCCGCGTCGTGGTCGAGAAGCCGTTCGGGCACGATCTGCAGTCGGCGCGGGAGCTCAATCGGATTCTGCATACCGTGTTCGACGAGAGCCGCATCTTTCGCATCGACCATTACCTCGGCAAGCGGCCCGTCCACAACATGGCGTTCTTCCGTTTCACCAACGCGATGCTCGAGTCATTCTGGAACCGCTACAACATCAGCAACGTGCAGATCACGATGGCCGAGGACTTCGGCATCCAGGGCCGGGGCGCGTTCTATGACCAGACCGGCACGGTGCGCGACGTCATTCAGAACCACCTGTTCCAGGTGCTCACCTACCTAGCGATGGAGCCGCCCGTGCGCACCGACAGCGAGGCGATCCGCGATGAGAAGGTCAAGGTGCTGAAGGCGATCCCGCCGCTCGCCGCCGTCGATCTCGTGCGCGGGCAATTCCGCGGCTATCTCGATGAAAAAGGCGTGGCTGCGGGCTCCAGAACCGAGACTTTCGCGGCATTGCGCCTGCAGATCGACAACTGGCGCTGGCAGGGGGTGCCGTTCTTCATCCGTGCCGGGAAGTCCCTGCCGGTCACCTGCACGGAGGTCGTGGCGGAACTGCGGCGGCCGCCGACCGTCTTTCCGACCTGGGAGCCGCGCAACAACTATTTCCGCTTGCGAATCAGCCCGGTGAACGAGCTCGCCATCGGCCTGAACGTGATGGACGAGGACGAGCGGGCGGTCGGACAGCCGGCGGAGCTCATGGCCAGCCGTCATGCGGGCCCGAACGAGATGGACGCCTATGAGCGGGTGCTCAGCGACGCGATGGCGGGTGATCGCACCCTCTTCGCCCGCCAGGACTACGTGGAAGAGGCCTGGCGCATCGTCGATCCCATCCTGGATGTGGCAACCCCGGTGCATGTGTACGAGCCTGGTATATGGGGTCCGCGTGAAGCCGAGCGGCTCGCTCCGCCCTCGGGCTGGCACAACCCGAATCTCGCCGATTCGGCGTCGCTCTGAGTCGCCGATCCGGCCGCTTGCGTATTTGCCCGTTCGGGGTCAGCCTCTGCTCCCAGCGTTGGCTCGGTTGAGAATGCGCGGTGCGCCGCTCGGTTCGATTTTGGCTGTCATGGGGAATGCCCGGTGCTCTCGCCGGGATGCTCTGCCTCATCGGGCCGGCGCGCGCCGGCGCGCTCGATGGCGCCGCCTCCGGGATCGGCTGGGTGGTCCGACAGGAAATCGCCCGTCGCGAGGTGCCGGGAGCCGTTGTCCTGATCGGCGACCGCAGCCGGATTCTCTACGAGCGGGCGTTCGGCTACCGCTCGCTCGCGCCCCGCGAGCGCATGACGGTCGATACGATCTTCGACCTCGCCTCGCTCACCAAGGTGGTGGCGACGACTCCGGCGGTCATGCGGCTCGTTGCGCAGGGCAGACTCTCGCTCGATGCGCCCGCGGCCCGGTATTGGCCGGCATTCGCGGCACACGGTAAGTCGCGGATCACCGTCCGGGAGCTGCTGACACATACCTCGGGCCTGCCGCCGGATCTGCCGCTTGCAACACCGTGGCACGGGCGCGCGGCAGCCCTGAGGCTCGTCGTACAGCAACGGCCCGTGGCGCGTCCGGGCACTCGCTACATCTATAGCGACATCAATTTCATCATCCTGGGCGAGCTCGTGAGACGGGTCACGGGAGAGCCCCTCGCCGTGTACTGCCGGCGGCACATCTTTCGGCCGCTCGGCATGCGCAGCACGCTCTTCAGGCCGCCCGCGGCGCTCAGGGCACGTATCGCTCCCACCTTGCTCGTCGACGGGCACCTGCTTCGCGGCGAAGTGCAGGATCCGACGGCCGAGCGGATGGGGGGCGTCGCGGGTCACGCAGGGCTCTTCTCGACCGCAGGCGATCTGGCGCGCTACGCGCAGGCGCTGATGCGCGGCGGTACGACTTCCCCTTCCGGGAGGCGGCGTTTCCTGCCCCCGGCCGCCATCCGCCTCATGAGGCAGCCCGAACGGGTGGCAACCGACCAGTACCGGGGGCTCGGCTGGGACATGGCGGCGCCATTCGTGGCCGGTCGCAGCAGCCTGCCGCCGTTTGGCGCGTTTGGTCACCTCGGCTACACGGGCACCTCGCTTTGGATCGATCCGGTCCGCGGCCTGTTCCTCATCGTGTTGAGCAGCCGGCTGTATCCTGACGGCCGGGGCGATGCGCAGCCGCTGCGCCATGCGATTGCCGATCTGCTGTCGGCCACGGCGCCGGCTCGGCTCTCACCCGACGCGGCGCGCGGTGTCCGGCTTCCGCTTGCGTTTCGCGCTCGAGCGGTGACCGGCGATCGGCTCGCCGACCCGGTGCAGACCGGCGCCGATGTGCTCATGGCGGACCATTTCGCCGAGCTCAGGGGGCTGCGCATCGGGCTCATCACCAACCAGACCGGGCGGCGCCTCCTGGGGCGGCTCGCGCACGCGCCGGGCGTGCGGCTCATGGCGCTGTTCAGTCCCGAGCACGGGCTCGAGGGCCGCTTGAATGCGCCGGTCGGCAATTCCATCGATGCTGACACGGGGCTACCCGTCTACAGCCTGTACGGTCGCCATCTGCGTCCCACGGCGCGAATGCTGCGGGGCCTCGATGCGTTGGTGTTCGATGTCCAGGATAGCGGAACGCGCTTTTTCACGTATGTGACCACCATGGCCTACGCCATGCAGGCCGCGGCGCGCCACGGTTTGCGGTTCATCGTGCTCGACCGGCCGGATCCCATCGACAGCCGCATCGTGCAGGGACCGATGCTGAGCTCCGCACGGCGCTCCTTCACCGGCTTCTTTCCCTTGCCGCTGCGTCCGGGCATGACAGTCGGGGAGCTCGCCCGGCTGTTCAATGCCCGGGCCCGCATCGGCGCGCGGCTCACGGTGATTCCCATGCGCGGCTACCGGCGCGGGGACTGGCTCGACCAGACGGGCCTCAAGTGGGTGCGGCCCTCGCCGAACCTGCGCTCGCTCGATGAGGAGATCCTTTACCCGGGCGTGGGCATGGTCGAAGGAGCGAACGTGAGCGTCGGTCGCGGAACCGACACGCCGTTCCAGCTGCTCGGCGCCCCCTGGATCGAGGGCTCGAAGCTCGCCGCCTACCTGGCGGCAAGGGATATTCCGGGGGTGGTGTTCGCTCCGGTGCGGTTCGTGCCAACCGCCAGCCGCTACAAGGGCCGGTTGTGCCAGGGGGTGCGTATCCTGCTCGCCAGCCGCCGCGCCCTGCGATCCGGGCTCCTCGGCATCGAGCTCATCAGCGCCTTGCATCGGCTGTATCCCCGGCAGTTCGATCTGCGAGCGACCCTCGGCCTGATCGGCTCACGCCGCGTTCTCGAGGCCATCGAAACAGGCGAGGATCCTCGCGCAATCGCGCGCGGCTGGCGGCGGCCCCTGCGGGCCTTCCTCGCCATGCGCCGCCGGTATCTGCTCTATCGCGGGTAACGGGCCCGCACGCCTGGGGATTGATCCGAAGGTCTCTAGGCAAACTCCCGTATAGGGACTTCGGGGCGCCTCAGGGAGACTTGGGCGCCGTGGCCGCCCGAACGGTTGGACTGTATGCGCTCCTTCTCGCGCTGATCCTGCCCGCGCTGTCCAGGGCGAGCGGGGCGGGCGCGCCGCGCGGCGTGCGCGTGCCGATTCTCGTTTATCACAAATTCGGATCTCGGGCACCGGACGAATTCACCGTCAGAACCGCGACGCTCGCCTGGCAGCTGCACTACCTCGGCACCCACGGCTACCATGTGATCCGGCTGCGCGACTACATCGAGTATCGCAGAGGATCGGGACCGTCCCCACCGCCGCGCTCGGTGATTCTGACGGCGGACGACGGCCGCCGTTGCGTCTTTACGGACATGCTGCCGCTGGTGCGCGCTTATCGCGACCCGGTGACACTCTTCATCTATCCGTCCTCGATCTCGAACGCTTCCTATGCGATGAGCTGGACCCAGCTCGCCGACCTGGTGCACACCGGACTGTTCGATGTCGAGTCCCACACGTACTGGCACCCCAATTTCCGCATCGAGAGGCAACAGCTCGCCCCGGCCCAGTACAGCGCTTTCGTCCGCACACAGCTCAGCCTGTCCAAGCGGGTCCTCGAGCGGCGGCTCGGGATTCATGTCGAGGTGCTGGCCTGGCCGTTCGGGGTGTATGACGCCGAGCTGATGAGGGCGGCGAGTGCGGCCGGCTATGTCGCAGCCGTGACGCTCGAGCGACGGACCGCGGGGCCGACCGATTCATTGCTTGCGTTGCCCCGCTACATCGTGACTGACGCCGATGTCGGCGCTGCGTTCGCGCGCATTCTGCGGACCGCCTCGGGTGCCGCACTGCGCGCCGGAGGGGACGGACGCGAGAGGGCCGCACTGGCGCAATCTGCGCGCCGCCCGATGGCGGAGGAGCCGCATCGCCCGAGCCTGGCTGCAACGGCTGTTTCGGACCACGCACCTCGGTTGGCCGGCTCTCCCGACCCGTCCGTGCTCGTGTCTTCGGGCGTGCGTAATCCGCCGGCAGATCCGATCGAAGTGTTCCAAGGACGGGTGCTCGATGCGGCCACGCATCGTCCGCTGGCCGATGCGATCGTCACTCTCGGGAGCAGGACGGTGCGGACCGGCAGCGGCGGTGAGTTCTCGATCGATGGCAGCGGGGATCGCATCGGCGTGCGCGCATACGGCCACGGGCGCCTGTGGGTTTCGCGCGCCGCGCTCGAGCGCTCGGGCGGTGAGGTGGCGCTGCCGGCTTTCGTTCCCAAAGCGCTCTATCTCTCCTCGTATGGAATCGCCAGTGCGCAGCTGCGCGCCAACGCGCTCGAGCTGGCGCGCACGACGGAGATCAACGCGCTGGTGGTGGACGTCAAGGGTGATCGGGGGATCGTCGCTTACCCGAGTCGCGTGCCGCTGGCGATCGCGATCGGCGCGGAGCGGCCGCGCCTGATTCCGGACCTCAAGGGGCTGGTCGCCTCGCTTCACGCGCGGGGCCTTTATGCGATCGCGCGCATCGTCGTTTTCAAGGACAATGTGCTCGCCGAGGCGCGTCCGGATCTTGCGGTGAGGAGCGCGGACGGCGCCCTATGGCGCGACCGCGAGCATCTTGCCTGGACCGATCCGTTCAGCCGCACGGTGTGGGATTACAACATCGGGCTGGCCGTGGAGGCGGCCCAGGCCGGCTTCGATGAGATCCAGTTCGACTATGTGCGCTTTCCGGATGCGGCCGGCGTGGTCTTCTCGCGCCAAAGCACGCAGCAGAGCCGTGTCGAGGCCATCTCGGGCTTCCTTGCTCTCGCCCGCCGCCGCCTCGCTCCGTACAACGTGTTCATCTCTGCGGACGTGTTCGGATATATCTGCTGGAACCTCGACGATACGAACATCGGGCAAACGCTCGCGGCCATTCTGCCGCAGGTCGACTACCTCTCGCCGATGCTCTACCCCTCCACTTTCCGGTTCGGCATACCGGGCTTCCGCGATCCGGTGGCCTATCCGTACGACATCGTATACCTCTCGCTGCAGCGCGCACTGCGCAGGACTGGCGTGCCGGCGGATCGGTTCCGGCCCTGGCTGCAGGCGTTCAGGGATTACGCGTTCGACCGACGCGCATTCGGCTCGGTGCAGATCCGCGCGCAGATCGATGCGGCGAACGCGACCGGCACGGACGGCTGGATGCTGTGGAATCCACGCAATGTCTACACGTCCGCCGGGCTCGAGCCGCGGCTCTCCGCCGACCGGCAGGTGGCAAAACCACACGTGAGCGGCGCCACACCGGCGAAATGACCCGGCTCCGGACCGCGCGGTCCGGAGCCGAAGCCGCTCAACCGCCGCTCAGGCGGAGAGCGCCTCCTTTGGCGCCTTGACGATCGCGGCGAGCGTGCTGCCGACCTCCATCTCGGTGATGTCCTTGCGTTCGCGCATCCGCTCCCGGTACGCCTCCCGCGCCAGATCGGCGAGAGAGATCATGCCGACGAGCGATCCGGAGCCATCGAGCACCGGCAGGCGCCGGATGCGGGCCTCGCGCATGATCTTCTCCGCCTGCGCCACCGAGTCCGAGGTGTGGCACGTCTCGACCGACTTGGCCATCGCATCCTTGACCTTCAGATCGCCCAGCGTCCTGTGTTGGAACAACGCACTCATCGTGATGTCACGATCGGTGATCATGCCGACGATCCGGTTGACGCCGTCGCCGTCGCTCACCGGCAGGGCCCCGCAATCGTTTTCCCACATGAGCTGCGCCGCACGCTCGAGGGAATCCTCGGGCGCGCACGATTTCACCTGTGTGGTCATGAGCTCTTGTACGCGCATGGCTTGAACCTCTGGTTGCTGAAACTCATCTGTCAGCGCCGATCGCGCCGGCGCCCGAGTCCGATGCAGTCGTATTTCGCACCGCCGGGGCGGTGGCCGCAATGCGTAGCTTTCCCGATGGACCGGGCGAGCGGCCGGGTGGCATCGAACCCATGGCCGGACCGGGGCAGTTCGGCGAGCCGGGGAGGGCGGACGTATACTCGCGGCTTTCGACCCGGATGCGCACTGGCGCTTCGCAGAGGACACCATGGGCAATGATTCGCCGAGCGTATTTCTCGTACGGCACGGAGAGACCGAGTGGAGCCTGTCGGGGCGCCATACGGGGCTCTCGGACCTTCCACTGACCGAGCGCGGCGAGCAGGATGCGCATCGCCTGGCCGAGCGGCTGCGCGGCCTGCGGTTCGCACAGGTGCTCGTCAGTCCGCTGCGGCGGGCGGTGCGGACCTGCGAGCTGGCCGGCTTCGGCGCGGCGGCACAAACCGATCCGGATCTGCTCGAGTGGAACTATGGGCAGTACGAGGGCCGGCGGACGGCTGACATTCGCGCCGAGCGGCCCGGGTGGCGGTTGTTTCGTGACGGCTGTCCGGGCGGGGAGTCACCGCTTGCGGTCGGGACGCGCGCCGACCGGGTCATCGCCCGGGTCCGGGCGAGCGAAGGCAACACGCTGCTGGTATCGAGCGGGCACATCCTGCGGGTACTGGTGGCGCGCTGGCTGGGCCTTGCCCCGGGCGAGGGCAGTCTGTTCCTGCTCGGCACCGCGAGCCTGAGCGCTTTGGGCTACGAGCACGATCGCAGTGAGCCGGTGGTGCGCCTCTGGAACGACACCCGCCATATTGGCGATGACTGAGCAGGCGGACGCGGGCCCCTGTGCGGCGCCTGCTCAGCGTGGCCGGCGAAATCGTCGCCACAGCAGGCTCAATCCCAGCCAGGCGGCGAATGCCGCGAGCGGCCAAGCGAGCACCTGCGGCAGCCAGATGCCGAGCGCGGCGAGCCCCACGAGCACGCCCCCGGCAATCGAGAGCACACCTCGCTCGGAGTCGCCCAGTACGCGCCGGTTGGCGATGGCCGCCCCCACGGTATTGGCCAGGCGCAGGGCGCCGGCCGCGGCCCGGGAGGAGCTGCCGCCGCGGGCGTTGCCGGCCACGCGCAGGCGCGGCTGGGGCCGTCGACCTTTCAGCAGCAACTCGGTGGCGTTGTCCAGGTCGCTCAGGTACTGCGCCTCCATCCGCTCAGCGAACTCGATGTCCTCGACGGCCGCATCGATCTCGCAGTTGGCGAGCCAGCTCGACAGGTTGAGGTTGGACGAGCCGACGCGCGCCCAACGGCCATCGGCCACCGCGGTCTTGGCATGCATCATGCTGCCGTTCCACTCGAAAACGCGGATCCCGGCCTCGAGCAGCGGCCGGTAGCCGGCGCGCGAGAGCGCGGCGACCGCCGGCAGGTTATTGTTGCCCGGCACAAGCAGGCGCACGTCCACACCGTCGGCGGCCGCCGCGGCCAGGCCGCGCACGTAGGTGGGGATGCCGACGAAGTAGGCGTCGCTGATCCACAGGCTCCGCGTGGCCATGGCTGCGATCAGACTGTCGAGCCGGTACATCGCGCCATGGGCGGGCAAAGTGGCGATGACGCGCAGCGCCACCTGCCCACAGGGCGGCGCAGCGGGCGTCGCCGTGAAGGGCAGCGGCGCTCCCAACCCCACCCAGCTGTCCCGAAACGCGCTCTCGATATCGGCCACCGCCGGCCCTTCGATCATCACGCCGCTGTCGCGCCAGGGCGCGATGCCGTGCGCCGCATCGCCCAGCCATTTGGCGGCGATGCATACTCCCGAGATGGAGCCGGCATGGCCGTCGGCCACGAGGAGCTTGCGGTGGTCGCGGCCGATCCAGCCGAGCGGGCTTTCCAGCCTCGGCGGGTTGAAGGCGCGCACCGCGACGCCGGCTGCACGCAGCGGCGCGAAGAACGTGCGATCCGCGTTGCCAAGAGTGCCGAACCAGTCGTGAATCAGGGCTACGTGCACGCCGGTACGAGCCCGCGCGATCAGCAGGTCGCGGATTCGCCGCCCGACGGGGTCGTCGGCGATGAGATAGTTCTCGAGCAGCACGTATTGGCGAGCCGATTCGATCAGCCCCGCCCAGGCCTCGAAATGGGCTTGGCCGTCGATCAGCAGCTGCACGCGGTTTCCGCCCACGAGCGGCGCGCCGGCCGCGCGGCTGAGGGCCTGGCCGGCGAGCAGGCGCAGCGAGGGCTGATGCCGGGCCGGGTGTGGGGCGGGGTCGTACATACGGACAGTGTAGTGAAGCTGCTGGCCGCGCTGCCAGGTGATTCGCTCGTGTTCCGGATGCCGGTCCGCCGATCCGGCCGCGCGGCATGTGCATCGGGCGCCTGCCGTCGCCTGCGGCATTGCGCAGCCGGGAGGGCGGCGTCCTTCGGATGCGCGAAGCGGGCAATCGGCCGATGCTGCGATAAGATGTGCCGCAAGGTTAGGGGGCGCGGCCGATGCTGAGCGTTGGACCTCGGGCCATGTACGTGATCAGGCACCCGGGGATTTTTGCCTTGCGCGTTCTGCGTGCCTTCCGCACGAACCAGGCGCTGCTGCTTTCGGGAGCGGTTGCCTACTACACGCTCCTGTCTCTGGTCCCGCTGCTGATTCTCATACTGATCGCCTTGTCCGGGATCGTGCGTCGCAGCGCTCTTCTGAGGACCGCGGGGCGGTACCTCAACTGGCTGATCCCGGGACGGTCACAGGTTGTCGTCGCGGAGCTGGCGCGCTTCCTCGACCATCGCGGGACGATCGGCTGGCTGCTGCTGGCGACGATGGTGTTCTCCAGTTCGCTCGCGTTCACGGCCCTGGAGCATGCGATGGCGGCCATCTTTGCGCACCGGGCGCAGAGGCGGCGGCGGCACTTCCTGATATCGGCGATCATTCCCTACTGCTGCATCCTGTTCCTGGGCACCGGGCTGCTGGTGTCGACGCTTGTGTCGGGGTTCATCCGGGCAATCGGTGCGCAATCGGTCGAGTTGCTCGGTGTCAGCTGGTCTTTGCACGGGGTTTCGGGCGCGCTCCTCTATCTGCTCGGCATCTTCGGCGAGATCTTCTTGGCGACCTCGATTTACCTCGTGATGCCGGTCGGGCCGCTGTCATGGCGGCACGCCTTGATCGGCTCGGTTACCGCGACGCTGCTGTGGGAGATCACCCGCCACGTGCTGATCTGGTATTTCGGGACCCTGTCGAACGTCGGGGTGGTCTACGGGTCCCTGGCGAGCGCCATCGTGGTGCTTGCAAGCCTGGAATTCGCGGCGATTTTTCTATTGCTCGGCGCGCAAGTCATCGCCGAGTACGAGCGGATCGGCATGCCTGTGACTTCCCCCCGGCGGGCGTGAGGTGGTCTGACCGATCCAAAGCTGTGCTTTGGAGATCTCATGGCACCATTTGAGGCTCATGCGCCGCACCGTACTGCGGCGCACACGTACTTCATTTCGGTGTATTCCAGTATCCCGTAGCGAGAGCCCTCGCGACCGATGCCGGACTCCTTGATGCCTCCGAACGGGGCGATTTCCGTAGAGATCAGTCCGGTGTTCAGTCCCACCATGCCGTACTGGAGCGCTTCGGCTACGCGCCAGGCGCGCGACACATCCTGCGTGTAGAAGTAGGCGGCGAGACCGAACTCCGTGTCGTTCGCCATTTGAATGGCTTCTTGCTCGGTCTCGAACCGAAACAGAGGCGCCACCGGCCCGAAAGTCTCCTCGCGGGCGATCAGCATGTCGGTGGTGACATTCGTCAACACAGTGGGCTCGAAAAAGGTGCCGCCGAGTTCGTGACGGTTGGCGCCCAGGGCAACGTGCGCACCCTTGGCCAACGCGTCTTCGATGTGCTGCTCGACCTTGGCGAGTGCGCGGGCATCGATCAACGGTCCCTGGTCCACCGTGCCGCGCGAAGCATCGCCGACTCGCAGTTTCGATGCCGCCTCGACCAACCTGTCCGCAAAGGCCGCGTAGACCCCGGACTGGACGAGTATCCGGTTGGCGCAGACGCAGGTCTGGCCGCTGTTGCGGTACTTGCTCGCAATCGCGCCGTCGACGGCCGCATCGAGGTCGGCGTCGTCGAACACGATGAAAGGGGCATTGCCACCGAGCTCCAGCGAGACTTTCTTGACCGTGCGGGCGCATTGCGCCATGAGATGCCTGCCCACGGCCGTCGATCCGGTGAATGAGATCTTGCGCACCAAGGGATTGCCGGTGAATTCCCCGCCGATGCCGGCCGCATCGGTTCCGGTAACGACATTGAACACCCCCGCCGGGAGCCCCGACCGATCCGCGAGCTCCGCCAGGGCCAAGGCGGAATAGGGCGTTTGAATCGCGGGCTTGCACACGACGGTGCAGCCTGCCGCCAGCGCAGCGGCGGCCTTGCGCGTGATCATCGCCGAGGGGAAGTTCCAAGGCGTGATCGCCGCCGCAACCCCGATGGGCTGCCGCATCACCAGGAGGCGCTTGTCCGACTGATGCGGGGGAATCAGCTCGCCGTAGACTCTCTTTCCTTCCTCGGCGAACCATTCGATGAACGAGGCTGCGTAGGCGATCTCGCCGCGTGATTCGGTCAATGGCTTGCCTTGTTCGGCGGTCATCAATACCGCGAGATCCTCCTGATTGTCCATCATCAGCGCGTACCACCGCCTCAGCAGAGCCGCCCTCTCCTTGGCGGACCGGGCCGCCCAAGCCGGAAATGCCCCATGCGCCGCCTCGATCGCACGCCGGGCGTCACCCGAGACCATGTCCGGCACCGTACCGAGCAGCGCGCCCGTCGCCGGGTTGCGCACTTCGACGACGGCCCCGCTCTGCGCATTCACCCACCGTCCCCCGACATAGGCGCGGGAGCGCAACAGACTGCCATCGTGCAGCTTCATGCGTGCAGCGCCCGCTCGAGTCCCTCGAGCCCCTCTTGCAGCGCGGCGTCCGTGATCGTCAACGGCACGAGAATCCGGATCGTTTCCCCCTGCAATCCGCAGGTAAGCAGGATGAGGCCCTCGGTGAGCGCCTGCCGGGTGACTCGCTTGGCGCCCGGACCGTCGGGCTCCCCGCCGGCGCGGCTCTTGAGAACGTCGAATCCAATCATGGCGCCGATGCCGCGCACCTTGCCGATCGGCACGGATCGATCATGGTCCGACAGCGCCGCAAGCCGTGCCTCGATGCGGTTGCCGATCAGTCTCGCTCGCTGCAGCAATGGCTCCTCTTCGAATACATCCAGCACTGCCAGCGCCGCCGCGCAGCCGATCGGCGAGCCGCCGTACGTGCCCCCGAGCCCGCCGGGCTCCACGGCGTCCATGATCGCGGCTCGGCCCACCACGGCCGAAAGCGGAAATCCACCGGCAAGAGATTTCGCAAGTGTCATCAGATCCGGCTCGACCCCCGCGTGCTCGATCGCGAACATCCGGCCCGTTCGTCCGAAACCGGACTGGATCTCATCGGCGATCAGGACGATGCCGTGTGCGTCGCAGATTCGCCGCAGCGCAACGAGCAATTCCGGCGGTGCGACATTGAATCCGCCTTCACCCTGCACCGGCTCGATGATGACGGCCGCCACGCGGCTCGGCTCGACGTCCGAATGCAGCAGCAGATCCAGTGCGCGCAGACTGTCCTCAACGCTGATGCCCCGATGCGCAACGGGAAACGGGATGCGAAACACTCCGGGCAGGGAGGCATCGATACCGTGCTTGTAAGGCGCCGCTCGGCCGGTCAGCGCCATGCCGAGACTCGTGCGCCCATGAAAGGCGCCACTGAAGGCGACGATCGCGTTGCGACCCGTCGCGGTCCGCGCAATTTTGACCGCCGCCTCGACCGCCTCGACCCCCGTCGTGAGCAGGAGGGTCTTCGCGGATCCCTTGAACGGCGCCAGGGCATTCAATCGCTCGGCCAGGCGAATGTATGGCTCATAGGCCATCACCTGAAATGCAGTGTGGGTAAAGCACTCAAGTTGCGCTCTCACGGCCGCCATGACCTTCGGATGCCGATGTCCGGTCGCGAGCGCTCCTATGCCGCCGGAGAAATCCAGATAGCGCCGCCCGAGCGAGTCCCAGACCTCCGCGCCCTCGGCGCGCACCGCGAACTCAGGCGTTGCGCTGGATACGCCGCGCGCGACCGCCGCGGCACGACGATCGATCAGTCGGGCGGCAGTGGGCCGCATCATGGTTGATTCGGAATTCATGGTCATCCCCTTGAACTATGTATGTTGCGGTACCCGGCAATCCGGCGCGGCCCCCCGCCCGGCGATCCCTCGGCGTGCCAACCCGGGCGCGAACCGCGTCCGTTTCCGTCGCCGTGACCTGCTGCGGGCGGCAAACGTGAGGGGCGGGGATGGCGCTCGAGCCGCCCTCGTGCTCATCGCTTAGGGCAGAACGGCGCCATCTTGTTGATTTCGTTCACGGCACCGTACCAGTGGAACTGGTCGTTGTCGGTGAAGATATAGAACGTGACACCATCGGGCAGAAGCAGAACGGTGATGCCGCCGTAACCGCTCATGAACGCGATCCGGAACGTGCACGAATACTGCGGAAACTGCTCCGGAGTCATGGTCTTTCCCCAGGTGCCGTCCAGGTAGAAGAAGTCCTTGTCATGCGGATACGGCACCCTGAGGCCGGTCACGCCGGGGTCGCGAAACAGGGATTCCCGCAGGCGCATCGGATCAAGAACCTGCTTGCCGTCGATGATGCCGTGGCCGTTGTTCAGCCAGCTTGCGAGCTTTGCAATGTCATCTCGATTGTAGAAGAGGCCATAGTATCCGGTCGGATGGCCGGTCGGACTGTTGTTCGTCCGCAGCATGGAGCGGAATCCGGGGCTGACTTTCAACGGGATATACACGGACTTCAAGACTTCGTTGAAGAGGTCGGCGCCGGGTCCTTCCCGCCGCTGCAGGAGGAGGTTCATGGCCGAAGTCGCGAGAAAGATGTCCGAGCTGTGGTAGACCCAGCGCGTGCCCGGCCGGGCGTGGCGCTCGTGAAACGCGAACGCGTCGGAGATCTTCCGGGAATAGCGCTCGGCGGTGAAGAAGGTGTTCATGTCGCGACTGGCCTCATCGGCGCCGAAGCGGTCCGAGTTGTAGTTTCCGGTCGCCATGTCGAGAGCGTCGCCGAGGGTCGTTCGGGACCAGTTTCCCGCCGCCGGCGTAATGAAATCCTTGATCAGGAGGCGATACACGCCGGGGCCATACATCTCGCCGAGCCGCGCCAGCGCCACGTTGGCGAACAGGGTCTTGGCGGTGGAGTAGGACGGCAGACGCATTTCGCTGCAGAAGGCGTAAAACCCGTAACGCGTCGGGCAGCGGCTCGTGTAATTGATCCCGTCGATGACGAGCCCATAGATTCGGATGCACTTGGGGTCTTGCGCGCTGCAGGTGTACCCGCTCGTGAAATCGCGCAGAACGAGCCCGGCCTTTGGATAGGCCCGACGCAGCGCGCTGAACGGCCTGGTCGGCATGCGATCCGCGATCTGCGCCGCCTCGGCGTTCTCGATCGCCGCGGCGTGCGCGACGATTCCCGGAGTGTAGGTGGCCTTCAAGGTTCCCCATTCGTCGAACTTCATCGGATAGCAGGTTTCCGCCGTGATTTGATAATAGACATTGGAGATGTCCGGCCTCTTGTTCCTGTTGAACAGAAAGGTCAGCTCGCCGTTGTGAACGCAGTTCTGGTTGCGCTGAACCAGGCTGAAGGGCAGGGCGGCCCGCATGTAGCCGTGGTCGGATTTCTCAAGCCAGACCCTTCCGGGGGAAAGGATGTAATTCCAATCCGGATTGCCGGTGTAGATGAGGCCGCGTCGCACGGGGATGATGCGGCTTCCGTCCTGAACGAACCGGAAGCTGAAGGCCGGCAGATGCTTCCAGGGCGAGTTGCCGGGCGGGATCTGCTTGTATACGTCCGAAAGCTCCCTGAACGTATCGTTCGAGAATCCGCCCAGCGTGAGCGTGCCCTCGAAGGATTGCGTCGGTTGTGCCGCGTCGGGTGGCAGTCCAAAGCCGCTCATGTCCCGCACAGGGGAAGGGGCGTAGCGGAGCGAAAACAGGTCTTTATAGGTCAGTACGGTGCGCGAGACGTCGCCGCTTCCAGTCAGCGGGGCGCCGGAGGCGGGGGCGACGCGCGAGAGGGCGTTTGAACCATGAATGCTCGCCAGGATGAGGCAGCCGATCGCTGCGCAGAGTCTGTGTAAGCGTCGCATGAGGGGGGCACGTGTCCATGCAGGGTGAAGTGCGGATGTTGCCCATCCGGGGAGCCCTTGGTGGGGCCAGTATTATTGCTCCAGTGAGGCCAGATGGGCGAAGGGCGAGCGGCACTTCGCAGTGGCGGCCGCGGGATGACGGGCCGATGCGGCCGGGCGAAATGCTCCCAATGGAAACTGGATCCATATGGATAGAAGATCTGGCACCATCGAAAGCCCGCGGAGGTGTCCAATGTCCGCAAAAAGGGGGCCGATGCGCGACTTGAACGTCAAGATCGATTGGGAAAGCGGCGTCGGGCTGCAAGTGCAGGTTCGACGCTGGCTCGTTGATGCGATCGCCCGCGGCATCCTGCGTCCGGGGCGGCGATTGCCGTCTTCGCGCTGGCTTGCCAAGCGAGCGGGTATTTCACGGAACACGGTGGCGTTGGCCTATGCAGCCCTTCTGGCCGAAGGGCACTTGGTGAGTCGAGCCCGCAGCGGAGTCTTCGTCGCGGAAAGTGTCTCATGCGGACGTTTGGCGGTCCGGGTGAAGCGGACGCCCGTCTCGCCGCCTGTTGGTTCGGGCAAGAGACAGGATCGGGAGGCGGAGCGATGGCGCCTGCCGAATTGGCACCGATATCCATATCCCTTCGTGGACGGATACGTCGATCCGCAGTTGCTGCCGACGGGTGAGTGGCGGGAGGCCACTCGTCTGGCATTCAGCCGCCACGAGGCATATGGCTGGAGCACGCTCCCCGAAGGAGCGGACGATCCGTTCCTGCTGGAAGAGCTGCGCACCAAGGTCCTGCCGTCCCGCGCAATCACCGCCTCAGCGAATGAGATTCTGGTTGCGCCGGCCGCGCGGCAGGCCATGCTGCTCATTGCCGATCTGCTCGTACAGCGCGGAACACCCGTGTACAGCCAGGGGACGGATCCTGCGCTCCTGCATCGCTTGCGCGAAAGGCAGGCGCAGCTTTTGCCCGCAGAGGCGATCGAGCGGGGCCTTCCGGGCGGTACGGTGCTTTTCACCTGTCCGGGGCGGGCAATTCCGAGCGACAGGTCGGCGCAGTTGTCCGGGATCATCGACTCCTCGTGCGTCCTCGTCGAGCACGATCTGCCGCCCGATGTCGATGATGAGCAGCCGCGATCTCCTGCGCGAGACTATGACGGCGGCGGTTCCTTGATTCTCGTCATGAGCCTGTCAGCGTTCGCGACCGCGGGAATACCTCTGGCGGTGGTCGTCGCGGACCCGTCGGTGATACGCGAATTGCGCCAGCTGCGCCATCAGCTCGGACTTGCCGTGCCCATTGCCAATCAGCGCGCATGGGGACATTTCATCGGGCTGGGCCACTACGCCGCCGTGCTGTCGCGGACCTCCAAAGTCCTCCAGGAGCGCCGCATGGAACTGAGGGACGCCCTCAATTACTACATGCGCAAGAGCGTGGTGATCGAGGCATCGCCCGGCGCCAGTGCGTATTGGGTCCGAGGCGCCAAGGGTCTCGATGCCGGGGAGTTCGTGGCCAAGGCCGCCGCGCGCGGGATACTGATCGAGCCCGGACCGGACCTGCGCGGGAATGTGTTCCGGATGGGCGTGTCCGGCATCGAATCCGGACGCATCCGGGCGGGCGTGCAGCTGCTGGCGAGTCTGCTGCGCCGGGAGCCGGCGCAGATGCCGCGGAGCTTGAGCGAGGACACCCTCGCTCCGCTCGCGGACTGCGAGCTGCATCGAACGATGCCCGGAGCGGTGCTGCTCTACACCACGGTGTACGGCGATCCCTGCACGATCGAGGTTCATGCGGATGGAACCCTCGTGGGGCGAGCGGGACATCATGACGAGGACTGTGACCGCGGGCGCTGGTGGATCGAGGGGGGGCGCTGGTATCGCCAATGGCACAACTGGGTGTACGGCGAGCGCACCGGGTTCTGCATCGTGGTGGAGGGCCGGCAGATGCGCTGGTACGGCAACGACGGACTGCTGGCCGATACCGCACTGATCGCGGACGGACCGCTGCGGCGGCCGACTGGAAAGCCGGCCTGAAGGCCGTGGCGGTGATCCTGGCCCCACCCGCTGGCCACGGCTGGCACCACCGCCGTCGCGTGGACCCGCTAACGTCATCATCTTCCAACCTGGAGATCGGGAATGGGTACATTTGGCATCGCAGGACTGCAGTTGCCGCTCGCCGAGGGCGACAATCTGGACCATATCGAAGCGGAGATCGCCGCAGTCTGTGCGCGCCTGCCGTGGGTGCAGATGGTGGTCATCGGAGAGCTCGCGAGCTTCGGCGCCTCGGTCGCTTGCGCACAGCCCCTGCCGGGTCCGGCCGAAGAGCGGCTGCGGGCAACGGCGCGACGTCACAAGATCTGGCTGCTGCCCGGGAGCCTCTACGAGCGCTGCGGGGGGCAGGTCTTCAACACCGCGCCGGTCATCGCGCCGGACGGGAGCGTGGTGAGCAGATGCCGCAAGCTCTTCCCGTTCCTGCCATACGAGCGGGGGGTCGAGCCCGGACGGGAGTTCTGTGTCTTCGACGTCCCGCAGGTGGGGCGATTCGGGGTCTCGATCTGCTACGACATGTGGTTTCCGGAAACGACCCGTTCCCTGTGCTGGCTGGGCGCGGAGGTCATTCTGCATCCGACCATGACCAACACCATTGATCGCGGCGCAGAGCTTGCGATCGCGCGCGCCAGCGCCGCAATCAATCAGTGCTATTTCTTCGACGTTTGCGTTGCAGGCCAGCTCGGCAACGGCCGATCCATCGTCTGCGGTCCGGGAGGAGAGATCCTGTACCAGGCGGGCGAGGGACGCGACGTCTGGGCGCTCGAGATCGATCTGGATTATGTGCGGCGTACCCGGGAGTCCGGCTGGCATCGACTCGGACAGACCCTCAAGAGCTTCCGTGACAGCGGTGTGCTTTTCCCCGCCTACGGGGCGGGCGCCGCTCCGTCCGTCGCGCTGGGCCGGTACGGGCCCTTGAGGTATCCGTCCGCCCGCGAGGACGGTTGACCGCGAGATTCGCCCGTCTGGACCCAAATCCCATGGACAACTGGACCCAAGAATGAGCGGGCGCCTTCCTCACAATCGTCCAACGTACAACACATGATCCCCGGGGGGGCACGATGCACCGATCAATCCTGAAGGCTGCCTGCCTGACAATCCTGCTGCCTGCTTGCTGGCAGGCGGCTGCCCGGGCCGCTCTTCCCAGGGCAGTCGCGGCGCGATCAGCGCAGCCGGCTGCCGGGACGGCGCCCCCTGCCGCTCCCCCCTCGATGCTGAAGGAGATCATCGTCACCGCGGAGCTGCGCAGGGAACCGCTGCAGGACGTTCCGATGAGTATCCAGGCATTCAGCAAGACGCAGCTCGATGCGGCGGGGGTGCGCAGCATCGATGATCTGGCAAGGCTCACTCCGGGGGTGAACTTCCAGCGAACAGGCGGGTTGCTCAACGGCGAGGACTCGCAGATCGCCATCAGAGGCATTCAGTCCTCGGCGGGCGCGCAGACGACCGGGATCTACCTCGACGACATTCCCATTCAGGGTCCCCAGCTGCAGTTCGGCACGCTCGATGCGTATCCGGCGCTGTTCGACCTGGCTCGTGTCGAGGTGCTGCGCGGACCCCAGGGAACACTGTTCGGCGCCGGTTCCGAGGGAGGGGCAATCCGCTTCATCACCGTTCAGCCGAGCCTGCACAAGTTCTCCGCATACTCCCTGGCAGAGGGCGCCTATACGGACGGCGGCGGGCCGAGCTACGAGCTGGGCGCGGCCGCCGGCGGCCCGATCATCAAGGGCAAGCTCGGGTATCGGGTGAGCGCCTCCTACCGGCGCTCCGGCGGCTGGGTCAACCGGGTCAATTACCGCACCGGCAACGTGATACAGAGAAACTCGAACTGGCAGCACGTTTACGTCCTGCAAGGCGCGTTGACGTACGCGCCGACCCGGAATCTGAGGATCACTCCGTCGATCTATTTCCAGGACCTCTATCTGAACGATACGCCGGAAAGTTGGAGCACCCTGTCGAACATCTCCGCGGGAATATTCCGCAACGGCAACCTCGTGAACAACAGGAGCCGTGATCCGTGGGTGCTGCCGTCGGTGCGCATCGAATGGAACAATATCCTGGGCGGGGCGGCGAAGCTCATCTCCGATACGGCATATTTTTCGCGCAACCAGAGCGCGCGGGTCGATTACACCGAGTTCAATCGCATCATCTATACGGGCCAACCGTATGCGCCGCCCGGACACGTGGCATTGGGATATTTCACGGACACGCAGCGCAACGTGTACCAGGAGCTGCGCCTGCAATCGACCGCGGCCAAATCGCCCCTGCACTGGCTGGCGGGGTTCTGGTACGAGCACCAGAGAGAGAATACGACGCAGTTCGTCTACGATCCGACGCTGCCGCAAGATGTTCTGTCCGAAGCGGGCTATTACACCGGTCCGCTCGTGGATGGCGTGTATTCCTACGTGCAGTCGCCGTTCATGGCCATCGACACCCAATATGCGCTGTTTGGCCAGGTGAGTTACCGCATCGCAAAGGGGTGGAAGCTCACCGCGGGCGTGCGAGTCGAGGACGACAGGTTCACCGGCCGGGCTCACTACGCCTACCCTGTCGACATACTCGGTCCTCCTGTGACGAGCAATGCCTCCTCGAGCGAGCGGCCGACGACGCCGAAGTTCGCGTTGAGCTACCAGCCAAATTCAAACACCATGCTGTACGCGTCCGTGGCCAAAGGCTTCAGGATCGGCGGTATCAATGCGCCGCTGCCGGCGGTGTGCGACGGGGAGCTGGCGGCGCTCGGGCACGCCAACGGCGTGCCCAGCCGGTACGGGCCCGATTCGCTGTGGAGCTATGAGCTGGGCGCCAAGACCTTGCTCTGGCAGGGCCGGTTGGCGGTTGACGCCAGCGTTTACCGCATCAACTGGAACGGGATCCAGCAGAACGTCTACCTGCCCTTGTGCGGCTTCCAATATACCGCCAATCTCGGCTCGGCCGAGAGTCGGGGCGGTGATATCGATATCCGCGCACGGCCGATAAGATCGCTGAGCCTGGAAATCGCCGCCGGATACACCGATGCGCTGTATCGCCAGACCATTGCGGGGGCCAGTGCCAACGTGGTCACGAGCGGCGATCACTTGCCGATCAATCCGTGGCTGGTTGCGGCTTCCGCCAAGTACGATCTGCCGGTGGCGGGGAAATTCAGGCCTTACGTCCTCCTCGGCTGGCAGATGACCACCGCGCAGCGCAGTCCGACCGTCGTTCAGGATCCGGCCGACATCAGCTATGACCCCAATATTCCGCTGCAGCCGGCGACGCGATGGCTGTGGGCGCGGGCCGGGGTGGTATTCGATGGCTTCGACGTGTCGCTATACGGTCAGAATCTCACCAATACCCATCCGTTGCTCTATGTGACCCAGGATCTGGCCAGCGTGCCGTTCTATTATGATTACACTTGGCGCCCGCGTACGGTGGGGGTGACGGTGACCTACAACTACCAGTAAGCCGTGAATCCGACCCAGATGCCGCAGCAGGAAGCCGAAGACAAGTCTTTGCTCGATAGGCCGGAGGTGATCGCCACCGCCGTGGTTTTCAGTTTCGTGTCCATGGCGGGCTTCCTGGTGCTGCCCCAGCTCGTGGAAGGGGTCGTCACGACCCTGCATTTCTCGGAACGGCTGGTCGGGTGGCTCTCGGCCGTGACCGCGGCAGGGTCGATGCTGAGCGCCCTGGGGGCGACGTTCTGGGTGCGAAAGGTCAGCTGGCGGCGCGCCGCCTACGTTACCTTGGCGGGCATCGCGCTGGCGAACGTTGTGGCGATGACGTGGCATCGCGCAGCGGTGTTCTTCCCGGCCGAGTTTCTCGCGGGAATCAGCGGCGGCTCGCTCTATTCGCTGGCGCTGACGATGCTGTCGGATGGCAGCAGGCCGGACCGAAGCTTCGGGTACGCGGTCGCGACCCAGGTCGCATTCCAGGTCGTGGGGCTGGCGGCCGGTCCGTGGGTGCTGCGCGCCGCTGGTCTCGACGGACTGCTGGCGGCGTTTGCGCTGTTGGCGGTGGCGGCATCGGCGCTGGTGCGGATGATTCCCGCCAATGGCCGTTCGCTGGCCGCCGCGCGCGCGCACATCAGGCACGTTACGCCTGCGACGGTGCTGGCTCTTTGCGGCTGCTTTCTCTTTTTCTTCAACGTCGGATGCTATTGGACCTATGTCGAGCTGATCGGTACCGCATCGGGGCTGACGCCGCAATCCGTCGCCTACGCACTCTCGGTTGGAGTCGGTGTCGGGATCCTGGGCGCGCTGCTCGCTTCGTGGATGGGTGAGCGCCGCGGCCGGCTGCCCTGGATCGCGTGGTCGGCGCTGCTCAGCGTGTGCGCCGCGTTGCTGCTGCTCGGCAAGGTCGCCCTCCTCGCCTTCGGGCTGTCAGCGGTGCTTTACAACATTGCATGGAATCTTTCCTTGACTTATCAATACTCCGTCGTCAACGCCGTGGACGATACGGGTGTCGGGGTGGCCGCGGCGCCTGCCTTTCATTCCGCCGGTGCCGCCGTGGGACCGGCCGTTGCGGCCGTTCTCATCGGGCCCGGTCATCAGGTAATCGTGATCTGGCTGGTGTGCTTCGGCGTCCTGGCCAGTCTCGCCTGCTTTGCCGGCGCGGCGAGCCTGCACGGCCGTCACGGGCGCACAGTGGCCGCATGCCGATAGAGCGCGGGCGGCCGAAGGGAGCCGCTGCCCGTCACACCAGGCCGGCTGCGCAAGGGACAGCCGGCTCGCGCTATCGGTGAGAAGGCTTGCCGCGATGTTTCCCCGGGTGGCCCTGCCGCGGCACCTTCCCTTTGTGCTTCGGGGCGTGACCAGAGCCGTGGGGTCGCGGACGCCGCTCTGAACGTTCGGGCTTGGAGTCGACACGGCTGATGCGCAATTCGACCCCGCGCACCCGTACGGCCTTGAGATTGTCGAAAATCTCCTCCGGCATGCCCACTGGAAGGTCCACGAAGCTGTGATCGTCTCGGATGTCGATGTGTCCGATGTCGCGGCCGTCGAGGCCCGCCTCGTTCGCGATGGCGCCGACAATGTTTCCGGGCTGGACGCCGTGCGCATGGCCGACTTCGATGCGGTACGTGTCGAGCCGCGGGCCCCGCTTGGAGCCGCGATGCGCCCGTGGCTCGGGCCTCGGTCCGCCATCCCTTGCGCCGTTGCCCGTCTCACCTCCCGGTTCGTCGCGGGGCCCGTCCGGCGGCGATTCTTCCTGGTGAGAGGCGCCAGGTTTGGGCGTCAACAGGAATGGGGTCTGGCCTTGAAGCAGGCTGGCGAGCGCCGCGGCAATCTCGACCGCGGGGATGTTCTGCTCACGCTCGATCTGCTCGATGAGCGGCTGGAATACCGTGCCTTCGCCGCTTTGCACCCTGTTGACGAGGGATTCCTTGAATTTTGCGATGCGTTGCTCGTTGACGTCCGCGACGCTGGGCAGTCGCATCTGCTCGATGGGCTGCCTGGTCGCGCGCTCGATGATGCGCAGCATGTTTCGCTCACGCGGCGCGACGAACAAAATCGCCTCTCCGCTGCGCCCGGCCCGGCCGGTGCGGCCGATGCGGTGAACGTAGGTCTGGGAATCGTACGGGATGTCGAAGTTGACGACGTGGGAGATCCGTTCGACATCGAGTCCCCGGGCGGCGACATCGGTGGCTACCACGATGTCGACTTGTCCTGTCTTGAGACGGGCGATCGTGCGCTCGCGCTGCTGTTGTGGGATGTCCCCGTGCAGTGCGGCAACGTTGAAACCGCGCGCCTCGAGCCGTTCGGCGAGCTCGGCCGTCTCGAGCTTCGTGCGCACGAAAATCAGCATGGCTTCGAAGCGCTCCACTTCGAGGAGTCTCGTGAGCGCATCGAGCTTGTGCAGGCCGTTCACGAGCCAGTAACGCTGGCGGATTTTCGGCACCGTGCTCGCGCGATTCTGGATCGTGATCTGTGCGGGCTCCCGCATGTGCTTGTGCGCGATGCGGCGTATTTGCGCGGGGAGCGTGGCCGAGAACAGGGCGATCTGCCGCTGCGCCGGCGCCTGCTCCAATACCCATTCGATCGCATCGACGAAGCCCATTTGCAGCATTTCGTCGCCTTCATCGAGCACGATGAATCTCACGGTGTCGAGCTTCAACGCACCGCGCTTCATGTGGTCCATGACTCGCCCGGGCGTGCCGACGATCACATGCGCGCCGCGCTTCAGGCCCTTGAGCTGCGGAACATAGCTCTGACCGCCATAGATAGGCAGGACGTGAAAGCCTTTCAGATGCGTGGAATAGCGCTGAAAGGCTTCCGACACCTGGATGGCGAGCTCGCGGGTCGGGACGAGCACGAGGGCTTGCGGGTGGGTCAGCTGCAGGTCGATCCCCGTCAGGACCGGCAGCGCGAACGCCGCCGTCTTGCCGGTGCCGGTCTGTGCCTGCCCGAGCAGGTCGGACCCGGACATGAGCAGCGGAATGGTCTGCGCCTGGATCGGGGAGGGCATTTCGTAGCCTACCGCCGTCAGCGCTTCCAGAATCGGCTCGCTCAGGCCGAGCTCGCGAAAGGTGGGGGTTTTTTGTTCATCGCTCATGTGGGGTACTCCGCATCTTCGCTGCGGCCGAGACGGCGGCGGATCGCCTCTTCGCGCGCGTCATCGATCACTTGCAGAACGTCGCCGGCATTGGCCGGCGCCTCGTCGGGACCGACCGCGCCCGTCAGGGGGACGTCCGGATGCAGCTCGCCTTGCTCGTACAGCGCCCATATTTCCCTCGCGAACCCGGTCTGCAGCAATTGCGGTGCGAACCGGCCGAGCGCGGAGCGGACGTTGTTGACGTCGCGCTCGAGCATCGCGAAAGCGGCGTTGTTGCCGGCGGCGTTGACCACCTGGGGCAGATCGATGATGACAGGTCCTTCCGGTGCGAGCAGGATGTTGAATTCCGAGAGGTCCCCATGGATAAGCCCGAGGCTCAGCATGCGGACGATTTGCCGTATCAGAAAGTCGTGATAGTCGAGAGCGACTTCCGCCGTCAGTGCCACCTCGCTCAGCCGCGGCGCCGGATTTCCCAATCCGTCCGTGACCAACTCCATGATCAGCACGTCGTTGAAATATCCGATGGGTCGCGGGACCCGCACATCGGCCGCCGCGAGCCGGTAGAGGGCATCGACCTCGGCGTTCTTCCACTCATGCTCCTGCTCCCTGCGGCCGAAGCGCGTGCTGCGGCTCATGGCGCGGGTTTCGCGGCTGCCGCGGACTTTGCGCCCCTCCTGGTACTGGGCGCGCCTTTGGAAGCTCCGCTGTGCCATGTCCCGGTAGACTTTTGCGCAGCGGAGTTGCTCCCCGGAGCGCACCAGGTAGACGGTCGCTTCCTTGCCGCTCTTTAGGGAGCGGACGACCTCATCGATGACGCCGTCGTCGACCAACGGCTGCAAACCTTTGGGAATCTTCATTAAATCTCCGCGGGCCAGATTGGGTCCACGAAGCTCGCCTTGAGATGGATGTGTGGCAGGCGTGATGGGACACTGACTTCGAAAGTATAGCATGCGGCAGGGAAGGACGGTTGGCCGCCGGTTTCCCCGGGAAGCGGCAGGGGTCTTCGTGGCCCAGGTGGAGAGCCTGCGGTGGGACATAAGGAGAACGGGCCACGCCGGTGCATCGATGGGCTCGGGCGAGGCGATTGGCGCTGTTCCTGCGCTGCGAGTGCAGGGACGCATGAGGTGATGCGGACGGGTCCGGATCGGCGTCTCTGGAGTCTTTTGCCGAGGCCTGGCCTGCAGGGGAATTAGCGCAACAGACTTCTGCCAAATTGCCTTGCGGGCATGTCAATGATTTCTTCGATGCGGTGAAATCGCTGCGGAGCGCGCAGGGCATGCCCGGCGGGCGATCCGCAATGGAAGTGACAGTCCCAGGTGGCGGCACGCCGGTGGTGAATCCGTGGGAGATCGGGGGCCGGGGCGCGAAACCGCGATGCGGTAAGCAGCGAGCAGTCCTTCGGTGAAATGCCTGGTTTCTCAATGCGCCACCTGAAGCCGAGCGGGACTCGGCAGCCTTCAGCGGAATGGTCCGGCTGAGCAGATTTGCCCGGTTCCCGCAGTACTTGTGGGGCACGGGTGAGGGAGCACGGGAACGCACCCTCTCGATCCGGAAGCGGACATGCCGACGGTGCCGAGACCATGGCATCATTGAAAAGTGGCGATCGGAATGGAGAGCGCGGTAGATGCAATCGTCCCGGAAGCCGTTCGATCTCAGCCTCGCCTACCCGCAATGGCAAGGGTCGGGCCGGCACGAGAACCTCCCTCGCGGCGGCGCGGCGGCGGCTGCGGTTTGCGGACAATACGCGCCGCTGCTGCGGGTGCCGCCCGCGGACAACGATGCGAATGATGGCTACGGCGTCAGGCGTTGGGACGCGATCTTTGCGCAGTTCCGCAGCGCCCAAGCCATTCTCGCGGGATCCGGTGCGCGGCGTGTGCTGACAGCCGGCGGCGATTGCGCCGTTGATGTCGCGGTAATCGGCTATCTGAACGGTATGCACCCGGGTCTGCGCGTGATCTGGGTAGACGCCCATCTCGATGCGAATACGCCCGCGACTTCCCCCAGCGGCAACTTCCATGGCATGCCGGTGAGCGCGATCCTGGGTCGCGCACCCGAGCCGATGCGATCCTTTCTTGGTGTGCCGGTCGATCCGGCCCGCTTCAATTATTTCGGCATCCGGGTCGGCGACGACGGCGATTGGGCGCTGCAACGCGAACTGGAGCTGAAGGTGCTGGATCCGCGGGCTCCCATCGACGGGCCCGTTCATGTCCACTTCGATTTGGATGTGCTCGATCCGCGCCAATTCCCTTACGTGGCATATCCTGACGGCGGGCTCGGGGTGCAAGAAGCGGTCGACTTGATCGGTTGTATTGCCCGCCAGGCCGAAGTAGTCGGCTTTTCCGTGACCGAGTTCGCCCCATCCGATGAAGATCAGGCTCGCGAAGGTAGCCGGGTGATTGCGAGGCTTTGCGAGGCAGCCATCGATTCATGAAGCCCGGACCCACAGGCGTACGAGTGGCGACACGGGACATCTCGCCGCTGACGTCGTTGTCCGAGGAGCGCTGCGCAGCGCTCGGCAGCCTTCCCTGGACTCCTCGGGGTGAGGCGATTTGCGCTGATTCTGCGGTCACGCGCACGGTGAGTGGAGGCCGGTGCTGGCGGCAGCGATTCCGGTTGGTCGTGCTCGAATTTGAGAATTCTAAAGTTATAGCTTAGAATTCTCAAGATGTCGTACATCCGGAGAATGCTGGAGACGCAGGTTGAGAAGGCCGCTCGAGGCTTCCCGGCGCTGCTCTTGACCGGTCCGCGACAGTGCGGCAAGACGACCTTGCTGAGGAAGCTCTTTCCGCGATCCTCTTACGTATTGCTGGAAGACCTCGATGTCATTGCCCGCGTACGTGCCGACCCTCGCGGTTTTCTCGAGGAACTGACGACGCCGGTCATACTGGATGAAATCCAGAATACCCCCGAACTTCTCAACTACATTCGTACTCGGATCGACAGCGCCCCGAGCCGCCGGGGCCAATGGTTACTGACCGGTTCCCAGGAAGCCCCCCTCATGCATGGCGTGGCCGAATCGATGGCCGGTCGCGCTGCCGTATTGCAGCTGTTGCCGCTGTCGACCACGGAGTCACCCAAAGTAAGCGTACTTCGAGGCGGCTATCCAGGAGTCCTGACACGCCCCTCTGCCGCGGAATTATGGTTTCGCTCCTACGTGCAAACGTATCTCGAGCGAGATATCCGCGCGATCACCGCCGTGCGCGATCTTGCGACCTATCGGCGATTTCTCGCGCTGCTTGCATCAAGGTGTGGCACTCTGCTCAACAAGACGGAGCTGGCTGGACCCCTCGGCGTTTCGGTTCCTACTATTACCGAGTGGCTGAATGCGCTCGAAATCACCGGTCAGATCCTGCTTGTGCCGCCGTTCTACGAGAATTTCGGCAAGCGTCTGGTGAAAACGCCGAAGCTGTTTTTCGTTGATTCGGGCCTTGCGTGCCATTTACTTGGGATCACGAGTGTCACGGCATTGCGGCGTTCTGCTCTTTACGGATGCCTCTTTGAAGGGTTTGTGGCAGCGGAGATCGCGAAGCGCCAGGTCAATGGCGGGGGCCGGGTGCAGCTGTATTACTTTCGGGACCAGCAAGGGCTCGAGGTCGACCTGATCGTTCCGCAGGGACCCGAGGGTCTGGCTTTGATCGAAGCAAAAGCATCAAAGACTCCGCTGCCGTCGATGGCGCGGCCGCTTCAGCGGCTTGCGGACTCAATACGACGCTACAAAGCCCGATCGATAGTAGTTCACGGCGGGACGGGTGGGGCGCAGGCCGGTACCGCACTGCTACCGGGAGTGGCGGCCTTGTCAGTGGCGCAGTTGCTTGAGCGGCTGCAGTGACGGCTCGAGGGGGGCTGTGCCGCGCAAGCTCGCCAAGCGCGTCGTGGATGACCTCAAGCCGTGCGCTCGGCCCTACGACATGCCTGACAGCGGCATCAAGGGTTTCCTAGTGCGTGTCCAGCCGACCGCGGTCAAGGTCTATTACCTGAGCTACCGGCTGGCGGGGAGGCGCAATAGGTACAGGGTGGGGACGCATGGGAACGTGTCGGCCAATGGCGCCCGTGAGTTGGCGAAGATCGAGGCGGGTAAGGTTGCCTTTGGCATCGATCCACAGGCCCGCAGGAAGGCCGAGCGGCAACCGCTGTGCTGGGCGCGACGGTCCGGAACATCCACCGGCCGTGGTGCCCGTACCGGCATTTGCATCGGGTGCTCACCGGGTATAGCCTACCGCGCCAATTATACCAACGCCGTCAGCCGAATCGGCACCCTCAACGATTACCGCGGGAGGGGTCGCCGCATCCGCTCACATTCCCCTCATCCCGAGCCGCGAATCCTCGTGGAGGCTTGCTTGACCATGACGAAATCTTTCCGCATCGTGTCTTGGGCAGTGGCGATTGTCGCCAGCCTGGCATCGGCCCTGCCGGCGAGCGCCGCCACGGGCGTGAACCCCGCGGCCTATGCCGGTCTGAAGTGGCGCAACGTCGGTCCATTTCACGGCGGCCGCGCCGCCGCGGTCACCGGCGTCATCGGCGAGCCCGGTGTGTACTACGTAGGCACGCCCGAGGGCGGCATCTGGAAGAGCACCAGCGCCGGGGTCACCTGGTCTCCGATCTTCGATCACATCAAGCAGGTCGACAGTATCGGGGCGATCGCCGTGGCACCCTCCGATCCGGACGTCGTGTATGCGGGCACGGGCGATCCCACCATCAT
>JAJZLX010000116.1 GCA_021850555.1 Pseudomonadota bacterium | reverse complement strand
TTGCCCGGGACTCGCGGGTGCACGACGCCCTCGAAGCTGTCGTGAACGTCGAGGAGCTGCTCCTCGAGATCCCGATCTGACTCGATCACCCCCGGGGCGGCGTTCGCCCTGGGGTTTTATTCGCCGGTGCACACACGAAAGACCGCCGCGAGGAAATCCCCGCGGCGGTGCCAGTTGCTCAAAGCGAAAAGCCACTGCGGCTGCGCGCGGGCGACCCCGCCTGCCTGGTCGAGCTCATCGATGGCGCGCCGGACTCTGCCGGGCGTCCTGGCGGGCCTCTCTCAGCGCGATCTGCGCTGCCCCCGAGACTCAGCTTCCCTCTTCCCGACCGGCCCGTAGTAGGGCGTTTTCAACAGGTTCACACCCTCGCCGACGTCGGCCGGCGAATTCGCTCGGTTGTTCCCGTCGTCGCCAACGATGTACCCGCCAGTGCCGCGCGACCAAGCGATCCCATCGAGGAGCCGAAAGAGCGTGCGGGCCATGTGGCTCGAGCGCGCCCGTTCGCAGGCGTAGTCCCCGCCCGGGACATTCCAGACCACGGTGCGATCCGGATCGTGTAGGGAAATCGTCCCAGTGTCGGCATCGAACGTGGTCGTCTTGTTGGTCGCCCGCGGAAAGTCCTTTTTCTTCAGCGACCGAAGCTTGCCGCGCCCATCGACAAGCCCCGTGCACGCTTTGGCGATAACTGCCGCCGAGCCGAGCACGCCGAACCGGTAGTTTGGCCGGAACGTGCCACCGCCGCCGGAGCGCGGATCCTGCGCATCGATCTCCTGGGTGAGCGCCGCGCGCCAATCGACGTTGCGACGGCGTTTGTGATCGGCCTTGACCTTCGTGAGCACCTGTTCGGCGAGCACCAGATCCGCCGCCAGCCCCTCGTTGTAGGCCAGTCGTAGCGCCCCCTTGAAGCTCGTCCAGCGGTTGGCCGGGATTCGAAACGTGCCCTGCTCCCACTCGTTACGGCCCACAGCTCCCCTCTCCATGGTGGCGGATGTGGCGTCTCTCGCGATCTCTCTCATGTCATACCCCCGCAGCACGCGCGCTGCCTGTTGGTCTGAGAGTCTCTAGGGAACCTGCCGTCGAAATAAAATACGCGCGTACCGACCTGCCGTCATTGACTGCCGCGACGCCAAAGGATAAAATAAAACAATAAGAACAACGCGCCGGTTGCGCATCATGGCACGACCCCTCAAGTCCTGAGAGGCGAAGGGAGATTTGCACATGCGAAAGCCAAACAGCGCCGGAATGCTTCCCTTCCTCATGCACCAGCGCTACATCGCCGAGAATCACCACCCCGGAGCGGCAAAGCACACGCCCCCCTCACGCGAGGAGATGCCGCAGGTCCTGAAGGAACTCCGGCGCCAGTCCGGCCTGAGCCCGAGCAAGGCTGCGAAGCTTTGCCTCTCGACGCTCAAGGAGTGGCGGGGCTGGGAGTCGGGACGTGAGCGGATGCCCCCGGCAATCTTCCGGACGTTCCTCCGGGCGCTCGTCGAACATCACGGGTGGCCTGCGAGCGCAATGAAGGCCGCCACACACTCAAATCCGCGTCGGCCTGGTCCCGCGGGAATCCCCAGATAGGGGAATGCCGCCGGAAGTCGGGGGTTACACCCGGGTGCTTTGGTGCGCCCGATCCGCTCGGCCCTGACGCACAAGGGACTTCGAGCGCTTCGTGCCGACGGCAGCTTGTTCCGACGCCGTGGCATTCTGGAACACCTGCCAGATCGCTGGGTGCATGCGGCGCTTTCCGTACTCCCAATCCTGCCAGGAGCGAAGTGCCGAGAGACACTTCTCGGCCGCGGCCTCCTGGGTCAGCCCGGCGGCCTTGCGTGCCTTGAGAATCGTCTCAGGGGAGGGGTTGCGCCAGCGCTTTGGTAGGCGGGCATTGAGCTTGAATTGCACCTCGCCCTGCGCATCGAGCGACACCTTCACCGTGCGGGTCTTGTTCACTTTCAGCGCTGCCCCGGAAAGACTGTCCACGCGGACAGATGGATTGTAATCTTCGACGTGGAGAGTTGACCGGGGGGAATTGCACCCCCAGTCTACTTTCCACCCGCAAACGATGCACTCACGTTTCCGACGGAGAGAGCTCCTCGCCGTAATCAATGCCGCAACCGAGAGCGTACGTCTCTCGGAGTCTCATGTGAGGCCGCTATGCAAGACCTTCCGATCAGCGTTCGGCCTCAGAGGCACAAGGACACTGCCGATTGTCGCAGCAGCGATCAGCAGCCAGCCAAGCGCTGGCATTCCCGCAGCAACATACGTGGCACCAAACACCCCAAATGACAAGGTCAAGAGTCTGAGCATCAGCTGCAGAAGCGCTTGCTGCCAACGCGGAGGCGCGGTAAATCTGATGATATAAGCGACCACGACCGCTGTGAAGACGACCATAGAGTAAAGTAATAGCCATCGATTCATACGCATCGCTCCAAGAAATGAGGACCGTTGGCTCGAGGTTTTAGGCCCATCCGCAAAATTCACGAGGCGTCGCTTGTCTCCTTCATCATCACGAACGACTGAGGTAACCCAAGCTCATCGCGAAATTAATACCGGCCGCAGTCAAACCCGTGATTGCCGCTCCAGCAAGCAAGAAGCTGCCAACAGGCGTTACTCCACCTGTCCAATAACCGCCCACCGCCATCCCTGCCGATGCAACGGTAAGCCCTGCTGCGACTTCAGTCCAGGTCAGACCGCTAGATACTAGGTTGATTTCTTCAAAGGTGAGTTCACGCATTGAGGTTCCCCTATTTCGGTTGGCCAAAAAAATACGTGCTTAAAAGCCCCTAAAGCATCCTTAATCTACAATTAAGATAGATTACCTGTCAATACTGAGCGGTTTCCAAATCAGGCTGAATCAGCCTTGCAGCCAAGGGCCTGATCGATAAAGGCGGCTCTACCCGGGCTGAATATTCCCGCCGCGAGGCCGTATAAGGGTCACCCAGTGGCGGAGGTGATGGGCACGGGGTGATGTGGTGGTCAAGGCCATCCCCAGGTGCGGCGGGTGCGACCGGAGGAAAGCGGACGCTTCCAGGAGCTGTGATTGCAGGGGCACCATTACCTCGGGGCACTGGGGAAGATTGGCGAGACGCTGTGGTACGTGGCGACTTGGCGCCAGGGGTGGGTGGCGCTGCCGAGCTTTTCCACAGCCGCATCGAAGATTGCCGCGCGGGACCCGCTGGATTGGCTGGAACTCTCGGCAGCAGTACGCGCGTTTGCACCTTGCTGGCCAACTACTCCCAATATTACGTTTTGCCCGACTGGCATCGTCCGAACCTCGCCTCGCACATCCTCGCTCTGTGCAAGCGACGGGTGAGCGCCGATTGGCTCGAGGCGTTTGGGCATCCGATTCTTTATTCTCGCGACCTCCGTCGATCCGCGACGACACCGCGGCACGCTCTACCGCACCTCCAACTGGAGCGAGGTCGGCTGCACCCGCGGATACCGCCCGCCAGGGCGGCTAGAGCGCCACGACCGACTCGCCCAAGACCGTGTTGCTGCGCCCGCTTTGCCCGCAGGCCCGCGCTATATTGTCGGCAGCCGATCTGCCGGCCCCTTTCACTCGAGGAGTCCCCAAGCTCATGCTCAGCGCAGAACAAATGTGCTCCCTGCCCGAGTTTTTCCGCCAGATCCCCGATCCACGCCGTGGCCAAGGCCGACGCCATCCGCTGCACATGGTGCCGGCGATCGCCGCAGCCGCGACTCTGTGCGGGGCACACGGCCTGCTCGAGATCAACCGCTGCCACTATGTCATCGACTCGAACTTCGACGAGGATCGCATCCGCATCCGCACCGGCCACGGTCCACAGAACGTCTCGCGTCTGCGCCGCTTCGCCGTCGCGCTCATCCAGCCCAAGCCCGGCCGGCGCGTCGCGGAAACCCTCCGCCGCCTCAATCGCAAAGTGCGCACCGTCTTCGATTACCTGCTCATGAGCGAGAATGCTCGCAGAACCCCCTGTCCGCGTCCCGCTGCACCTGTCGCCCCGACCGCGCCGGTTTGACCATCCGGCTCTTCACGAAAGAGGGCGCCTCAGAACAGATTTGCCGTGAGTTACCAATGGACCTCAGCCTTGCTATGCTTCATCCAGTCGGCTCCTTCTTTCTTTGGTGGGATTGTTGTATTACAACTCAATCATACCAGAGTTGAAGCCGTTTTGCCGTTTCGCACCAACACTTTCTTCACTCTGCAACCATCACTCAAGGTGAGAGTTGCAGAATGGTGGCACGGAACAGCTCGGGCTGAAATCACAGGCTCCGTGGCATCAGCCGCCGGAATCTCATGCACCTCGCGGATTCATTGACGCCCACTTCCCGGCCCGACGACGATTGTCTGGACATTACCTTTCCCAAGCACGATCACCCGATCAGCGCTAGCGAGAGTCTCCGGCCGGTGTGCAAGCACCATCCGTGTGATCTTCAGGCGCTTGACGAGCGCGTTGATCTCGCGCTCCTTGGCTACATCGAGGTGACTCGTCGCCTCATCCAGCACCAGGAACTTCGGCTTCCGATACAGGGCGCGCGCGAGCAGCACCCGCTGCTTCTGGCCGCCGGAGAGGCTCGATCCCATGTCGCCCACCAGCGTCTCGTAGCCCATGGGCATGGCGACGATTTCCTGGTGGATCTGTGCCAGCTGAGCCGCCGCCTCTATCCTCTGCGACGTCGCCTCCGGATCGAACAGGCTGATGTTGTCGGCAATGGAGCCCGCGAACAGGTGATCGTCCTGCATCACCGCGGCGACCAGGCCCCGGTAGTACTTGAGGCCGAGCCTGCGGATGTCGATGCCGCCGAAGCGGATCTCACCCTGATTCGGCTCCAGCAGCCCGAGGACCAGCTTCGCGAGCGTCGTCTTACCCGCGCCCGAGGGCGCGGCGATCGCCACGGTTTCTCCCGGCTCGATCGTGAGACTGAAGTTCTCAATGACCCACGGTTCGCCCTCGGCGTAGCGGAACGAGAGGTTGCGCATCTCCAGGCGAGGCTCCTCAATGGATCCCGCATGCACGCCCTCGAGATCGGTCTCCGGACAGCTGAGCGCGATGTCCGCCACCCGCTCGGCATGGAGCCCGAGCATCCGAAACTCGTTCCACCGATCGATCAGCGCCGAGGCACGACCGGTAAACTGACCGGCGTAGGCGATGAAGGCCACCAGCATCCCGGCGCTGAACTGCCCCTTGAGCACCAGCACCGCCGCCCACCAGATGAGCGCTACCCGGCTGAGGCCGAAGATCAGCCCATTGCCCGCGGTAAAGCCGATCCCCAGCCGCTGCAGCGCGATTTCCCGGTTCGTCGTGTCGACCTGAGCGTTCGCATAGCGGGCCCGGCGCTGATCCTGCTGATTGGCGAGCTTCAGGGCCTGGATGCCCCGGATCGACTCCAGCAGATCGCTCTGCTGGCGCGCGGCGTACACGATTTGATCCTCGGTCGTGCGCCGCAGCGGCCGGAACAACGCCCAGCGGAAAATCACATACAGCGCAAACGCTCCCACCACCAGCAGCGTCAGCGGTACGCTGTAGAAGGCCATCAGCACCAGCGTCAGCACCGACATCACCCCATCCAGCACCGCCCCCACGAAATGCGTGGTCAGGGTCTGCTGGATGGTCCGCACCGAGCCGAAGCGCGAGACCACATCGCCCATGTGCCGCTTCTCGAAGAACTCGAGCGGCAGGCGCAGCAGATGCCCGAACAGGTTGTTTACCCACTGCACGCTCACCAGCGCGCTGATCCAGGTGATGCACCACGAACGGACGGCGCTCACCGCCACCTGGAATACCGTCAGCAGCAAAAAACCGATGCCGAGCACGGTGAGCAGTTGATGGTCGGCGCTGGGGAAAACCTGATCCAGCACCCACTGCATGTAGAACGGTCCGGCCAGCACGAGGGCCTCGAGGGCCAGCGCCAGCAGAAAGATCTGCGTGAGCGCGCGTTTGACGCCATGCACCTCCCCGGCGAGCGCGCGCAGCGATACCGCCTCGCGCACCTTCTCGCGCTTGAAGCTTGCCGAGGGCCACAGCTCCAATGCGATCCCGGTGAAATGCTTCGAGGCTTCGGCGAGCGACACCTGCTGCACGCCCCGGGCCGGGTCGTGGATCACGATGCCCTTGCCGCGCACTTCCTTCAAGACCACCAAGTGGTTGAGATCCCAGTGCAGGATGCAGGGTGTCTTCAGCTCACGGAGTTCCTCGACCTCAAGCCGCAGCGGCCGGGTATCGAGCTTCAGCTGCCCGGCAATCTCCATCACCCGCTTGAGTGTGGCGCCTTTCAGGGACATCGACGCCTGACGTCGCAGCCCCGGCAGATCGATCTCATATCCGTAGTAGCTCGCCACCATGGCGAGGCACGCCAGGCCGCATTCGGCCGCCTCGGTCTGCAGGATCACCGGCAGGCGCTTGCCCCCGCGTAAGCGCAGGCCCGCAAGCGCGTCCTTCATCGCCGCGGACGTCGCGCTCACGTGCGAGCCCTCGCCGATAGCGCCGGCTCAACCATCATCCGCCGGCCAAACCCATCGATCGGCTCCAGGATCCACTCGATCAGCCGCCGCCGATCGAACAGAATGTCCGCACTCAATGCCATGCCGGGACGCAGCGCAACGGGCTTCCCATAGGCATCGACGGATTGCGCATTCAAGCGCACCAGTACCCGATACAGCGGCGCCGTGACCCGCTCTCCGACCAGCATCGCCACTTCCTGCGGGGACAAGGCGCTGCGCGAGACTTGAGCGACCTCGCCGAAGTGCAGCCCGAACTGCTGGTACGGAAACGCTTGATAGCGCAGCACCACACGCTGACCCGCGCGCACGAATCCAACCGCCGAGCTCGGCACCAGGAGCTGTGCCTCGAGGGGCGATCCGGCCGGCACCACCGTCAGCAGCGGCTCCCCGGCCGTGACCGCCTGCCCGGGCTTGATCAGCACCGTCGCGACGATCCCCGCGCGCGGGGCCTGCAGCACCCACTCCCGTCGCGCCTCATTCTGGGCGAGAGCCTGCTCGAGCTGCGCGAGCTTGTTGCGGGTGGCGTTTTGCTCGGCCCCGAGGGTGAGCGGAACCTGCGCCAGCTGCTGGCGGGCCTGGGCGAGCTGTTGCGCCAGACTCAGCCGCTCGCGCCGCAATGCCTTGACCTGCAGTTCGGCGTTGAAGGTATCGGCCTGCTGCTGCTGCATGTCGTAGACCGAAACGATCCCCTGTTTGCGCAGCGGCATGATGCTCTTCAGCAGCCCCTCCATGTTCGCCGCCTCCTGCCGCTGCAGCACCAACTGCGCGTCGATCTGCGCCAGTTGCGCCCGCAGGCTCGCCACGCTCTGGCGCAGCGTCGCACTCCGGCCCGCCGCGAGTGCCCGTTGTGTCGTCAGATCCTGCTCGAGACCTTTGCGCTCGGTGTCGAGCTCGGAGGTGATGAACGCGAGGGTGTTGCCGAGCGCGGCGCTCGCGAGCGGGTTGTCGAAGCTCGCGAGCCGCTCACCCGCCACGACCCGCTCGCCCTGGTGCACGTCCACCGCCCGCACATCGCCTGCATCGGTCGCGTTCAACGTCACGAGTCCGGTCGCCGGCACCAGCATCCCGCTTACCGTGGCTCGACGGGTGTAGTGTCCGAAATACAGATACACACCGGCAGCAACGACAAAGGCGGCCGCGAGGAGACTGACGGCCCAGAACGCTGGCGGGGTGTTGATTTGGATGCTGCCCAGAGCGGCGCGGCGCTGAGATCCCAGCGCTTCGCGCCTGAAAAGCCCCTGACTCTCCCCTTGTCCTTCCACCCCGGCCTTCTTCCGGTCACGCTCGCATCACTTGCGATTTTGGCTGCAGTGTAACGCCATGCGTCATGAAGACACAAGACTCCCAGTCCTCGCCTCGGCAATTCCTCGGCAATGACGCTCGGCTGGACCGCGTCCAGCGGAGCGAACGCTCTCACCCGACGCCGGTGCTTGTGCTGTGCGAGAACTCCTCGCCGCCACTGCCGGCGTCACGTCACAGATCTGGACCGTAGTTCCGAGTACGCGCCCACCCACGCGGGACGGGCGCCGTGCCGCCAAGGCGCACATCTACGACCCCTCTCGCCTTGCGCGCTCGGGTGGTCCCGCGGGGGTGGTTCTCGGGTGTGAAATGCGGACCGCACAGCGCCCGCTTAGGAGCCGTAAACGAATAACAGCACCACCTTCTACGACCGAAACCCTTGAAACAGCTCAAAGTGTGCGCATGACTTGGTACTGTTATGTCTTAACGCCACCTTACCTGCCGACGCCCCGCTCGTCCCCCTTCTGCACGGTGGCACGGTCCTGCTGTCGCGCCTTCGTGATGGACTGAGGCACGCCCCGTGCGGCGTCCCGGTAATCCGGCATCGTATCCCACGCGTTGAGCCGCCTCTGCGCCGCGGACGTGCTCTTCGCTTGCCATTCGGACCTGTCCCTCCTTGACGATGCGCGCCAGATCACATCCACGATGCGGATCCAGTCACGCGTCGCCTGCCGCGCCATCCGCTCCGGGAATCTCACGCTGCGGTGAGAGAAACCACGCCCGCTCGCCTCGATCTCAAGCAGCACAGGCCAGAAGGCTCGAGGCGACAAGACTCCCGAGCGCAGGCAGCCAGTGCACCAGAATCTGCCGTTCGCGCCGCGTTGTGCGTGGCTCCCAGGGTTGCTTCGCTGCCCACTCCTCCGCCAGCTCACGCTCGGGAGCGGCGGCTTGTCCGCAAAACTCCCGTGCCGCATTTTCCGCAGATCAGGATCGTGATTTGCGCGAATTTCCTGCAGGTGGTCAGCCGCGGAAAGCAGTTGACGGCCCTCTCAGCGAATCAAGCACTTGCTGCTGTAGGGGCGTGACGGTGATCTCGAAGACTTCCACGATGCGCCCCCTGACGAAGTGGGGCATGGTATTGGGTGTGAGCGTAGACACGCAGGATCTGTTCGGTGGTCGCGCGCACGGCGGCGCTCCTCGGGATAGTTCGGGAGGGTCTTCAGGCGCTAGCGCTGCATTGCGCGGCGTAGTTTGCGTTCAATCAAGGTTTGGATCAGCAGCGCGAGGGAGTACACGGTGAAGAATACCTCGATGCGCCCTGGGTTTTCAGGAACGCGGGGCGAGTTTGTGGACGGTCTTGCGTTGCTCGAAGCGCTTCTCAATGATGGGCTGTCGGCGTCTGGCGCAAGGCCAGGAAACTACTGAGGGCCTGGGAGGGGCAGACGCAGAAGCTGATCGGACTCAACGCTCCAGGGTAACCTTCCCGCCCTGTTCCGCATGCGTGAGATTGCCGCAAACGATCTCGCCAGTGTGCGAAACGCGGGGTATAATGGCGATCGTTCTTACAATTAGCGGGAGTGCGCCGTAATGAGCAGCGGACTAGAACAAGGACAAGAATCTGCCGGGCCAGTACTACCTGAAATCGCGCGTGAGCGGATTTCCCGATGGAAAATACCAATCGTGGAACTCATTACCGAACGGTTTCAAGGAACCCACTTTATCGGCGTGGGCGGAAGCGTACTAACGGACTGTTTCAATTCAGGGTCGGACATTGACGTCCTGGTTCTGTATGCAAGTCGAGAGAGTACGCACAACAACGTACTGTTACGCTGTCCGTCATGTGATGATCGACTGCTGGACGTGAATTTCATGCCGTACTTTCGCTTCGTGCAGCTGTTGGATATGGCGCCACATGCGCAGAGCGCGAAGTTCGTCGACTTGGTGCTCGGCATGATTGCTCTCAAGGACGAATTGAGTGTGGCCGGGCCGCTGCGGAATCACGCCCTGCGAATTCGTCAGGCAGGACCCAATAAGCTTACTCAGACCGGCGTCGATTTTCTTCGGCGCACAATTCTGAGCGTATTAAACGACGCGCGCTCCGGCGCGGACGCGCGAGAATCCCGGCTGAGCCAGATTGAGTTGGTCGGGTTGTTGATGAGTACGACTTTGCAGTGGCGGCACTCCTGGAGCAGTACATCGCTACTATGGACATACCGTTCGCTGAAGGATCTCGCGCAAGGAGACGCATTCGCCCACCGATTGCTTAACGCCGTCGATTCAGGTGAGCAGACTGAACTTTTGTCGATGGCCGAGGAACTCCTACGCAATTTAGGTGGAGTGCCAGACGATGGCTTCGCGGTACGAATCTCGTGAGTACCGTCGCGGTGTCCACAAGGGGGTACCCGCGTTTCTGCTGTCATTTTCCCAGTTGCGAAGTTCTATTTTTCGGCCACGCCAGCGAGGTTGGTGCCGTAAAGAGCCGTAAATGCAGACCTCCGGACATACCTCCTTTGAAAAATGTCCGGTTTCAGGCCGGTCAAGGGGCGGAGACGGCGTGGGGGCGGGCCGGTGTGCCGGGGAAGGCGAGCCCGACGAGTGGCCGCTGACGCACGGCGAAGCGAAGGTGCATCCGAGTTCCGGGGAAGACGATGGACGTCTGATCGAGCAGCTCGCAGAGGGTCTGCACGGCGCGGGTCCGATGCGGTGAGTTCAGCGGTGCCGAGATGATCTGCAGTTCATCCGGTGTGAGGTGGATGTTGCCGCTGGCGGCAAAGATCTCGTGCAGAAGCCCCCTCTCCATGGTGGCGGGTGTGGCGTCTCTCGCGATCTCTCTCATGTCATACCCCCGCAGCACGCGCGCTGCCTGTTGGCCTGAGAGTCTCTAGGGAGTCTGCCGTCGAAATAAAATACGCGCGTACCGACCTGCCGTCATTGACTGCCGCGACGCCAAAGGATAAAATAAAACAATAAGAACACCGCGCCGGTTGCGCATCATGGCACGACCCCTCAAATCCTGAGGGGCGAATGGAGCGCTACACATGCGAGAACCGAACAACGCGAGACTGCCGGAGAGACAACGAAAGGTCTGCGGCTATCTGTACATGGAAGGCGACGTGCAGGAGCCGCAAGAGACGGCCG
>JAJZLX010000078.1 GCA_021850555.1 Pseudomonadota bacterium | reverse complement strand
CGTCGAAGCAGAGGAAGAGCTTCTTCGTCATTCGCCCGAGCTCCCGCAACTGCCGCTCCGTGAGCGCCGTTCCCATGGACGCGACGACGGGCTCGAACCCGGCCTGCCTGAGCGCGATGACGTCCGCCTCGCTTTGCGCGCGGGCAATGATCGCATCGAGGTCGATCCGGCGCTGCGCGTCGATGCGGCCGCTCTCGTCCCACAGCAGGGCCATTTCGAGGAAGGCGCGGATGTGCTCGGGGGAGGCTCGCAGCCAGGCATCGAAATCCCTGCGTCCGGCGGAATCGATGTCGCCGGCGCGGAATTCCACCAGCCACTCCGCGGCTTCGACGACGATCTGCCCGTTCGGCCCGTTTCGCTTCTCAACGCTCACGCGCGCTCCTATTCGCCTTCTTTGAGACGCTTGCGAAACTGCACGAGCGTCTTCACCAGGTACTTCTTCGCCATCGGCTGCGAGATGCCGAGGCGACGGCTGACCTGCTCGATGGTCAGGCCATCGCGCCGGTGCAGCAGAAACGTCGCCTGCGCTTTGGGCGTCATCTGCCGCAGCGTGTCTTCCAGCCGCTCGAGGCACTGTTCGGCGGTCACTTCCAGTGCCGGGTCCACGGCGCTGATCGAGCGCAGCTCCGCCAGGACGTCATCGAGAGCCACGGCATCCTGGGTCGGAGCCGTCTCGAGCCGGTGCTGCTGCGCCACATGCTTCGCGATGGTGAACAGGTAGGCTTCGGGGCTGCGGATGCTCTCCTGGCGCGGAACGCGAAGCAGCCGCAGAAACACCTCCTGGATGAGATCCGGGATATCCGCGGCGTTGCGCACGCGCCTGCGCAGGAACCGGTGCAGCCGCCCCTCCTGCTCGGCTACGAGCTGTGCCATCTGCCAGTGAGGATCGTCGCCGCTCACGTCATCGTCCCAATCCGCCCCTGCACATCAGGTCTAGAGCGATATGGCCCGCGGACGATACCCCCGCGGTGAAAATTCTGGCGCATCGGCTGCGCTCTCATCCGGCCCGGCCAGGGCCGCGCGCTGAGGCCCCGTCACGGCGGACAGGGCCGCGGGCGCGGCGTTGCGAAGTCTCATTGCTTATGTTACATGAATAAATTCACCACCTCGGCGCGCATCGACTGCGCAGATGTGCTGCTCGCGCGACACGCGATCACGCCGGGCTGGCGCTGCAGGACCCGGCTTTTTGCACTCATCCACTGTCTCCATCCCATGGCCCCCACCTACCAGGCTCCCCTGCTGCTCATGCGCAACGCGCTGTCCCAGGCGGCAGACGCCGCCGGCGCACGGGGAATCGAGGGTTATGACGAAACGCTGACCGAGCTTGCCGAGCCCATCCTGGACAGTGCCGCTCGCTTTGCCGCGGAAGTGCTCTCGCCGCTCAACCGGGTGGGCGACCGGTCCGGGTCGCGCCTCGACCCGCAGGGAGTGGTCACGCCGCCGGGATTCGCCGCGGCCTACGGCAGGTTCCGCGAGGACGGTTGGGTTTCCCTGGGCGCGCCCGCCGAGTACGGCGGGCAGGAACTGCCGATGCTGGTTGCTTCAGCGGTCACCGAGATGTGGGGGGCGGCGAATCTCGCGTTCTCGATGTGCCCGGAGCTCGCCGTCGGCACCCTGGAGATCCTGCGGGCGCATGCGGCTCCGGCCCTGATCGAGCGGTACGCCCCGCGCATCGCCCGCGGCGAATGGACCGGCACGATGTGCCTGACCGAGCCCCAGGCCGGCTCGGACCTGTCTTTGCTGCGCACCCGTGCCGAAGCGGACGGGGATGCGTGGCGGCTGTACGGGCGCAAGATGTTCATTTCCTGGGGCGATCATGATTTCACGGACAACATCGTGCACTTCGTGCTGGCGCGCACGCCGGATGCGCCGCCCGGACTGAAGGGCATTTCACTGTTTCTCGTGCCCAAGCGCATCCCGACGGCCGAGGGCCTGCAGCCCAACGACATCCAGGCGGTGTCGCTCGAGCACAAACTCGGAATCCGCGCCAGCCCCACCTGCGTCATGGCTCTCGGGGAGGGCGCCGGAGCGCGCGGCTGGCTGATCGGACAGCTGAACGCGGGCCTCGCCTGCATGTTCAGCATGATGAACCTCATGCGGCTCGGCGTCGGGGTGCACTCGATCGGGCTCGCTGAGCGCGCCCTCCAGCTGGCCCGCACGCATGCGCGCGAGCGCATTCAGGGTCACGACGCGGCGGGCCATCCACGCGCCATCATCGGACACGCGGACGTGCGCCGCATGCTGCTGACGATGAAGGCTCTGACTCACGCCTCCCGCTGCCTCGCATACACGGCTGCAGCGACATTCGACGTTTCGCGCCGCGCCGCCGACCCCAATGTGCGTGCCGAAGCCGCCCAGCGCCTCGAGCTGCTCACGCCTCTCGTGAAAGGCTGGTGCTCGGATGTTGCCGTCGAGGTCGCATCGATAGGCGTGCAGGTCCACGGCGGAACGGGCTACATGGACGATGCGGAGATCTCCCAGGTCTATCGGGACGCGCGCATCGGACCGATCTTCGAGGGAACCAATTACATCCAGGGGCAGGATCTGCTCGCGCGCAAAGTGTTCCGCGACGAGGGGCTCGCATTGCGGGCGCTGATCGGGGACATCGAGCGGGCCGCGCACCGCTTGCCCGAGCCTCCCCATCCCCTGGGACTGCTGCGCACGCAGCTGCTCGAGGGCAGCCGGCGCCTGATGGAGATGGCCCGGCATCTGCGGGCGCAGTACGCCACGGAGCGCGAAGCGCTCGGCGCGGCCGCGTATCACTTCCTGCACGCGCTCGGCGTACTGGCGGGCGGCTGGCAATGGGCCTTGTCCGCCGCCGCGGCATCGGCCGCTCCTGCCAGCCCGCTGGCGCGGGCCCTGATGGATACCGCGACGTTCTACGGCGCGCAGATTCTGCCGCGGCTGCACGGGTACGACGCGGTGATCCGCCACGGTGCCGAACCGGTCCTCCGGGCGGTGGTCGAGGAGATCTGAGCAGGAGGATCTGAGCAGGAGGATCTGAGCAGGAGAAGGAGCTGGATCCGGCGGACACGCTGGCCGGCCCAGCGATAGGCACCCGTCTCACGGTCATGAATTGCGAGCCTCCCCGCCGCCCGTCACGGTCTCGTGGATCGGGGCTCAGAGCGCCGCTGAGGCGGCCGAAAAACCCGTCACCGGAACAGATGCCAGCCGAATCCTCCTCGTCTGCGCCTGATCGCCACGGGGTGGGGCTCAGGCGGCACACCAGGAAGCCAAGCGGTCCCCCGGGGCCCCGGGTGCTGCGATCGTCAGGGGAGCGGGATCGTGCGCGGGCGAAGATTACGCTAAGCTCGCGGTCCGCTTTGGGGAGTTCTGCCGCATCCCACGGTGAAATCTCCCGCGGAAGAAATAATCGGTCTCCGTGAACGCCGCGCGAAGGCATGGGTCGCGGACGGGCAGCGCACCGCATTCTCTGAACGGATCGGCGCGGACTCTCGGGCTTGACCGGCTGTTGCAGTCAAGACTGCACGTGGCAACTGTGCGAGGTCCGAGCAGTGCTCTCCGGCCCGGATCTGCGGGCCGGGGAACCTCAGATCAGCCCGCCAAAGGCGATTACCGGAGCAAAACGGCAGCACCTCCGACGCGAAACGCGCGCAGGCGCCTTTTGCCTGACTGATTGCCCATTGACGACAATGAGCCAGATGGTCGAAACAGAAGCACCCACCCAGAGCGAACCCGCCACCATTCTCATCACCGGCGCCACCGGCGGCATCGGCGCGGCCCTCGCGCGCAGCTTCGCGACTCCCGGCCGCACGCTCATCCTGCACGGACGCGACGTGGTGCGCCTTGCGAGCATCTGCGAGGAGTGTCGGAAACGTGGCGCACATGTCGTGTCCCTGACCTTCGATTTGCGCGAGGCCGATGCGGTGACCGCGGCGCTTCGAGCTGTGTCGGAACAAAAATCCATCGATCTCGCGATCGTCAACGCCGGCGTGACCCAGACGATCCGCGACGGAGAGCAGGTTGAATCCCTCGAGGCCGCACGCGACGTGCTCGGCGTGAACCTCGATGGAGCCCTGGCCACCGTGGCGGGAGTACTCCCTGCGATGCGGCGGCGGGGCCGCGGCCAGATTGCGCTCATGAGCTCCCTTGCGGCCCTGCACGGGCTGGCGAAGACACCGGTTTACTGTGCCAGCAAGGCCGCGATCAAGGCGTACGGCGAGTCGTTGCGTCTCTGGCTCGCGCCGCAAGGCATCGGGGTCAGCGTTGTACTCGCCGGCTTCGTGCGCACCCCCATGACCGAGCGCATCCCGGGCCCCAAGCCCGGCATCATTTCCCCCGACCGTGCCGCCCTGCTCATTCGCCGTGGGCTCGAGCGCAATCGCGCCCGCATCGCCTTTCCCTGGTGGCTGGCTGGCGGCCTGTACTCACTCTCGATCCTGCCGCCGCCGATCGCCGAGCGGATTTTGCGCCGACTGGGCTTCGGTGCCTGAGGAACCCGGGGCCATCGCCATGAGCTGCGATCCCCCTCCCATAACCGACCGTGCGCACTGGTATAGTACGCAGACGGCGCAGTGACCCAGAGGGCTGATTTCGCGCACATGGGGATCATCCGTCGAATTCGGATCCGGCGTCTCGTACGCGACCTCTATCGGACCGTCCTGGGACGCGATCCCGACCCGGACGGTGCCCAGACCTACGAGCAGCTCATCCGCCGAATCGGTGCCGAGCGGGCCGTACCGAAAATGCTGCAAGCCTTCCGCTCCTCGGCGGAATACGGTAGCCGCACGCGCGCTGTGGCAGTTTCCCACCTCAACTCAGCGATGGCCGACCGCGGGACAGCGCTCATCGATGGCCGGCCAGTGACGCATCTCGCCTCCCTCGGCAGTTTCTGCCTGACCGGCAACATCCTGAAAAATAATGGGCTGAGGCGATACTCCCTGCCGTTCGACTGGATATTCTCCTCGCCTCAGATGCTCATCGACTGCCTGCAGGATGACTTCTCGGCGTTTCTCGACCGCCGCCACTACCGTTCGATCAGCGACGGTCGCTGGAATCCAGGTGCCGAGCACGAGCTCTACCTCCAAAAGTATGGTATCGCTGCCGTTTTTGCTCACCGTGATCCCACACGGGAGGAAGATTACCTGTACTTCAAGCGCTGCGTGGACCGCTTCAGGGACCTGCTGCGCAGCCGGGACTCGAAGCTGTTCCTGATCATGGGCCGGCCCAACCACGCGTTGCCGGACGATTTCCCGCGCGTTCTCGAGCAGCTTTCCCGGGTTACGGCACGCTTCGTGCTGCTCGGTGTCGATGTCCTCGATCCCACGACCGATGGTCAATGCGCACTCTCGCAGATCGCGCGCATCGATCAACACTCACTGTATCGCTATCTACCCTCCTTCTACGACGCCGAGGGCGCGCGTTTCCCGGACCGGATCGACGACTGGAACGTCCTGCGTCTCGTATATCGATATCGCCTGGCCCTCCGGGACTCGCCATCACCGGCACGTGAGCAGCACAGACTGCTCGCAAACACTCCCGAAGAATCCGATGTCACCCGCCCCGCAACTGAGCACGCCGTGCAATAGGCCGCCAACTCGATGCCCAATCGTGCCGTGAAAACGCTGCGATCGCTTGGCCGTCGCACACATGACTCTGCACGGCCACGGGACGCCGCTTCACTGAGCATTGCGAGTATCTCCTCGCCGACAACCATGTGACGTATTGTTCAACGGTATGGGCAATCCAGCTGCAGCGGATACGGTCAGCCGTCTCGGGACGGACAAAGTACTTCTCGAGCATGGATAATCTCCGAAACCGAAAGGGAGATCACCATGCCTCTATCCTCCGTTATGTGCCGTCGCCGCCGGTAGACCGGTCTGAAATCAAGGCGATAGCCCGTGCCCGCCACATAATAGTGATGGGCACAGGCGCTCGATAATCTCAAGCAGGGCGTGATCAAGCCCGACCTCTACGAGCCGCAGTTGAACCCGGCTTATGCCGCGATGCTCGCCCACCACGGAGCCGTGGCCGACGTGGCGCGGTCGAGGACCTCGACTCCTAATAGACTCCCGTAGCGCTGGTCTTCTCCAGCACGCATTCGATCTCATAAGGACCCTGGGCATGTGTTTGCACCGGCAGAACAAGATCCGAGACGCGAAATCGCTCTCGGACATGCATGACTACGTAGCTCGACCGCGGCAGAGAGGACTCTATCTCGAAAAGGAGACGAGCGGCCGTGTAAAAGCGTTTGTGATCTGCATTGAACAGCGAAGGCGGTGTCGCCCGACGCTCGTATGCTTCCATCATAGGAACGAACAGCATGAGCGTGCCCCCGACAGTCAAGATACGGAAGCACTCGCGGAAGAAATAGCCAAAGTCGGCAATATGCTCCAAAAGATGGGACGCATGAATGGTCCCTACGCTTCCATCGGCATAGGGTAGATTCCGTCCATCGTAGCCGGGCGTGTCGCTGTCTAGGCCGGCTGCATCGCCGAAGATCGGGGGAGAGTTCAGCGCTCCCTTATGTCCGATGTCTAACACCATACCGGGTTTTACGAACCGCGCCCAGAATCCCTCTGCGGCCCTGGCCTCAAAAAGCCGAGTCGGTTCGCCAGCTAGGCCCGGAGATGGTATCAAATCAATCCGAGTCGTGTTGCTGTTCATTCGGGTTGCGAGTCGATCCGCCAATCGCCATCATGATCCCCGACGGCAAGGTCGAGAGCGATGCTTCTTGGCAGCACCGCCACATCACCCTGTTGCATATCACGTCTCCATGAAGTTTCATTTAAGTACGACCCGGTCACGCAGTGCGTCCTTGATCAACCTCAACTGTAAAGTCGCGGACGGCTATCGCCAACTTTCGCCCATCGCCGTTTCCTGGCAGCCTCGCGTCAGGAAGCTCGAATTCCAGAATATTAAGACCACTCTCGAGATTGTCTACCGGAATCCTCAACGGAACGTGGGTTCCTGAAGCCGCCGTTTCGAGGACCCTCTTACAGTTCAGCGTTCCCGCAATTCGTTGCTCACCTAACGTGTCAATCTTGACGACGAGTGTCCCCGTCGACGGTGTTTCCTCAGGGCACTCGAACACCATGGCGACATTGTGGCCCTCCGTCCACCGGAATTCAGATTCGATGCCACTGAATCCACGCCATTCGACGCGCGGGGACTTATGGCTCGTCGTAAGATTTAGTGGAATGCTGGCTTCGTCAGGCAGTGTGTAACCGGGGTGGTTCGACGAAATAGCGAGCGCCGCGCTTATGCTATCTTGCTCCGTGCCGCCAGCGAGTTCCGCAATCCCATACAGCAGTTTCCGGACCAGCGTATCCGTATCAAACTGAAACGAGATGCGGGGTGGCCTTAAACGCTCTGAGCCGTTTGCAGACTGTTTCGCCGCGATGGCTTCAATCGTCTTTCGATAGATGTCTGATACGGAAATCTGGGTAAGGCAGAAGAGACCGTGCGGACAGTCGTCCGGACGAGCACCATGACACGGCGCACATCGGGCCGCCCTATGGATGACAGCCCCATCGAAGAACTGAAGACCCCACTCCAGCGCTAACTCATGCCCCGAATAGATACCGATGACTGCAACTCCTAGGTAGGACGCGAGATGCCCCCCACCTGAGTTGTTCGCTATGCATACGCTTGCTCGAGACAACGAACGGGTCAGATCCGCGAAAGGCAGTCCGATGAGCACCTGGATCCTCAGATCCGAGCGGAACGCAAGATCGGTCACCTCTCGCTCGTCAGACAGATAGATATCTATGGCTTCCACTAGAGGGTCATCCAGAAGCAAGTCAACAAGCTGCTCAAAGTTCGACTTGCCCCACTCTCTTGCGGCAGATCCGGCCTTTGGGAAGATCGCAACACGACCTTGATCCGCTCGTTCGCTTACACAAAACTTTGGAAATGTCACAAAGTCGTCAAAATCTGCCGGTATCGCATCGATCACTCGAAGCATCTGCACAGACATTGAGGTTCGGTTTAGCGGTGAGGTTCTAAAAGGGACGTCCTGATGTGCCGTCAGAGCGACATCGATGTCGGTGTCCATGGCTTCGTCAAGCGTCGCGTAAGCAACCTTTATATCCGCGTTCACTCGCATAAGTAAGAATCGTGTGTCCGCTGGTCTACGGAGGTCGACGGCAATGTCGAACTGCCCGAGCTTGGATAACAGTTCGCTCAACGACTCTTCAAGTACAGACGGCAACACTGAAGACTTGCGCTTGAAGAAATCAAAGACGTAAATCTCCTCAAAGAAATTGAGCTCCTTGGCGATCGCTACGTTCCAGCTCCCCACGATAATGCTGATTGAGGCGTAAGGGTACCTAGCACGCAGTTTCGACAAAGCAGGAATGGCGAGTATGAAGTCACCAAGGTGGTCAAGTTTTACCACCAGAATCCGCAACTGCCGTCGCTCGAAGCATGCCGTCGACTCGACAGTCAATGCCTGAAGCACCCGTGATGTCTCTTTCGGCACGAGACCCTGCAGTGCATCGAGCGCGGCTTTCGCACTGCGTTCCCAAGAGAAACCCCGGATTTGTCTAGCGCCATGCCGTCTGAGGGAAGCGCGAAAATCATGGTCCGTCAGTACGCGTTCCAGCTTCGCCCGCATATCTGGAACGGAAAGCGGATCAAACATGGCGTCTGAAAGCCCAATTACCTCGGGGAGACTTTTGGCATTCGAACCGATGACGGGCGCTCCGCACGCCATTGCCTCCAAGACTGGAAGTCCGAATCCCTCGTGTGTTGATGGAAGGACAAAAACCTCGCAGGTGTTGTAAAGCTTGACGAGATCAAGGTCATCGACGTAGCCCGTGAACACGAGCTCATCGGCTCCCAGTCCGGATTTTCTAGCTGCATGGAGATACTGTTCAACGTTTCCATCCGGCATTTTGCCCGCGAACACAAGCTGGTGTGCCCGCCGCGCGCTCAGTGGCAGCCCTGCGTAGGACTCGATCAGGCGATGCAGATTCTTCCTCTCATCAGCGGCGCCAGTGTACATCACGAATGAACGAGAAATTCCGACACGACTCCAGAGGGCGGCCTTCTCGCTACCCGAGATCGATAGGCTACAAAATTGCTCACTGCACGCACCGTAAATTGTTACAACAGAGCTCTCCGGAAACAACCCGGTGCTCACTGCCTCGCGGCGGGAGCTCTCTGAGACCGCGAGTAGGAGACTGCTGCACTTGAGTGATCGAATCTTTCGTCTATACCACCTCCTGTGCCGCCCACTCGCACGAAAGTGTTCGTCCGGATTCACCAATGGAATGAGGTCGTGTAGGAGAATGGCTGTCGGAATTCCGTGCTTAAGCACGTCGACGCTGCATACGGCGTCATCGCCAAGACCCTCGAAGAGACTCGTGATGAACACCACGTCGGGCTCCAGGCTTGCGAGGAAGGTCTCTCGGATCCTCTCTGAGGCCGCGCAACGCCATCGGTTCCTATCATCGATCTCGCGCACCGGACCAACGGCGTTCCAAACCCGAATATTCTCTGCCGGCAATAATCCGCGAAATTCCCCACGAATCGCTTCGAGCGTTTCCGGAAATAGACCACTCAGCGCGATTATGATTTCGTGGTCTGTGTTGACCCTGGCCATCGCCTTGGCGATGGAAAGAGAATACCGCCCAATGCCGCGAAAGCGGCTGCCGGTTTGAGCGCCTTGTAAATCAATAACCAAACGCATGCATGTACCTCTATGTTCGAGCTACCTTATGTTCACAAGCGTGCCCGCACGACAGATCCAGCATTTGCTTCACGGATTGCAGTGCTGAGGTCGCGAATTATCCGTTTTGCCACCAATGACCTCCCTACAAGGACGCCCGCAGGCGGAGCGCTGGCATCACGTTCCGCAGAGTCTCGACCGACATCTCCACTTTCCGTCATCCCAGGTGGCTGCTCGGCCATCTGAGCTGGTTGTCCCGAGTGCGTCCCCGACTGCCCTCCGCGTCCGCGCAAACTCTCCTCCACAATCCCAAGGCGCGCTGTCAAGTCGGCACGGGCTGCCACCGATTGGCGCTGCAAGTAGCTCACTCTCTCTTCTATCATTCTGAGTCGATCTGCCAACTCCGCTCGTGCGGCACCGAAGCGCCAGATCTTTCGGAAGAATCGCCAAGAAGGTCGGTTCCGCACTTCATGCCTGGCGATCGCCCTTTGCAGCCACGGCAGGTCGACCCCCTTCTCTTTGGCCTCGGCCGATCGATAGAGGTCGCAGAGGATTTCGATCTTGGGATGCCCGCCAAGCACGCGGTTCGTATAATGCGCAAGCCCCTCTTGATCGGCGGTGCGCTTCAAGACGGTGCGATACGCGCACTCGACAAAATCTTCGTGATGCAACTGCAATATATCCGTAATGCTGGACGCCGTTTCTAGGGGCGGCCTATGTTTGACTATCTGGCTCATCAGACCGACTGCTCCAAAGCCCGGAACCGTATGCCTCTGCGGGGGCAATGGAATGCCCTCGGTGGACAATTGCGGATCTATTGTGGAAGATTGAATGCAAATTGTATGACGCCGACGCTTGAATAACCCGAGTGGAGCCGTGACCCGCCACGACAGAGTCCGCTTTAGCACGTCGAGCTCCGCTTGGACAGCTTCAGAGACGCCTCTTTCCACCCTGCGCTGTTCTCGCTCCGCATGTAATTGCGCGCTCAGAGCAGACCGGGCTTCCTCAAGATCACTCTCGTGGACCGCGGCTTCCCGCAGCAACGTCGCTTGACGTTCGCTCACCAGTTCTTGTTCGTGTTTCGCTCTAATCGCGAAGTCCGCCGCGGCGCGCTGCTGATGCAGCTGCGCCGCCAGTGCTCGACATTCATCCCGGTGCTGTGCGGACGCGGATTTGAGCGCGACATCATGTCGCTCGACCAACGCCTGCATTTCCTGTCGT
>JAJZLX010000576.1 GCA_021850555.1 Pseudomonadota bacterium | reverse complement strand
CGCCCCGAAAACTGCTCACGTTCAACCTGGAATCTCGCTCACGTTGTCCCGGAACCAGTGCTCACGTCGCCCTGGAAACCCCGATCACTTTGAGCCGGAATACGCAGCAGATCGCGGCACTCTCGGACAAAGTCCGCCTGCAACGCTCGGACGATGCGCGCAAGCCCTCATTCGCGATCCGCCGGGCGGGCACCGATATCTCCGTGCGCTTTGCGGGAGTACCGCTCGGCCACGAGTTCTCCTCTCTGGTGCTCGCGCTGCTGCAAGTCGGCGGTCATCCGCCCAAGGTGGAGCCTGAGCTCCTGCAGCGAGTCCGCGAGCTCCCCGGTGAGTATCGCTTCGAGACCTATTTCTCCCTCTCCTGTCAGAACTGCCCCGATGTGGTCCAGGCGCTCAATCTGATGAGTGCGCTCAACCCCCGCGTCCGCCACGTCGCGATCGACGGCGCGTTATTCCAGAGCGAGGTCGAGGCGCGCGAGGTCATGGCGGTCCCGAGCGTTTTTCTCAACGGCGAGCCGTTCGCACAGGGCCGGATGGACCTCGGGCAGATTCTGGCGAAGCTCGACACGACCTCCCCCGAAAGAGAGCGGGAGAGGCTCGAGAGTGAAGCACCTTACGACGCGCTCATCGTGGGGGGCGGACCCGCGGGAGCGGCCGCAGCCGTCTACGCCGCCCGCAAAGGCATACGAACCGGCCTCGTGGCGGAGCGATTCGGCGGCCAGGTGCTCGATACCCTCGGCATCGAGAATCTCATCTCCATTGCGCACGTCGAGGGGCCGCAGTTCGGGAGAGACCTGGAGCAGCACGTCCGTGAGCACGGCGTGCACGTCATAAGCGCTCAAAAGGCGACGCAGCTTCTTCCGGCCGCCTCGGCGGGTGGCCTGGTGGCGCTGCGTCTCGAGAACGGCGCGACCTTGCGCGCCCGTACCATCATCCTCTCGACAGGGGCGCGCTGGCGCACGCTCAACGTGCCCGGGGAGGAGCGTTACCGCAATCGCGGCGTCGCCTACTGCCCGCATTGCGACGGTCCGCTCTTCAAGGGCAAGCGCGTCGCGGTCGTCGGCGGCGGAAATTCCGGTGTCGAAGCGGCCATCGACCTCGCGGGAATCACTTCGCACGTCACATTGCTCGAGTTCGATTCCCGCCTGCGCGCCGATGAGGTGCTGCAGCGCAAGCTGCGCAGCCTGCCGAACGTCGAAGTGAGATTGAATGCACAGACAACCGAGGTCGTTGGCGATGGAAGCAAGGTGACGGCGCTGCGCTGGAAGGATCGTACGAAAGGGGCGCCGCACGAACTGGCCCTGGAGGGCGTGTTCGTCCAGATCGGATTGCTGCCGAACACCGAGTGGCTGCGCGGCACGCTGACGCTGTCGCAGCGCGGGGAGATCGTGATAGACGATCGCGGCCAGTGCTCCGTGCCCGGCGTTTTCGCGGCCGGCGACGCCACCACGACCCCGTTCAAGCAGATCGTGATCGCGATCGGCGCGGGCTCGACGGCGGCGCTGTCCGCGTTCGACTACCTCATCCGTCTCGGCGCGCAGACGCAGAGCGCAGATGTCGGGATCGCCGCTTGAGCCTGTTCCGGGTCAGGGGGGTCTGGTCGCGGGGCAGGCGGACAGCTTCGCGATCAGGTGAACGAGCTGGCTCGAGAAGATCACGTCGCTGGAATGCACCGGCAGCCCCGCGGACTCCAGGGCATCCGCCGTCCAGGTATTGCAGGTGTGCAGCCCGTCGTACCGTTCGCCCGACGCATAGAACGCGCTGTCGGTCCAGGGTCCGGCGCCGATTCTCACCGGCTTGCCGTGGAGCCGGCTCAGCGCATGGCGCAGATAGGCATCGAGCTTCCATACCTCGTCCCGATCGGCGCAGAGCCAGCGGGACCTCGCCCCCGGAGGCACCAGCGCGCGCAGCGTCGGGGCGCCCTGCACCAGCAGCACGCTCGGGGAGCTGAACAGTGCGGCGATCGCATCGGAGAAGGTCGGATGGGATGCCATGTAGAAGCGCCGATTGCCCCACCCGAAGCTCACGTAACGCTCACCTGCGTCGTGGGGCAGAAGCGGCCTCAAGGAGCCGAGCTCCCGCACGGGCAGAATGAGTCCGCTGTGCCACCCGTTCACGAGCACACCGATCACGGGTGAGCGCGGATCGGCCGCCAGGAAGGTCTGCGGCGGCGCACGGACCGGCGCGGGCATGGGCGGCCCGGCGCAGCCGCCCAGCAGCGCCGTGGTCGCGGCGCCGAGCAGCGAAAGTACGGCATGGCGCATCATCTGCGGCTAGCATACCCCCGATCACGCCGGCGCCACCGGCGGTGCAGGTTGCCGCCGTCCGCAAGCTCCTGCACCATTCGCTGCGGACCCACACCCGATCCGTCGCCTTAGGGGGAGTGCCATGATCAAGGTCAGCGTAATGTACCCGAACACACCCGGTGCCCGGTTCGACCACGATTACTATCGCGACCGGCACATGCCGCTCGTGAAGCGTCTCATGGGCGAGAAATGCAGGTACTACACGGTCGACAAAGGCCTCTCGGGCGCTGCGCCGGGCAGTCCGGCGACGTACGTCGCGATGTGCCACATCTTCAGCGATTCCGTCGAAGCGTTCCAGTCGGGCTTCGGTCCGCATGCCGAGCAGATCCTGGCCGACATTGCCAACTACACCGACCTCTCGCCGGTCATGCAGATCAGCGAGGTCGTCGTCGAAAAGAGCTGAAGGCACCCGGCCGGGCGATGCCGGCCATGCTGCGAAGGCGGTGCGCAAGGCGACTTCACCAGGGAACCTCGAGAGAGTCGACATGGGTTCGAACACCCCACGCTTCCTGGTGTCCTCGCTCCTGGCGGGGTTCCTGTTCGCCGGGACGCTGACCTATGGAATGCTCTGGGGCGTGCCGCAATGGAACGAGGCCTTTCAAGGAGCGCTCGTCCCGGCGATTTCCGCCTACGGCGGCTGGCCCATGTCCATCGGCATTGTGACGGCGGGCTTCCTGACGACGGCAATCTGTGCCGCGTTGAGCTGGAAGCATGCGACCTTCGACTATCTGATTCCCGCGCTCGGCGTGATATCCGTGCTGGCATTCGTGGCGCTGGGGCTGCCGGCGCCGGTCATCGCCCAGATCAGGAATGCGCTCAGCGTTGTCGTCGTGGCACTCTGCGCACTGATGGTCGCGGGCATCCTTTTCCTCGCCTTCAGGGACCGGTTCTCCGGACGGCACCGGGTGTTGCCGCCCGGATAGACCGGCCGCCCGCGCTCACTGCCCGGCCAGATGCTCGAGGCGCCGGACCCGCCTCTCCAGCTCCCGCTGCGCTTCCAACAATTCGACCGCGAGCACTGCGCCGCTGACGTTGACCCCGAGATCGCGGATCAGCCTGCCGGCCAGGGTCAGGCGCGGCAGCGCCGCCGCCGGCAGCTGCCACTCCTCCGGGGACCCGCCCCGGAGCGAGACGAGGCCAAGGTCGGCGAGCTCGATCACGGCGGTGAGCTCGAGCCGGCACAGCCGGCAGATCTCCGCGACGGCGATCCAATCTGCGTCCCCGACCACGCGGACTTCATGCACGTGCACGAATTCGGTCACAGCATTACCTCCTGTTGAGCTCGGCGCGCGGATCGAAGCCCGCGAGCTTCGCGCGCATGGTCTCGTACAACGCGCGCGCCTCGGGCGCGGTTGCTGGCGGCAGAACGACCTTGAGGTGCACGTACGCATCGCCGGGCGGCTGACCGGGCAGACCACGGCCCCGCAGCCGAAGCTTTTGACCTGACTGCGCGCCGGGCGGAACTTGCATCTCGACCGCCCCTCCGAGGGTCGGCACGGTTACCGTCGACCCGAGCGCGGCCTCCCAAGGCGCAACCGGTAGCGTCAGAATGACGTCACGCCCGTCCAGCTGAAAGAGGCGGTGCGGGCGGATGTGCACCTCCAGATACAGGTCGCCTGCGCGTCCTTCGCCCGGAGCCGCTTCACCCTGGCCGGCGAGCCGGATGAGCTGGCCGTCGGAGACGCCCACAGGAATGCTGACCCGCACGGTGTGCGAGCGCAGCTCGATCGTACCGTCCGCCTTGACCTGCGGCCGTTTCAGCTCGAGTGTGCGCGTGCCCCCACCGAAGGCCTCCTCGAGGTCGATGTCGATGCGGGCATGATGGTCGCGCCCGCCCTGCTGCCGCCGGCCAGGCGCTCCGAAAGGACTGCCACCGCCAAAGAGCGAGGAGAAAAAATCGCTGAAGCCTCCTTCCTCGAACACGTGCGCGCCGCCGGCACCGGCGGAGCGACTGCCGCCGCTGAATTCGAAGCCGCTTGCCCAGTCGGGCGGCGGCCGGAACTGCTGGCCGGATTTCCAGCCGCTGCCGAGCTGATCGTAGGCGGCGCGCTTCTCCGGGTCCTTCAGTACTTCGTAGGCTTCCTGCACTTCCTTGAACCGCTCCTCGGCGTCCTTTTCCTTGCTGACGTCAGGATGGTACTTGCGGGCGAGCCGGCGGTAAGACTTCTTGATGTCTTCGGCCGTGGCCGTCCGGGCCACACCCAGAATCTTGTAGTAATCCCGGTATTCCATGAGCAAAGCAGCCCTTTTGGAAAGATTGAGGATACGCCGAGTCCTAACGTGGGGGCGAGGGGGACGAACCCAAGCCCCCCGGGGGGCGCTTGAATCGCTGCCGTCCGGCCCCATGCAGCAGACATGAACGCCGAAACCCGCGCCACCGCCGCTGTGCTGGTGGCTTGTCCGCAGTGCCATTCCCTCGTCCGCGTGCCCGAGGCGCGGGCGACCGAGCATCCCGTGTGCCCGCGCTGCAAGGCGCAGGTCCTCTCCGGCAAGCCAGTTGCGTTGGACGCGGCGGCCTTCAGCGCACATGTCGAGCGCGCCACGCTGCCGGTCCTCGTGGACTTTTGGGCGCCCTGGTGCGGCCCATGCCGCATGATGGCGCCGGTACTCGACCGCACGGCCGCCGAGCGCGCCACCGAGCTTCGCGTGGCCAAGGTCAACACGGATGAGCAGGCCCAGATCGCCGGGCGCTTCGGTATCCGCAGCATCCCGACATTGATCCTCTTCCGCGAGGGGCGGGAGATCGCGCGCCAGTCCGGTGCCGTGGACGCCACCACCCTCTCGCGCTGGCTCGACCGCGCCCTGACCTGAGCGGGGCTTGCCGCAATCGAGGCGATCCGGCAGCGCCGCGGAGGCCGTCGACGCAGGCTGCGGCTATCGATCCTCAAGCTCCGGGTAGTGGCGGAAGATTCCGTCCTCGTTGAACGGCAGCCGGCGGGCCGACTCGAGGTATGCGGCGATTCGAGGGCGCTCCTGCACGGCCCGGCACAGCGCCTTCAGGCGCCGATACCTGCGCGAGACACGCTTCAAGGTGCGCGGGAATGCATAATCAAGACCGGCCAGCACCTGAAACACGGACAGATCGGCATAGGTCAGCCGGGCACCGACGAGCCAGCCCCGTCCGCGAGAGTTGCGCACCAGCACTTGCTCGAAGTAACCGAGGTACTTCGGCAGGCGGTTGTCCAGGAAATCCTTGGCGCGCCGCCGCGCCTGCGGTCTCTGGTCCTCGTAGTACAGACCCGAGGCAATCGGATGATGCGTGTCATGGATTTCGTCGACGAAGTCGGCGACCGTGAGCTGCAGCTGGTGAGTCCACAGCCGACCCCTGTCTTCTCGAGGCGCGAGTCCGTGCCGGTCGCCGAGAAAGAGCAGAATGTTCGCAGTCTGAGCGATGACCCGCCGCCCCGCCTTGAGAAAAGGCGGTGCAAACGGCAGCTCGCCTCCTTCCCGGCCGGCAAGAAAGCGCATCAGCCGGGGGACACCCAGTCCCCGGCCTTCCTGTCGGGCCACATCGACGTACTCGGTGCCCGCCTCCTCGAGAGCGAGACGCACGAACTCACCCCTCCCCTGGATCGTCGGCCAGTAATACAGCTCGTAGCTCATTCGCAATCTCCCGGCGAAAACCCATGGCGGGCACCCTACGCGCATCCCGCGGACCCGACCATCATGCCGATGGCCCGCCGAGCTCTCGCGAACCCGGGGACCGCGTACGGCCCCGGCTCAGCGCACTTGCGAGCGCTCCGCCAGCAGGTCCTGAACCTCCGGATGCCTGGCAATATAAGCCGCCACGAAGGAGCATCCCGGAATCACCTTTTCGCCCCGTTGGCGCACGAGCGCCAGCGTGCCCTCGACCAGCGCCGCACCGACTCCGCCCCCGCGAAGGTGCGCGGGCACTTCCGCGTACGCCAGCGTCAATACGCTGCCGTCCCGAAGATAGTCGATGAAAGCCTTGCCGCCCGCCACGTCGAGCTCGAAACGCTGGCGCGTCGAGTTGTCGGTTATTACGCTCGATGTTGTCATTGAAGCACACTCCGAACGGCCCGCGCCGCTGCGGCTAACCCGCCATTCCCCGGATTGCGGTCTGCCCCGGTCCGCCTCCAGGGAGGCCAGGACCTCATCATGTTGAACCAAGCGCCCTAGTCAGAGGGAGTTCACCCCGAAAGTCCCCATCTCGCCCGAAGTCTCAGCTTATGGGGCAAGAATCTCACCTTATGGGGCTGCCCACAACACTGCGGGCCGGCGCATGAGCTACAATCATCGCCACCCTGGAATCGACCTTTATATCCGCGTACGGCACACGACAAGCCGCGACCGACCCCTTCTGATGGAAATCAGGCCGGCGCGCGGCGCCTCCGGTCCGCCGGGAAGACCTGCACGCATCAACGAACCGCTGGGAAACACTCTTATGGGATTTGGTGGAACCTGGAAGATCGAGATTCCGACGCCGATTGGAACGCAGCTTGTCGAGCTCGTCATCATCGACACGCCATCCGGACTGTCTGGCACCGCCACCAGCGCGGCGGAGACCGCTCCTTTCATCGACCCTGAGGTCGAAGGGGACCGCATCACGTGGGTGCAGCACGTGACGAGGCCCATGAGACTGACCATCAGGTTCGAGCTCAAGCGAACGGGCGACTCGCTGGAGGGGACTGCCAAGGCGGGTCTGTTTCCAGCGGCGAAGGTCAGTGGCAGGCGCATTGCGTGAGGCCAGCATGACTGCAATTGAAAGACACGGGTGGCCGTTGGTTGCCATCTGCCCGGACGTGGAACCCGCACGCCGTGAAACCGTGGGAATGTTGGCCTTCCCGGGCCTCTCATTGCGCTTGACTTGATCGGGCCACAGACCGTTCTTCACGGCCCGATGACGACACGTCTGGTTTGGAAGACGACGACTCCGATAGAGTCGGACACCGGCATCACCATCCATGCCATGATGCGCTTCGATGAGGCGCCGGAGCGGTTTGATGCTCTCTATCGTCCCCGGAGGCCCTGGCCAGGTCGACCTGTCTGGTGATCGTGAAGTCATGGGCTTCCTCGCTCATCAGGGTGAACGCACCGATTGGGCAACCTCGGTCTGCACCGGATCGGTGATCCTCGGAGCCACCGGACTCCTGAACGGCTATCGCGCGGTCACCCCCGTTGGGCAGGAAGGGATGTCCCGAGGTTGTTCGGGGCGATACCCGTGCCAGAGCGCGTCGTCATCGACCGCAATCGGATCACCGCCGGAGGCGTTACCGCGGGCATCGATTTCGGCCTCAGTCTCCTGCTCGAGATCTTCGGACCGGAAATGGCGCAGGTGACGCAGTTGTTGATGGAATATGACCCACATCCGCCGGTCGACGCCGGCTCGATAGACCGGGCAGGTGAACGGATCGCGAAGATGGCGATGGAAGTGCTCGCACCGGTCGCGGAACGCAACCTGTCGGCTTTGGCCTCCCACCTTGACGCATAGGCGCCGCCGGCATCGCGCGCACCGCACAGATCAGGCACATCAGGCGGCAAGGCCGGTGCAACATCCTCTCGAGCTGTTGAGCGCCTGCGTGTCGAGGCGGCCCTCGTCCGCATCCCGGTTACTCCGTGGCAACGCGCCCCTGCACGAGCGGAATGTGATAGATATCGATACTGATCGGCGCAACGGTGATGGCGCTCGGAATGCCGCGCATCACGAACTTCTTCACTACGACCCGCGGCTTGTGACCCAGCGTGTCGGCGGCGCGCACGCTCGAACCGGTCATCCGCCACAGCGTCGGCCGGCCGCCGAGCTCCGCGCCGCTCACGTTCAGCTCGAACCGCTGGCGCGACCGGGTTGCGTTCACCACCGCCAGACTCAGGTAGCGGTGATGCGGTGACAGCGCCGCCACCATGTCCAGCGGATAGGTCGGGCTGCCGGCGTTGGTGTGGGGAAAATTCGCGAACAGATGCCGCTTCGGCAGCGGCTGCGGCGAGTTTCCGGTCAACTTCACGGGGATCAGTCCGGGGCCCATGTGCCGCGTATACAGCTTGAACAGCCGCCCGGTGGTGTTCAGTACCGCCCGGGTCCGGCTGAAATCCAATGTCGAGACGCCCATGGTGAACGCCGACATCCGCAGGAAATCCGTATGCCGGAGCATTTCATTGAAGACCATCGCATAAGCCAGCGCCAGCTTCAGATTCGCCGGCGCGCCCGTGTAGGCGTACTCGTCGATGGACAGGAAGATTTTCTTCTTGACCATCTTGGGGAACCGCCGCTGATAGGCCGCCCATTCCTCCGCCTTCAGATGCACCCGGTCCGAGGGCACGCGCGCCCACTGCAGCAACGTCTGGTGCGCCGGAACGTAGCCCGCCTCGAGGTGCGGCAGCTTGACCCCTTTCTCGGCGAGCGCCAGATCGAAGCGCATGCCCGCCCGCGAGTACCAATGCTCTGTGATGCCGTCGAAGTAGCCCCACGAGTGACGCAGCAGACCGCAGGTGAAATCGCCCTTGGAACAGATGCCGACCTGGCTGTCCTTGATGTGCAGGCTGTCCGCGACGCCCTCGATGATCATCTCGTCGGGCATGTCACCCGAGGCCAGCAGCGTGATCGACGGGTCCACCCGGCGCATGGCCCGCGCAAATTCATTGTTCTTCAGCACGTAGTACTTGAGGCTCGTACGCCCCAGCTCCCACTGCCCGTACGGCTCGTTGCCGATGTTCCAGAACTTCACATCGTACGGCGCCGGATGGCCGTCACGCGCCCGCAATGCCCCGTAGCGCGTCAGCACCGAGCCGTTCATGTATTCGACCTCGCGCGCCGCGGAATGCGCGCCGCCGAAGCCTGCGTTGACGGTGATGTAAGGCTGGGTGTCGATCAGCCGGCACAGCGTCATGAATTCGTCCAGACCGACGTCGTTGGACTTCACCGCGTTCCAGGCATGATCGAAAAACGGCGGCCGGGTCGCGCGCTTGCCCACCGAATGATACCAGTTGAAGTCCGAAATGAAATTACCGCCCGGAAAGCGCATGAAGCCGAAATGCTCAGAGCGCAGCAGCCGGATCGGGCCCGGACGGAAGCCGTCCACATTGTCTTGCGGCATGAGCGACGCGGCGCCGACAGTGAACGTCCCGGTGCCCGTGCCCGTCACCTCGAAGCGGGCGTCCTGGCTGCTCGCACCGGCCGTGAAGTGGAACGGCAGCCGGGTGAAGTGCGACGGCACGTACGGGAACGTGACCGTCTGACGATCGTTCCGGGCCTTCCCCCATGCCAGTGAAGCACTCACGCGCGCACCGGGCGATCCCCGCAGGTACACGTAGCCGGTGTACCGCCTGCCTTTCACGACTGCGAGACCGGCCTGCCGGATTCCGTGCGGCGTCGTGGCATCGAGCGTGATCCGCGGGCTGTGCGTCCCCACGAAGGGAGCGTGCGTGTCCATCACCACGAATCGACCCGGCCCCACCGGATGCCAGCGTCGGGTCTGCATGCCCGGGAACGGGCTGTGCGCGCGGCGCGCCGGCTCGTCGGCGGTGGGCAGGATCGGATTGTAGAACTTGCGGTCATCGAGCAGCTGCGACCACAGGCTGACGTGAACGAGCTGACCGAGGTTCTCGATGAACATCCCATATTCATATTTCGAGATCGGCCGGGCCGTCTGCCGGACATCGACGTTCACGACCAGCTTTGCCGGCGGCCGCAGGGCCGCATGGGCCTCCGGGCCCGCCGCGGCGAGCCACAGACCCGCCGCGACAATCGGTGCGAGCCGCGGCCGGCCCGCGCCGCGCGCGGCCGTCCTGCGCGGCGGCTTCCGACTTCGGGTGACGGTGATGCTTCGGCCGCCGAAGGAATGAGCTGAATCAGCGCGCCGCATGGATCACCTCGACGAGCCTGCTGTCCGGTACCGACCATGCCTTCGCACCCGTATGGGTGAAGCGCCGGGTCCTGTTGTCCCAGTGCAGCACGGTGATTCGCCCATCCTTCGCATAGTCATACGTTCTGCCGTTGTCCTCGTACAGATCGAAAGTGGCATTGGCGCCCGGGTAGACGCGGATCTGCTTCAGGCCCTGGTGCTGCTCCAGATCGAGCACCGGCTTGCCGAGCGGCAGAATCGAGCCGGCCCGCACGAACAGCGGAATGATGTTGATCGGAGCCTTCGCCACGATCGTCTGGCCGCCGTGGTATTCCCGGTTCGTCCAGTAGTTGTACCAGTCCGTACCGGCCGGCAGATAGACCTTGCGGCTCGTGCGCCCCTGATGCGTGACCGGCGCGACCAGCAGGTCCGGCCCGAACATGTATTCGTTCGTCAGGGTGTCCACCTTGGGGTCGTTCGGAAAATCCATGAACAGCGCGCGCATGTACGGGGCGCCCGTCTTGTACGTCTGATAGGCGCATGAATAAATGTACGGAAACAGCGCATAGCGCATGCGCAGATACTTCTCCAGGATCGGCGTCGCCTGCTTGCCGTACGACCACACCGTGTTGAAGCGGCGCATGCCGTGGGTGCGTAGAATCGGCAGGAACACGCCATACTCGAACCACCGCACGTACAGCTCCGGATAATCGACGTCGCCGCCGACATTGGCGCGCGCACCCGCCGGGCTGATC
>JAJZLX010000551.1 GCA_021850555.1 Pseudomonadota bacterium | reverse complement strand
CGAGTGGAGGGGCTTCACCTGGCGCGCGCCCCCGGCCTGCCGGGCTCTCGATCAAGACATCGTGCCGTTTGATGATGCGACCGCAACGGTGCGCACGGCACCCTGGCGCGCCATCGCATCGCACCCGCTCGCCCTCGGGAGTCACGCCATGACCCAACATGAGCAGCCCGTGCCGATCGCTTCCGATGCGGCGCCCGCGGCCTCGGACGCGCCAGCCGATGAGCCGATCGGCACGCGGCAGCGTCCGAAAGTCCTGCCGATGATCCTCGAGATGGCGATCGATGCGGGTGTTCCGCTCGGCTGCTACTGGCTCTCGATGACCTATTTTTCACGCTCGGAGGTCCTCGCATTGCTCGCGGCCAGCATCTTCCCGACGCTGAAGAGCCTTTCCGGGCTGCTGCGCAGGCGTGTGCTCGACCCGGTGAGCCTGCTCATCCTTTTCGGCCTGTTGTCCGGGCTGGCGGCTCTGTTGCTCGGCGGGGGCCCGAAGCTGCTGCTCGTGCGCGAATCGCTGTTCACCGGGGCATTGGGGCTCGCCTGCCTCATCTCCCTTCTGTTGCGCTCGCGCCGCCCGGTGATGTTCTTCTTCGGACGGTTCTTCGCCGCAGGCTCCGATCCGGTGAGGCGCGCGCGCTTCGATGAGCTTTGGCAATATCCGGGCTTTCGCCGCGTGCAACGCATGATCACGCTGGTGTGGGGACTGGTGTTCTTCGGTGAGTTTCTGCTGCGGGTCGTGTTGATCTACACCGTCTCGCCGGCCATGGTCCTTGCCGTCTCCCCCGTCGTGCTCGGCACGGCGACCCTGCTGGCGATCCTGTGGACGTTCAGCTACGCGGCGCGCGCGCGCAAGGCCAATGCCGCGGCCCGCACGACCGCTCCGTCGCCGCAATTCTGAGCGATGCGAGAGTGACGGCCCGGGCCGGCGCGACCGATGTGCGTACTCGCCGATTGCCGGCGCGATGTGCGCGCGGGCAGCGCTGGCTGTGGATGCCTCGGACGGCAGTCTTGCACGGCATAATGGCGCCATGACCTGTTCTCGCTTGCTTCCCCATGCCGATTCGCTCTGCCGGCCGGTTCACTCGCTCGAGGCCGAGGCGCGTGCCCTGCGGCCCGGAGTGCTGCGCGCTCAATTCACCCTGATCGGCGATTTGCGCCGGATTCTCATTCCACAAGCGGGTCCCGGGGGGCGCGCAGACGGATTGTGGCGACACACGTGCTTCGAGGCGTTCGTACGGCACCCCGCTTTGCCCGGTTATCTGGAATGGAACTTCTCGCCCTCGGGCGCGTGGCAGGTCTATCACTTCGACGGCTATCGGCAGGGCATGACACCCGCCGAGCCGCCCGTGCCGCCGCACATCACCGTCGGGTATCGGGAGCGCGATCGGGGACTGGCGGACCCGGCGGCGCGCACCGATGATGCACTGGTCCTCGAGGCAATCGTCCATCTGCCCAAGCCCTTTGCGGATGCGCAGCACGGGTTGCGCCTGGCCCTGAGCGCCGTAGTGGAGGAGGAGACGGGCGCCCTGTCATACTGGGCGCTCCGGCATGCGCCCGGGCGGCCGGACTTCCATCATCCGGACGCGTTTGCGATCACGCTGGATGGGACTTGAATCCGCCCCACGCCCACAACCGGTCCTGACTGAATGAAATTCGGCATCGATCGCCTGCTCAGCCAGCGCTCGCTGCGCAAGCCGCTTGCCGGCCGGCGCGTGGCGTTGCTCGCCCATCCGGCCTCGGTCACCCGGGATCTCACCCATACCCTCGATGCCCTGGCGGGACTTGCGGACATCCGACTGAGCGCCGCCTTCGGGCCGCAGCACGGGCTGCGCGGCGACAAGCAGGACAACATGGTGGAGTCCGCCGATTTCACCGATCCGGTGCACGGCATCCCGGTGTTCAGCCTCTATGGCGAGGTGCGGCGGCCGACCGCCGCCATGATGGACAGCTTCGATGTGCTGCTGATCGACCTGCAGGATGTGGGCTGTCGCGTCTACACGTTCGTCACGACCTTGCGCTACGTGCTGGAGGAGGCCGCCCGCCACCGCAAGAGCGTGTGGGTGCTCGATCGGCCGAACCCCATCGGGCGGCCCGTGGAGGGACTGAGGCTGCTCGCCGGCTGCGAGAGCTTCGTCGGCGCAGGCCCCCTGCCGATGCGCCATGGGCTGACGCTGGGGGAGCTCGCGCGCTGGCTCGTGAAGACGCTGAGCCTGGACGTCGACTGTGAGGTCATCCACATGGAGGACTGGAACCCTTACGCTCCTCCCGGACACGGCTGGCCGTCCGGCTCGCGCACCTGGATCAATCCGAGCCCCAATGCGCCCAATCTGTGGATGGCGCGCTGCTATCCCGGCACCGTGATGCTGGAGGGGACGACGCTCTCGGAAGGCCGCGGCACGACCCGGCCTCTGGAGTGCTTCGGCGCGCCCGATCTCGATGCGCAGGCGCTGCTCGAGACGATGCACCGGCTTTCCCCGCGCTGGCTGCGCGGTGGCCGCTTGCGGCCCTGTTGGTTCGAGCCGACCTTCCACAAGCACGCGGGGCGGCTGTGCGCCGGGGTGCAGATTCACGTCGAGGATCCCCTTTACTACCAACACGAGGCGTTCCGGCCCTGGAGGCTGATGGCGCTCGTGTTCAAGGCGCTGCGGCGGCTGCGGCCCGGGTATCCCCTGTGGCGGGACTTCCCGTACGAGTACGAGCGCGAGCGGCTGGCGATCGATGTCATCACCGGCGGGGAGCTGCTGCGCCGCTGGGTGGACGATCCGGCGGCCACCGCCGCCGATCTGGAAACGCTCGCCGCCGCCGACGAGGCGTCCTGGCAGGCCGAGCGCCAGCCCTTTCTGATATACTGATATTCCGCAATCGGCCGGCGCCGGGGCCGCACGCCCCCCCGCGCCAGTGCCTGAGCCCTACAGAGTCGCCCCCGTGCAGCCCGCGCGCGATATCACCAGCTACCGCAAATACTGGGCGGAGCGCTTCGGCGCCGCGCCGTTTCTGCCCATGTCGCGTGCCGAGATGGACGAGCTCGGCTGGGATAGCTGCGACGTCATCCTCATCACCGGCGATGCCTACGTCGACCTGCCCAGCTTCGGCATGGCCATCATCGGGCGGGTGCTCGAGGGGCAGGGCTTCAGGGTGGGCATCATCGCGCAGCCGGACTGGCACAGCGCCGAGGCGTTCGCCGCCTTGGGTCGGCCGAACCTGTTCTTCGGCATCACCGCCGGCAACATGGACTCCATGGTCAACCGCTACACGGCCGACCGGCGCCGGCGCAGCGATGATGCCTACACGCCGGAGGGGGCCGCCGGCAGGCGGCCGGACCGCTCGGTGATCGTCTACGCGCAGCGCGCACGGGAAGCCTTCAAGGACGTGCCCGTCATCATCGGCGGTATCGAGGCGTCGCTGCGGCGCATCGCGCATTTCGATTACTGGTCCGAGAAAGTGCGCCGCTCCGTCCTGCTCGACGCCAAGGCGGATCTGCTGGTGTACGGCAGCGGCGAGCGCCAAGTCTGTGAGATCGCGCACCGCCTCGCCGCCGGAGAATCCATCGGCGACATCACGGATGTGCGCGGCACGGCCTTCACGCGCAAATCGGTGCCGGCGCACTGGATCGAGATCGACTCCACGACGATCGATGACCCGGGGCCGCTCGCGCCCCGTCCCGATCCCTACGCCATGGAGCGGGAGCTTGCGCCGGCGCCGGATGCGCGCGTTGACGCAGCGGACGGCGCGGAGACGGTGGTTCGCTTCGCGCGGCGGGTGAGCAACGCCGACCGGGCGCGCAGCGTCATCCGCATGCCCTCCTACGAGCAGGTGGCGGCCGACCCGGTGTTGTATGCGCATGCCTCCCGCATCCTGCATCTGGAGGCCAATCCGGGCAACGCCCGCGCGCTCGTGCAGCGGCACGGCGATGCCGAGGTCTGGCTCAACCCGCCGCCCATCCCGCTCACCACGGCGGAGATGGACTGGGTGTACGAGCGGCCCTACAGCCGCCGCCCGCACCCGGCTTACGGCGGAGCCGACATTCCGGCTTACAAGATGATCCGCTTCTCGGTGGCGATCCAGCGCGGCTGCTTCGGCGGCTGCTCGTTCTGCTCCATCACGGAGCACGAGGGGCGCATCATCCAGAGCCGCTCCGAGCAGTCCGTCATCCGCGAGGTCGAGGCCATCCGCGACGAGGTGCCGGGCTTCACCGGGGTGATCTCCGATCTGGGCGGCCCCACGGCCAACATGTACCGCCTCGCCTGCCGCAGTCGAGAGATCGAGAGCGCCTGCCGGCGGCCCTCGTGCGTCTATCCGGGCATCTGCCCCAACCTCAATACCGATCACGCGTCCCTCGTGCGCTTGTATCGAAAGGTGCGCGAGCTCCCCGGGATCCGCAAGGTGCTGATCGCCTCGGGCGTGCGTTATGACCTCGCGGTCGAATCGCCGGAGTATGTGAGGGAGCTCGCGCAGCACCATACCGGCGGTTATCTGAAGATCGCCCCGGAGGCGATCTCCGAAGGACCGCTCTCGATGATGATGAAGCCGGGGATCGGGGCCTACGACCGGTTCAAGGAGCTTTTCGACCGCTACTCGCGCGAGGCCGGCAAGGAGCAGTACCTCATTCCGTACTTCATCGCCGCGCACCCCGGAACGAGCGATGAGGACATGCTCGAGCTCGCGCTGTGGCTGAAGCGCAATGGCTTTCGCGCCGACCAGGTGCAGGCGTTTCTGCCCTCTCCCATGGCGAGCGCCACCGCCATGTACCACTCCGGCAAGAATCCTCTCCAGCGAATCCGGCGCGCAGGCGGCGACGTGCACGTTCCGAAGGGCCTGAGGGTGCGCCGGCTCCACAAGGCTTTCCTGCGCTATCACGATCCGGAGAACTGGCCGGTATTGCGCGAAGCGCTGCGGCGCATGGGTCGCGCTGATCTGATCGGCAGCGGCAAGCGGCATCTGGTGCCGGCTTACCAGCCGGCCGGCACCGGCGGGGTTGGCGGTGTGCGCAAGGGCGCCGCCGGTGGGCCGTCCCCGGTGGCAGAGGACACTTCCCGATCGGATTCCCAGGGCAGCGTCCGTCCCGCGCAGACGCCTCTCAGGGGTCTGTCCCGACCTCGCGGCGGGGGGGCTCAGAGCGCCCAGCCTTCCCGGCCGGGCGCACGCCGCCCGGGCAAGGCTCGCCCCTTTCGCACCCAGCACACCGGTCTGCCGCGCATTCCCCGGCGGTGAGGCCCCGGCCGTGCCGACGGCGTAGAATCCCGGCGGCATCGTACGCGTCTTGACTTCCTGCCCGGCCCCGAACGCCGGGCTTGCGTGCCGGGCACCATGATGAAACGCGCTTTCAGCCTACAGCGTTGCGTGGCGGGGACGCTCTGCGCGCTCCTGCTTTGGCCGGGCTCGTCTTGCGCATTCGCCGACGCAAAGCCTCTTACCGCGATCTTTCTCGTCGCCAGGAGCGAGTTGTCCGATCCCTTTTTCGCCAAATCGATCGTGCTGGTGATGAACGATCTCGGTCCGGCTCCGATCGGCCTCATCATCAACAAACCAACCTCGATCCGCGTCTCGGCCCTGTTCCCGAGCATCAAGCGCCTCGCGCACGCGCGCGACACGGTGTATTTCGGCGGCCCCGTCGGGATCGGCTCCGTGTGGTTCTTGTTCCGTGCTCAGGGCTCTTTCCCCCACGCCGTTCAGGTTCTTCACGGCGTGTATCTGAGCTCCAACCCGGAATTGCTCCTGCGTCTGCTTGATCGGCAAAGGCCCATGCAGGGTCTGCGGATCTATGCCGGCCACGCGGGCTGGGCGCCCGGACAGCTCCAGAACGAGATCAGGATGGGCTTCTGGACCGCCAAGCACGCTCATGCGCAGACGATCTTCCGCGGCCGATCCGGGTATCCCCGCCCTGCGGCGAGAGCCCCGAAGCACGGGGCGCTGCGCACATCCACGCCCCTGACGAGGACGAGGTTCCAGGCGCCTCGGCTCTGATCGGCTGGCGCCTCACGCGCAGCCCTCACGGGTCAAGGCCTTTCCCGATCGCCGCCACACCAGGGCGCGATTGTTCGCGGGCATGGCCCGATCCTCCACCAGCGTCAGCCCGCATGAGCGGGCGAGCGCATCGACCGCGCCGAAATCCCGGATCCCGCTGGCCGGGGAGCGTCGTTTGAGCCAGGCATCGAACGCGGCATTGCTCGGACTGGTGAAAGTGCCGTCGTAGTTGAAAGGCCCGTACACCGCTAGCACGCCGTCCTCCGTCAGCACCCCGGGCAGCGCGCTGAACAGAGCGCGCACGGCCTCCCAGCTCATGATGTGCAGGGTGTTTGCCGTGAATACGGCATCGAATGGGGCGTCGGGCCAGGGGCCGAAGACATCGAGCGCAAGCGGCGGCGGCAGGTTCGGCAGGCGGACTTCCTCGAGCCAAAGGCGAATGCCGGTCAGGTTCGCCTCGAGGTCTGAGGTCTGCCAGGTGAGCTGAGGCAGGGCCGCGGCGAAGTGCACTGCGTGCTGGCCGGTCCCGCTGCCGATCTCGAGCACGCGGCGCCGGTCCGCGAAGCGCACCCGGAGCACCTCGAGGATCGGATCCCGATTGCGGTCGCAGGCCTCGGCGTAGGGTTTCTCATCGGGCATGGCCGCCCCATCATAGCCGTCCCGGCTCAGGCACGGCTCGAAGAGCTTGATCGGCGTATGCCAATTCTGTACCTTATTGAAACAAGGTAGCTTTGCACCCAATGAGCGAAGACCCGAAACTCGGTGCGTTGCGCAAGGGATTCCTGGAGTTCCTGGTGCTGCGGATCATCAGCGGCTCCACGGTCTACTCCGCCGACATTCTGAAGAGACTTGCGGCGACGGATTTCGCCACCCAGGAAGGCACGTTGTACCCGCTGCTGAGCCGTCTGCGGCGCGAAGGGCTGCTCGATTACCAGTGGCAGGAATCCGAAGCCGGCCCGCCTCGCAAGTACTACCGCCTCACCGGCGCCGGTGAGCGGCAGCTGAGCGAATTCGACGCCTACTGGGCGCGCCTCAATCAGACGATCGATTCGCTGGGGAGTTGAGTCATGCGGCCAGTCATCTCCGTGAGCCTCAGTGGTCGGGCCTACCAGCTCGAGGACGACGCGCACGCGGCATTGGCGGGTTATCTCGACTCGGCCGAGCGCTCACTCGCGGCCAATCCCGATCGAGCCGAAATCCTCGCCGATCTGGAGCAGGCGATCGCGGACAAGTGCGAGCGCTGCCTCAATCCGCACAAGACCGTCATCGTCCGCGGCGAGATCGAGCAAATCATCCGCGAGATGGGGCCGGTCGACTCCGGGGCCGCAGGCGGCGCCCCGGATGGAGGGTCTGCGGAATCGGCTGCGAAAGCCGATGAGACGGCCGGCGCCTCGAGGCGGTCCGCGCACCAGGCCGGCGCAGCGACGGCCGAGAAGCGTCTCTACCAGATCAGCGACGGAGCGCTGGTGAGTGGAGTATGCAGAGGCATTGCCGTCTACCTGGACGTCGATGTCACTCTGGTGCGCCTCCTGTTCGTGATCGCGGCCGTGCTGACGGGCGGACTCGCGATCCTGGTGTACATCGTCATGATGTTCATCGTGCCCTACGCCAACACTCCGGAGGAGCACGCAGCCGCAAGGGGTCTGCCGTTCAATGCGCGGGTGCTGGTCGAGCAGGCGAAACTCAAGGCGGCGCAGCTCGCCGAGGTCGCCGCTCATGCCGCGGCCCACAACGGCTCGGCCGAGGCGCGCTCGCAATGGAAGGCCGAGTGGCGCAAGGCACGGGCGCAGTGGAAGGCCGAGTGGCGCACCCATCGCTGGGCCGGCGCGCCGCCGGGCCCGGTCCCGCCCCCACCCCCGCAACCCCTGCCTCCCCTGGCTCACATCATCTTCGCCCTGATTTGGGCCGCTCTGGGCCTGCTCGCCGCGCTGGTGGCCCTGGGGTGGCTGTTGGCATTGCTCTCGCTGATCACGACCGGCGCGGTGTTCGGCTGGATTCCGCATCACATGCCGCTTTGGGCCGCGATCCTCGCTCTCATCCTGCTCTACCAGATGGTGGCGTGGCCGCTGCGCGCCGTTCGCCATGCTCTCGCGCCGCGGCTCTACGGGTATGCGTATCCATGGCATACCTTCTGGGACACGATCCTCTGGCTGTCTTTGCTTGCGCTCGCGGTGTGGCTCTTCACCCATCACGGCCAGCATCTTGAGGGCTCGCTCGCAGCTCTGCGCCAGCACGCTCGGCCTGCCTGGCATCAGCTCCTGCTCGCGTGGCAGACCCTGTTGCATGGCCGGCAATGAACGCGCCCCGATCGACCGCCCGACCCCGGCGCGCTGCGGCTCGATCAGCGCGCCAGGTCGACCGGGCGCAGCTCGGCGAGGGCCTCGCTTATGCGATGCACCACCAGCGAGAGATGTCCTTCGCCTGCTATGTAACGGCTCTCGCACGCCGGCAGCCGCGCCGTCCACCTGCGAGCCATGGCTGCGGGAAGAATCTGATCGGCGAGCCCCTGCCAGAGGCTGACGCGCATGCGCACGTCCTCGAGGCGAAAATCCCAGGGCCGCGCAATCAGTGTCAGCTCGCGTGCCGCGCCCCTTCCGCCTTGACGCAGAGCCTCCATCATGCTTTCCGTCATGAGCGAGCGATAGCCGGAATCGGCAAACAGGTCCCGGTCGGGCGAGTCCAGTCCGGCCGTCAGGAACTCCAGGCACCTGTCCGGGCCGCGACGTATCCAGTGCGCGATCAGGTGAGCCACTGCGCGGGCGAGCGGCGGCGCGCGAGCGGCAAGCGTCAGCAGCACCCGGTCATGTGTGACCATTCCCGCGGTGCTGCCGGCGATGGCGAGCGGGCCGAGGGGACAGAGCAGCGCCACGCCGGCGAGGCGATCAGCGAGCGAGGCGGCGCAGGCAAGCGCATACGGCGCCCCGCCCGACACGCCCACGATCGAGAAGCGCTCGAGGCCGAGCTCATCCGCCAGGGCGGTCACGTCGGCGGGCCAATCGCCGATGCGCCGTCCGGGCTGGAAGGCGGACTGCCCGAATCCCGGACGATCGACGGCCAACAGGCGCAGGCCCAGCCGGCCGGCCGCGGCGGCGGCCACCCGGGCTTCGAGGCGCGAGCCCGGGAAGCCGTGAAAGTAAAGCACGGGCGAGCCGGCGGGGTCCCCGAGGCCGAGGCAAGCGAGGGTGCGTCCGTCAGCCAGGCGCACCCGGTACTCGGTCTCGGCGCCGCTGTTGCCGCCTCGCACGGGGATGAATTCCGACGCTGTCACCGGCCCATAATAACCTGCGGCCGGCCCCGGTCAGGACGAAAAGCCAACGGTGTCGGGCGATGACAGAACTGCCCCGTGTCCCGGCGCAGCACGCTGCGCCGGTCAAGCCCCGCGAGGCGCCGGAGGTGTCTGCGGTGCGCCGCCCGAGCGTGATATAACGATGGCGGCCGCCGCAGCGCCGTCAGGGCACGGCATCGCCGGCGAGTGCTGCGGTAGCCCCATGAAAACCCTGCTGATCGTCCATCACTCCGTCACGGGCGGCGCGCTGCAGATGGCGCGCGCGGCCGCGGCCGGCGCCGGCCGCGAATCGAGCGTGCGCGTACGCTTCGAGGCGGCCGCCGAGAGCGGCCCGCAGGCGCTCCTCGAATCGGACGGATATCTGTTCGCCTGCCCGGAGAATCTGGCGGCGATTTCGGGGTTGATGAAAGACTTCTTCGATCGCAGCTATTACGCCGTGCTGGGTCGTATCGAAGGCCGGCCCTACGCGAGCCTCGTCTGTGCCGGGAGCGACGGCGCCAATGCCGCCCGGCAGATCGAGCGTATCGCCACGGGATGGCGGCTGCGCGCGATCGCTCCGGCCCTCATCGTCTGCACGCATGCGCAGACTCCCGAGCAGATCCTCAAGCCCAAGAAGATCGGTCCGGCGGATCTTTCGCGCTGCGAGGAGATCGGCGCCACGCTCGCCGCCGGCCTCGCACTCGAGATCTTTTGACCAGCGCTGCCGTGCGACTTTCGTCTGAGGCCCGGGGGAGCGAATCCGCCGCTCCGTGCGGCACCCGATTGCTGCTATCGTGCGTGCCATGCGCGTTCCCCAGGACAGTCTCTCCCGGCTCCAGTCATGCGTCGAGGATGAAGCGGCAGAGGAGAGCCGCCCGGACGTCGTGCTCGGCGTCACGGAGCTGAGCAAGAGCTATCCGGAGGTCGTGGCCGTCGACCGGGTCTCCTTCGAAGTGCGCCGCCGCGAGGTGCTCGGCCTTCTCGGTCCCAACGGCGCCGGCAAGACGACCACGATCAACATGATCCTCGGAGTGCTCAGCCCCACCTCGGGCCGCATCCGGATCGCCGGGATCGACTTGGCGCGCCACCGGGCGCGCGCCCTGGCCCGTGCGAATTTCTCGGCCGTCTATGCTTCCCTGCCCGGCAATCTCACCGTTCGTCAGAACCTCATGTTCTTCGGGCTCGTGTACGGCATCGCGCATCTTGCCGAGCGGGTCGGCGAGCTGCTCGAGCAGTTCGATCTCGAGCGCCTGAAAGATGCCAAATGCGGTGTACTGTCCTCGGGCGAGCAGACGCGGGTCGCGCTGGCGAAGGCGGTTCTCAACCGACCCCGGCTGCTGCTGCTCGATGAGCCGACCGCATCGCTCGATCCCTCCGCCGCGCAGACCGTGCGCTCGCGGATCCGGGGACTCGCGACCGAGGGCGACTGCGGCATTCTCTGGACTTCCCACAACATGTACGAAGTCGAGGAGGTCTGCGACCGCGTGCTGTTTCTTTCGCACGGACGGGTCCTCCTCGAGGGCGATCCGCGGCGGCTGCCGTCGCAGCACGGCGCATCGACGCTCGAGGAGCTGTTCATCCGCCTGGCGCGCGAGCCGCTCAGCGAGTCGCTGGAGCAAGCCGTTTGAGAGCCCGTCC
>JAJZLX010000236.1 GCA_021850555.1 Pseudomonadota bacterium | reverse complement strand
TGATCTTTCGCGTGCGCCTCGGGGGTCACGTGGTTGCGCTACTGCCGGGAAGATGGCATGGGCGGACCACCCGAGGCGGTTGGGGTTTCGTCTGCAGACCCGGGTTCTCGAAGCCCAGACCCGTCGCCGGGTCCTGCTCCCGTGGGAGCGGTCGCCATCTCACTACCTCCAAGGGACCACGCAAAAACAACTTCACAGTGTTCGTGACCGGTTCTGGTTGTAAGGTTGATGGTGTAGTACCACGCTGGGAGCGTTCGGTGTCTGCGGATACTCAGCAACTTCATCTCCTGGTCGGTTTTGGAGTTGAGCTTGGCAGCGGCGGTCAGTCCGGCGCTGGTCCGGGTGGTGGAGATATAGTTGAGGACGGTGTCATAGGTCTCGAGCGGCACCCCTTGCCAGTTCCTGCTGATCTGGCTGAACAGGCGGTGTTCGATCGGGTTCCATGTCGAGGCTCCGGGCGGGTAGTGCCGACGGCGCCATGACGCGCCGCAATAATTCGAAGCGCATTCGGAATCGACGGTCTTCCACGCAGGGCTCTGGGTAACTACAACATCGTCCATAACCTCGATGTTCTCCCTCGAGTTCATAGACAGAATCTCCCCCGAACCCGCCAATAATTCGAACGGGATTCGGAAATGCACGCTCGATGCGCCGCCCGGTGCGCGGGGTTTCTCCGGAAATGGGTGCCGAACCTGCATCCTGGCAGTAATTTCCAATCCAGGTATGAGTCTGAGCGGGGCGGTTTCTGGGGTGGGCGACTGCGCGAACACGTCGAGCATCCGCTGCCAGTCCCCGACCCCTCGCTTCGTCATATGCGACCTCGTTCCGCACCGCGTGCCGCCGATCATAGGCACCTCCTGCCACTCCCATCGGATTGACGTAGGCGGCGTGCGCGGTGGCCGGCGGCAAGCCGCGGACGGCGCCTGGGTAGCTGTCCGACGGTTTCGAGCGGATTCTGTGGGGATCCCCGCCCTGGCGGCCCTCAGCGACGCTACCGAAAGGCTGGATTTGGCCGCCATGCCCCCGCGAGGAAGCACCTTGCAAAACATACGAGACCTATGTAGTATACGAGAGATACGGAGGATACTTCTCGTGGCGGACAAAGACTCGCTTGTGAGTTCGATGGATTATCAGCGCAACCTGGGACGGTACCAGGATGAAGCACTGAAGCACCCTATCACGATCACCAAGAACGGCAGGCGCAGACTGGTGGTCATGGCTGTGGAAGAGTACGACCGGCTGAAGCGGCGTGATCGGCGGGCCATTCTGACATCGGAGTTGACACCGGAAGACATCGCTGAGGTCGCGGCGGCTCAATACCCCCCTGGGTTTGAACATCTCGATTCAGAGCTCAAGGACTGGAAACCGTGAGGTTTCCGGAACCTCACCCGGGCCTGGTCATTCGATACGCATACCTCTGGAAACGAGAACAGGACGAGGGCTTCGAGGACGGACTTAAAGCGCGGCCATGCGCGGTTGTCCTGTCGTTGAGGGAAGCAGATGAGTGCCTTCGCGTTCGAGTGCTACCTGTCACGCACAGCCCTCCTGGCGATGGTGTACCCGCCGTCGAAATCCCTCCTTCCACGAAGGCCCGTCTTGGGCTTGATGCGGATCGATCTTGGATCGTTCTCTCGGAGTCCAATGTGTTCATTTGGCCTGGCCCAGACCTTAGGGCTCTCCCCGGGCAGGACTCCTCAGCGGTCGCGTATGGCATGCTGCCAAAAGAGTTCTTTCTGCATATCCAGACGAAGTTCTTGGAGCTAGCGGAAACTGGCGAGTCATCTATGGTTCATCGAACCGAGTGATCCACGAGGCCCTTGCAGGGCCTCGTTTTTTCGGTGCGCAAAGCGGGTGCGCAGGCGCCGTGACTGGCGCTATCTGTTATCCGTAGTACCACTCGAGCGTCTTCCAGAAGATCATGAACGCCAGGACCGCCACGAGCAGCAGAGGCAGTAACGGCACTCGCCAGAGCAGACCGAGCCCCCCGATCCCAGGCCGATCGCGCCAGGGTGCCGCGTTCACACGCGTCTCCCGCGCCGGGCAACGTCTCGCAGTGCGCGCACCGCGTCTGCGGCCATGCCGCCCGGCACAAGGACGAGCGCGCCCGCGCCTTGTAACTCGCCTTCAGCCGATGTGACCGAGCAGCGCCTCTGATCCCGACTGGTTGTGCCAACGGTCGAACCACAATACCTCGCGCAGCGGCATGCGTGGCAGCCAGCCGGCCGCCTCGAGCTCTGGCCGCACGAAGAAATGCGATACGTAGCCCACGCATAGGTAGGCGATGGGCTGGATGTTCGAGGGAATGTCCAGCGCCGCGCGCAAGTCGCGATGGCGCAGTATGCTCACCCAGCCGACACCGATATTCTCGGCGCGCGCAGCGAGCCAGAGGTTCTGCACGGCGCAGACCGCGCTGTAGAGGTCCATCTCTCCCTGGTGGGTGCGGCCGATCACCACCGGTCCGCCGCGCTTTCGATCGCAGGTGATGCAGATGCCGACGGGCGCCTCGAGGATACCCTCGAGCTTCAGCGCGCGATAGGTCGAGCGCCGCTCGTCGTCGAACATCTCGGCGGCCTCGCGGTTGGCAGTCTGGAAGGCTTCCCACACCCTGCGCCTGGTGTTCTGCTCGCGCACCACGATGAAATCCCACGGCTGCATGAACCCGACCGAGGGTGCGTAATGACTCGCGGTGAGAATCCGCGCCAGCACCTCATCGGGAATGGGATCTGGCAGGAACTGTCCGCGCACGTCGCGGCGGTTGAAAATGCACTTGTATACGGCGTCGCGCTCCGCGGACGAGAACTGCCCGGTCTGGATCGGATTGGCGCTCATGGTTTTCCCCTGCATGGCAAATGACGAACGGCCGCCTGAGCAGGCGGCGCTCTGATGCTTCCAGGCCGGTCTTCTGCCTGAGGCTCTCCGTCCGCGCGCCTTTCCGGCCGAGGTCAGTCGCAGATCGCCCGGACAGTCCCCATAACAGCGTTGGGCACGTGGCGGAATCTCACCGCCTTCCCGATGCTCCCGGCGGCGCCGGGCACCCGAAGCAAGCGAATTGTGCCACGGGATGAGGGGGCGAGGAGACGTACAACGCGTCCATCCGCGCGCCGGCGCGGACGGGAGGCGCGCCGGTCCGCAACTCCCGGCCGCGCTTCACGGCGCTGTCGAGGATGCGCGTCTGGTCCTCGGAGAAGTTGGTAGGAAGGCGTCTTCGGGCCAGCGCGCAGCTACCGCAGGAAGGCTCGGATTTCGTCGTGCCGTCCAGCATTCCGATTGATCGCGATCAAATTTCGGGCGCGAGAGGAACGCTAGAGTGCCGCCCATGGCGTCCCCATTCGACTCATTTTCGCACGCCTCGACGGGGCGTAACCGCAAGCGGGCCCGTGGCACAGCTGCGGAAAGTACGTATGACATCCTGCGCAACCTCATCCCCGAGCCCGAGTGGTTGCTGCTCGCGCCGTTGCTGGCGGAGATCGAGCGCCTGAAGGTCGAGCGTAATGCGATCATTCTCGCGCACAACTACCAGACGCCCGAGATCTTCCACGGCATCGCAGACGTGCAGGGCGACTCGCTGGCGCTCGCCCGCGAGGCAGCCGCGAGCGATGCCGAGGTGCTCGTGATGTGCGGTGTCCGCTTCATGGCGGAGACCGCGAAGCTCCTTAACCCAGAACGTACGGTTCTGCTGCCAGACGCCGAGGCCGGCTGCTCGCTGGCCGAGGCGATCGGACCGGAGGACGTGCGTGAGTTGCGCCGCAGGCATCCGGGCGTGCCCGTGGTCTGTTATGTGAACACCTCGGCGGCCGTGAAGGCCGAGTCCGAAGTCTGCTGCACATCGGCGAACGCAGTCGGCATCGTGGAAGCGCTCGGCAGCGAGCGCGTCATCCTGGTGCCGGATGAATATCTCGCCCGCTACGTGGCCTCGCAGACGAGCATCGAGATCATCCCATGGCGCGGTCATTGCGAGGTCCACGAGCGCTTCAAGGCGGCTGACATCGCCGAATACCGCGCGCTCACCGGCGCGTATGTGCTGGCCCATCCTGAGTGTCCTGACGAGGTACAGCGCGCGGCGGACTACATCGGATCGACGTCGGGCATGATCTCGGAGCTCGCGGCGCGGCGTCCTGAATCCGCTCTGCTGCTCACCGAGTGCTCGATGTCGGACAATGTCGCGGCCGTGCACCCCGAGATTCAGTTCGTGCGGCCCTGCAATCTCTGTCCGCACATGAAGCGCATCACGCTGGCGAAGATTCGCGACAGCCTCCAGTGCCTCCGTCCGCGGGTGGAAGTGCCGGACGAGGTGGCCCCAAGAGCCCGCAGATCGGTGCAGCGCATGCTGGAGCTCACCGCGCCGCAGCGAGCCGCCGCCGCGGAATTCTCCCCGGCAGCGAGACCGTGCGAATCGAAGAGAGCCTGAAATGGAGCGTACCGAATGCGACGTCCTGATCGTCGGCGCGGGGCTTGCCGGGCTTGCCACCGCGCTTGGCACGAGCACACGCCGCCGGGTCACACTGTTGTGTCTGAATACTCCACTTGCCGCGGCGGCCAGCTCGCTCGCGCAGGGCGGAATCGCTGCCGCGGTCGGCCCGGATGACGACCCGGAGCTGCACGCGGCGGATACCATGCGCGCCGGAGCCGGTGAAAGCTGGCTGCCGGCCGTGATGCTGCTGTGCCGCGAAGCCCCGGCGGCCATCACTTGGCTCGAGGTGCAAGGTGTCCGCTTCGACCGCACCGGCGATCACTGGGCATTGCACCGCGAGGCGGCGCATGATCGGGCACGGGTGCTGCACGTCGGCGGCGATGCGACGGGCGCCGCGCTCACGAATTCCCTTTACCATGCGGTACTCGCAGCGCCGAATGTCGAGGTTCTGACCGGCCTTACCGCCATCTCGTTGATACGCGATCCCGCCGGGGTATCCGGGGTCATTGCGGTCTCCTCCGGCGGAGGAGCGATCGCGTTGCGCGCAAACGATACGGTGCTCGCCACCGGGGGCATCGGCCAGCTTTACCTGCACACAACCAATCCCGCATCGGCCTGCGCAGATGGACTGGCGATGGCCCAAAGAGCCGGCGCGCGGCTCCAGGGCCTGGAATTCGTCCAATTTCATCCCACCGCGCTCGCATGCGCGGCAGACCCACTGCCCCTGGTGACCGAAGCACTACGGGGCGCTGGCGCCGCGCTCGTCGGCGAACAAGGTCGGCGCATCATGCAGGACGTTCATCCCGACGGTGATCTGGCGCCACGGGATGTGGTAGCGCGTGCCGTATGGGTCGAAGTGTCCCAGGGACGGGGCGTTTGGCTCGATGCCAGGGAAATTATGTCAAACGATGAGAACGCCTTCCCTCAGGTGCGCGCGCTGTGCCTCACTCACCACATCGACCCGGCGCGCGATCCTATCCCCGTCGTGCCGGCGGCGCACTATCACATGGGCGGTGTCGCGGTGGATCTGGATGGACGCACGAGTCTCCATGGTCTATGGGCCTGCGGTGAAGTGGCGTGCAGCGGCGTGCACGGCGCAAACCGCCTGGCAAGCAACTCGTTGCTCGAGGCTGTCGTTTTCGGACGACGACTGGGCGTGTCACTCTCGCGCCAGCGAGGATCGACGAGACGCTCCGCTGCCCGACCCGACATCGTACTAGACGAAACGGCTGTGCAGCTCGATCCGGAAGTCTGGGTCGATCTGCGCCGCCTCATGTGGACACATGCCGGAATCGTCCGCGATGGACGGGGACTGCTGGCGGGACTCACCGAGTTTGCCACACTGTATCGCAGAAGCGCGCCGGAACAGGTTCTGCTGCGCGGCCGGCTATGTCTCGCCCGGGCGCTGCTGACCGCTGCATGGCACCGCAGGCAAAGCCGCGGCGCGCACCAGCGGGCGGACGAACCCTCAGGCACTCGCCAGGCGCCGTCTCAAACGCTGAGAAATGAAAGACCGGACAACGCGAGCCTGAACACCTCTTCCATGCAGGCATAGGTTGATGGGCGAGCTCCAACTCAGTTACAGCACCTTTGGGTTGACCGATCTGGATCTCCTGGACGCCATCGACGCGGTGGACCGCGCCGGGTACGCGGGAATCGAAATCTCCTTCCATCGCCGCCAGCTCAACCCCTTCGACATCAGCGATGAGGACCTGGGGACCCTCAGGAAACGGCTGCAGACGGCCCGAGTGAGGGCCGCGTGCGTGGCGACCGCCTCTCACTTCTTCACTCCCTCCCGGCCGCACGAGCCGTCGCTGATCTCCCTCGATCTGGCGGGCCGCAAGCGCCGCATCGATCTCATCAAGCGCGGCATCCGCTTCGCCCGCCAGCTGGGCGCGCCGCTGGTCACCTTCGGCAGCGGATTCATCCGGGACGAGCACGTAAGCCACCCTTCCGTGGATCCCCACCTGCTCCTTCTGGAGAGCATCGAGGAGTGCCTGCGAGCGATCCGCGATGATGAGGATATTACCCTGCTGATCGAGCCCGAGCCCGGCATGCTCATCGAGACGTTCGATCAGGGTCTGGCGCTGATCGAGCAGATCGATTCGCCGCGCTTCAAGCTGCACGTGGACATCTGCCACGCGTATTGTTCGGAGAAGAACTACATCGCCGCGCTCGCCGCGGCGGCACCGCACACCCGTTATCTGCACGTCTCGGACGCCCGGCGGGGCTACAACCTCAAAATCGAGAAGGACGCCGAAGACCTGACCTTCGATCTGGATGTCGCGGCGAAGCTCATCTACTTCCCCGATACCGCCGACTATCTGCTCGTGGACCGCGACCATCCACTTTATTTCTGCGATGCGAAGCCGGGCCCCGCGCGGCGGCGGCGGATCGAGTCACTGCTCGCCCAGGCGAGAGTGCACGGAGATCCGCGCTACATCGATTACCCGAGCCTGTACGCCGGCGCATCGCCCCTGGACGATGAGATATTCACCTATCTGATCTCCATCCCGGGGCTGAGCTACGAGGTGCTGGAGCGCGCCAAGCCGGTGATCGCCTATCTGCGCGGTGCGAAGAACCCGCCGCTGCTCGACAAGATGGTCGCCAACACGCGAACAGGTATCGCGCACTTCCACGAGATCCCGGGAGAAGGAACGCTGGATTTCCGCGCCAGCTTCAACGCGTTGACCCGCAATGGCTTTTCGGGCTACGCCTCAGTCGAGCTGTATCACCATGTCGAATCGTGGCAAAGGGCCCTCACCGACAGTTACCGGCACCTGGCGCAATTCACGGACGCGCATGCATAGCCGATTTGCGCGTGGCTGCGAGCGCCGCACCTGAGTTTTCCGGAACCACCATGATCAACGTCGAAGCGCTGGGCTGGGATCCCAAGACCGTAGGGGAACTCGATCACCGGCTTCTCAAGGCGCCGAGCATCAAGTTGCGGTCCGCCAGGTCCGGCGAGAATGGCGATGTGGTCTATTGCGTGGACCTGCGCATCCGGCGCCCGAACGCTGGCGAATACCTCTCCGCCACGGAATTGCACTCCGTAGAGCACTTTCTGCTGGAAGGCTTGCAGCACAACTTGCCGGCACATTTCGTGTCCGTCGGCATCATGGGTTGCCAGACCGGCTTCTATCTCACCTTCCTGAACGAAGGCCGCGCCAAGCGAATCCTCCGCGTTCTGGAGGATATTCTCACCGGCATAGGAAGCGCGACGACCGTCCCTTACGCGCGCATCGATCAGTGCGGCAACTTCCGCAACCACAGTCTGGAGCTCGCCCGGAAAGTCGCCCGCGAAGTGTTGGAGTCCAAATCCACCTGGCTGGATGCGGTATGAGCGGCAACCGCGCCCGGTGGCGCATCACCTACCATCGCCGGATTGCTTACGATATCGTCGAGGCCCCGCAGCTCTTCGACCCGCAGAACCGAGCGCTGCTTTCGGTCGGCAGGCTCGAGCGGGGGCGCCGGTTCGTGGTCCTAGACCGAAACGTCGCGCGCCATTGCGCCGATGACCTGCAGTCCTACTTCGCGCATCACGGGATCGACGCCAAGATCGTCCGCTTCGCCGGCGGCGAGCAGAGAAAACGAGTGGACGCTTACCTCGAGATCCTGCGCGAGCTGGATGACTTTCCGATCCAACGCCGCGATGAACCCATCATCGCCATCGGCGGCGGGGTGCTCACCGATGTGGTCGGATTCGTCGCGAGCAGCTACCGGCGCGGTGTGCCGCACATCAAAGTCCCCACGACCCTGATGGGCTATGTCGATGCCTCCGTGGGGATCAAGACGGCCATCAATTTCAACGGCCACAAGAATCGCCTGGGCAGCTTCGAGCCGCCGCTGCGGGTCCTTCTCGACAAGGAGTTCCTGAGGACTTTGCCTCGCCGTCACATCCTCAATGGCGTGTGTGAGATCCTCAAGCTCGCGATCATCAAGGATGCCGGTCTGTTCCGACTGCTCGAGGAGCACGGGGCCGAGAGTATCGACAGGCGCTTCCAGAACCCCGCCGGCGGGAGGATCCTCGAGCGCGCGATATCGGGAATGCTGGAGGAACTGGAGCCGGACCTCTTCGAGGACAACCTGTCCCGCAAGGTGGATTTCGGCCACACTTTCAGCCATGGGCTCGAATCCCGCCACGAAGCCCGCCTGCTTCACGGTGAGGCGGTGCTTCTCGACATCGCCGTCTCGACCCTGATCGCAAGAAGACGGTACCTGCTGTCCGAGCGGGAAACGGAGCGGATTTTCCGCCTGATCGATGCGCTCGGGCTCTCGCTCAACATCGAGCTCCTCGACCCGGAACTTCTCTGGCGGGCCCTTCTCGAGCGCATCGAGCACCGCAACGGCGCACAACGCTCGCCCATGCCGGACTCGCTCGGCCACTGCGTCTTCCTGAACGACATCGCCCGGCGGGAAATCGAGTCTGCCATCACGGCGCTCCACGAGCGTCTCTGCATACACCATGAACCGGCTCTCGAACGCTGACCAGCAGGAGATCGCGAAGTTCGACCGCGTCTCGCGCATGTGGTGGGACGACGCGGGTCCGATGCGCATGTTGCATGTCATCAACCCGCTGCGCAGCGCATTCATCCTCGGGCAGATCGAGCCCCCCCGGCCGAAAATCCTCGACGTGGGCTGCGGGGGCGGGATTCTCGCCGAGGCTCTAGCCCGATCCGGCGCTAGCGTGACCGCGATCGACCTGTCGCAGCCGACGCTCGAGGCCGCCCGCCGGCATGCCGCCGCCCATGGCCTTGAGATCGACTACCGCGACATGAGCGTGGAGCAGATCGCGCAAGAGGCCCAGAGCGGCTTCGATGCCGTGACCTGCATGGAAATGCTGGAGCACGTGCCCGATCCCCGCGAGGTGATCGCCGCCTGCGCGGGGCTGCTGAAGCCCGGCGGGCGGGCCTTTTTCTCGACCATCGATCGCTCGCTCAAGGCGTTTCTGTTCGCCATCCTCGCCGGCGAGTACGTGCTCAGACTCCTGCCGCGCGGGACGCATCAGTACCGAAGACTGATCCGCCCGCAGGAGTTGCGCGACTGGGCGCGATCGAGCGGCCTTGAATTCGCCGCCATCGCAAGCCTCCTCTACAACCCACTGACGAGGCGGTTCCGGATGGCCCCCGACCGGGCGGATATCAATTATATGGCCTGCTTCGTCAAGAAAGGGTGAGACTCCGATGCGGCGATTCCTGGCCTTGTCCCGATCGAAGCACGGCATCGTCGATGCCGCCATGCCCGGCTTCGTCGCCCTGCTCTGGCTCGGGCATCTGCCCTCGTGGCGGGTGCTCCTGCTGTCGCTCCTCACCGCCGGTGCCGGTTATACCGCCATCTATGCGTTGAACGATCTCGTCGGCGTCAGGACCGACCGCGCGAAGTTCGCCGGCGGTGGGATCAACTCGGGCTATGCGCTTGAGACCTCCGACATGCGCCATCCGCTTGCGCAAGGCATCCTCGGTATGCGCAGCGGCATCGCCTGGTTCGCCTTCTGGTATGCGCTCACGCTCCTCGGTGCCTACCTGTTGAATCCCGTCATCGTGATCATTGTGCTCGTCGCGGCCGCGCTCGAGGTGCTCTACTGCATGCTGCTCAAAGTCACTTATTGGCGCACGCTGGTAAGTGGCTTGGTGAAATCCGCTGGCCCGCTCGCCGCGGTCTTCGTCGTCACGCCGCACCCCTCGCCCTCGCTCCTGCTTTTGCTGCTCGCGTGGCTCATGTGCTGGGAAATCGGGGGGCAGAACATCCCGGCGGACTGGAACGATGTCGAGGAAGACAGGCGCGTCGGCGCCAAAACCATTCCGCTCGCCTTCGGTCCGCGCGTGGCCGGCAGACTGGTCGCTCTCACCCTCACGCTCACCGTCCTGCTCAGCCTGCTCCTGCCGCGCATGTCGCCGCTGGCGCTTGGCGTGCCGTATCTGGCAGCGAGCCTCTTGGCGGGCGTGGTCCTGCTGCTGCTGCCAGCCTTGCAGCTCGTCCACTCGCACGACAACCGCGAGGCCGCCAGATTATTTGATCACGCCAGCCTATATCCGCTCGCGCAACTGGCGATCGTGACGGTCTTCGCGTTGCTTACCCCGCATATTTGACCCGTTCAAATCCCCCACCATCCGGGCGGCTACACTGGCGCATCCAACGTCAAGGCTCCATGCCTCATGCGCCTGCTGTTGATCAATCCCCAGTACCCGGAGAGCCATCAAACTGGAGTTCTTGCTCCGGGGGTGAGCGAGTTCCTTTCGGATCAGGGAGTTGCGGTTGCGGTGGTGAGCATCGGGAAGGCGGGCGTCGGGGTCTTTGCCGAGCGTGTCACGCAGGTGTTGCGCACGATGGTGGCGAACTCCTCGTATAAGGACTCCGTAAACCGCGTGCTTCGCGGTTTCGCCTGAGCGGGCGATGTCTGTGTCGCGGTGCTTTCGCCGCGGACGGAGAGCGAGATGAACGCGAAGCGTGAAGAGTTGACCGAGGGTGAACGGCGATACCTGGAGCACGTACGCCGAGCGCGCAGTCAGGGCATG
>JAJZLX010000009.1 GCA_021850555.1 Pseudomonadota bacterium | reverse complement strand
ATCGGCTGCATCATCGGCGTCTCGACCTCGATGAAATCGAGGGCGTCGAGGAAGTCACGCAGATAACGAACGATGCGCGCGCGCGCGCGAAATACGTTGCGGCTGGGCTCGTTGACGATCAGATCCACATAGCGCTGCCGGTAGCGGGTTTCGACATCGGCAAGCCCATGCCACTTGTCCGGCAGCGGCCGCAGCGACTTCACGATCAGCCGCAGGCTCTCGACCCGCACCGACAGCTCCTGGGTCTTGGTGCGAAACAGCACGCCGGTGGCGCCGAGGATGTCGCCCACGTCCCAGCCCTTGAACTGCTCGTACGCCGGCGCGCCGAGGGCGTCCTTCTGGAGAAAGAGCTGGATCTGGCCGGTGCGGTCGGCGATGTTCGCGAAACTCGCCTTGCCCATCACGCGCTTCAGCAGCATGCGCCCGCCTACGGTGACGCGCGTGGGGTTGGCATCGAGCCACTCGCCGCTGCGCTCGCCGAAGGCTTGGTGCAGCTGCCCGGCGAGCGCATCGCGCCGGAAGTCATTGGGGAAAGCCTGGCCGCGCGCGCGCAGCTCCGAGAGCTTGGCGCGCCGCTCCGCGATCAGCTTGTTCTCATCGCCGTGCCCGGCGCCGCGGTTGTCTTCGTGATGGTCTGCCATGGTCCGCCTGGTCATCCGCCTATAGGCCCGCCTTGAGCGAAGCCTCCAGGAACTGGTCGAGATCGCCGTCGAGCACCGCCGTGGTGTTGCCCACCTCCACCCCGGTGCGCAGATCCTTGATACGGGACTGGTCGAGCACGTAGGAGCGGATCTGGTTGCCCCAGCTCACATCGGACTTGGATTCCTCGAGCACCTTGGCGGCGGCGTTGCGCTTGTTCACCTCGAGCTCGTAAAGCTTCGCCTTCAGCATCTTCATGGCCGTCGAGCGATTCTTGTGCTGGCTGCGCTCGTTCTGGCAGGCGGCCACGATGCCGGTCGGCAGATGGGTGATGCGCACCGCGGATTCGGTCTTGTTGACGTGCTGGCCGCCGGCGCCCGAGGAGCGGTACACGTCGGTCTTCAAATCCGCCGGATTGATGTCGATCTCGATGTCATCGTCGATCTCGGCGGAGACGAACACCGACGCGAAGGAAGTGTGCCGGCGGTTGCCGGAATCGAACGGGGACTTGCGCACCAGGCGGTGCACGCCGGTCTCGGTGCGCAGCCATCCGTAGGCGTATTCGCCCTTGACCTCGATGGTCGCGCTCTTCACCCCGGCCACCTCGCCCGGGCTGGAATCGATCACCTCGCACGCGAAGCCGCGCGCCGCGCCCCACCGCAGGTACATTCGCAGCAGCATCTGCGCCCAGTCCTGAGCCTCGGTGCCGCCGGCGCCGGACTGGATATCGAGAAAGGCGCTGTGCGAGTCCATCTCGCCCCGGAACATGCGCTTGAGCTCCAGGCGGCGCACCTGCGCCTCGAGCCGCCCGGCGTCCTTCTCGATATCCCGAACCGCCGATTCCTCGCCCTCGCTCTCGGCAAGCTCGAGCAGCTCGCCGGCATCGAGGATGCCCTTGGTGGTGCGCTCGAGGTCTTCGACCTCGGCGCTCAGACGGGCGCGCTCGCGCCCGAGCTCCTGCGCGCGTTCGGGCTTCGACCAGATGGCGGGATCTTCCAGCTCCCGGGAGACCTCCTCCAGGCGCTCCTTCTTGCGGTCGTACTCAAAGAAACCCCCGTAGGGAAGCGATGCGTTCCTCGAGGTCTTTGAGCTGGCGCTTGAGCGGATTGACTTCCATCGCGGGTGCGGCCGATTCTGTGGTGAATGCAGCCGGTGATCGTAATGGTCCCGGAAGCGTTTTTCCACTTCATCGCATCGCCCGAGCGGCACCCCACCCGAGCGCAATCGGCCGCCGCAGGCCGGGTGAGCGGGCGGACCTCGTTCCGGAGGGGCCCCCGGGACCGGCCGCAGCGGCTCAGGACTCCCCTTCGGCGCGGGAGATGAGCCGGGCGAGCTGCGCTTTGTTGTTGATGCCGAGCTTGCGGTAGGAGCGTTGGACGATGTTGCGCACCGTGGCGGGCGAAAGCCCGCACCGGCGCGCAATTTCCTTGTATCCCTGGCCGGCACCGAAGTACTGCACGACCTCGTGCTCCCGGCGCGACAGCCGGGCGCTGAGCGGCACGCTCTTGACCGAGAGAAGCAGGGTATCGGCGAGCCGCTGCGCGCAGATCGAGTCCCCTCGCGCCTCGAGGCTCACCGAGCCTTCCCGGAGGAGCTTCTGCAGCAGCGGCCAGGGCAGGCGGATGCCGTCCCAGTCCGGCCATCCGAATGCGATCGAGTCGCTGACCTCGCTGCCGCAGTGAAGCACGGTGCCGTCAAGGAGTGTGAGCGCCCGGTGGTGCGCGGGGCCCAGGGAGGCTCCCTTCGCCGCCCCGGCGATCTGCAGCGCGCGGTTCACCGCGCAAGCCCCGAACAGATGCGGCACGAGCACCCTGAGCAGCGTCCGATCCCGATCATTGAACGGCGAATCGGCTTCGGCGCGATGCAGCGAGAGCCACTCCCCGGCGCTCGCCCCGCGCTCGATCTCGGCGATCGCCAGCCAGCGCTCGAGCCCCCAGCGGCGGGCGCACTCGAGCGCCGGCCGATGATCAGGCTTGCCGAAAACGACCGCCGCATCGAGCACGTGAGCCACGCCTGGTGAGGCGACGCCCATCGCGATGGCGTGTGGGAATCGCCTGCAGACCGAGATGAGCTGTTGGAGCGCAGCGGGCGGCAGGCGATAGCCGTGCAGGTGATGGAATTGAAACCGTCCGTGCGCGAAGCCGCCCCTGAACCACAGGGCGGACCCGAAGTGCACGAGCGACTCGAGCGCCGCAAGAGCAACGTCTTCGAACTCCTGCGCCGAGGCATCCTGCGCCGCGCGATAGAGCCGACCCGCGATCTCCAGTATGGCTCTCATACCTTCCGATCCCCGCCCGGCGGTCCTCACCAGCCCAGTCAAGCCACAGAGTCGATGTCACGAGCGCGTGCCTCATATTTCTCCGATCGGCTCGAGCAGCGTTCTTCGCCGAGGAAGCGGACCGTTACGCCCTCTCCCGCGCCCTGCAAGTCCATGATCATGACAATAGGCTTCCCAAGGCCGGAAAACATACTGACTTTCCGCACATCACCGGGGAGGCTTGCGGGCACTCCTCGCCCGACAACGGTCGCGGCAAGGCTCACGCCGGGCCGGTGAGAGCGGACGGCACGCAGCCCCGGGGAGAGGGGGCGGGGTGTTGGGAGCCGCCGGGCGCGGAACGAGTCCGCTCGCGCGCCCGGGCGCACCGAGCCCTCGCGCATGGGCCTCAGCCGCACTCCCCGGGGAAACGCGACGCCTCATCGGCGCGGGAGATGAGCCGCGCGAGCTGCACCTTGTTGTTGATGCCGAGCTTGCGGTAGGAGCGTTGGACGATGTTGCGCACGGTGGCCGGCGAAAGCCCGCACCGGCGCGCGATGTCCTTGTACCCGCGGCCCGCTCCGAAGTACTGCACGATCTCGTGCTCCCGGCGCGTCAAGCGGGCGGCGAGCGGCACAGTCTTGACGGTGATGAGCAGCGCGTCGGAGAACCGCCGCATACTGATCGACTCCCCGCGCTGCCTCAAGCTCATCGAGCCGTCGCAGACGAGTTTCTGCAACAGGGGCAAGGGCAGGCGAACGCCGTCCCAGTCGGGCCACCCGAGGACGATGTAGTCGCTCACCTGGCTGCCGCAATGCAGCACCGTGCCATCGAGGAGCGTCAGCGCCCGGTGCCGCCCGGGGGCGAGAAACGACTCGCTCGATGCCCTGGCGAGCGACAGCGAGCGATTCACCGCGCGAGCCTCGCAGAGGTGCGGCATCAGCAGTCCGAGCAACGTGCGATCCCGCTGATCGAACGGCGCATCGCCTTCGCGGCGATGCAGCGACAGCCACTCCCCCGCTGCCGCCCCGTCCTCGATCTGCGCGATCGTCATCTGCCGCTCGAGTCCCCAGCGGCGAACACACTCGAGCGCCGGTGCGCAGGCCGGCCCGGAATAGGTGCTCGCCGCGTGAAACACGTGCGCGACGCCCGGCGAGGCGGCGCTCGCTGCGATGGGCTGCGGGAACTGCCTGCTGATCGAGATGAGCTGCTCGAGCGCCGCCAGCGGCAACCGGTATCCGTGCATACGGTGGAATTGAAGCTGCCCGCCGTCGAAGCCGCCCCTGAACCAAAGAGCGGCTCCGAAGCGCAAGTGCGCGCCGAGCGCCGCGAGAGCAACATCTTCAAACACGTCCGTAGACGCGCCCTGAGCCGCACGATAGAACCCGCGCGTGATATCCAGAATGGATCCCATACCTCCCCCTGCCCTGCGCGCCTCACCCGCTCCGTCAAATGGCGGAGACGATCCCGAAGGCCCGGGCCTCACACTTCTGCAAAGTCATGTTGTTGTCCGGCGCAGGAGAGACCGATGATTCGTCTCCCACGCCCGGGAAAATTTCAGGGATTGCGACGCATGATATACCCCGGAGCGCGCGAGCACGAGGATGCATTTGCATCTTGCCTCGCCCTTCGAACGCTCCATAACACGAGGCGGCCCCCTCGACATCTCCCGCAGTTGTTTTCGAGTTCAGCGCGACTTTGTTTGAAGAATCCGAGACCCCCCCTAATTAGGGGGTAGCTTCCCCAGCCACAGCGCCATCAGCGCCGCGCGATTGTTGACGCCGAACTTGCGGAAAATGGACGTCACGCATTCATGGACCGTGTGATAGCTGCGGCCGATCGTCTTGCCGATCTCCTTTTCCGAAAGCCCCGACAACAGACTCTGCAGCACCTTGCGCTCGGCCTCGGTCAAGGCGTGCGCCGCGATCAGCGACCCGTACGAGAGCATGACCTGGCGGTGGAACCATTTGATTCCGCGCAGCGCATAGGCGATGACATCCCGGTCCGAGGCGCTGAAGGGCTCGACCTCGGGTCCACGAAACACGCCGAACCACGACTCGGCGTCCTCGTTCACCGGGAAGGCGACCCAGACCGCATCCGCGTGCCCGCGAGCCTTGTAATACAGCTCGTAATACTCGGACGCGAACCAGTCCTCGTCGATCAGGTCCCGCAGGCGGTGGGCGCGGAAAACGCCGGCGCCCTCGACATTGCGGATGGTGCTGACGTCCACCGGACCCACTTCCAGAAGTTTCATCTGCGCGGCCGCGGTACGCTCCAGTGTCTGCGATGGGCACAGGAATCGCACGCTGCGCACGCGCCACCCTTTGAGAGGATCCCCGGGCAGCGAGCCGTCCAGGCGCACGCCGCCGAACCATATGACGTTGCACCCTGCCGCCAGCACGCACAGCTGCTGCATCAGATGCAGCAGCGCCGAGTCGGAACGCGCGGCGTCGAAATCCGCCAATGCATCCCACAGACGGTGAATGAAATCCTGTTGTCTTCGATCCATCGTTGCGCCGGGGCGTCAGGCTTTACCGGCGCCGCGGATTCTCGCTTGTGTACGGCGCAGGAAGCATCTGCATCCTAGCATCGGGCGGACTCGCTGAGCAGAATTCGCGGCCGCACGATGTTGCCTTCGCCGTCTCGCGAGACGCCAGCGGAATCCGGACGGCCAACAAAGACCCTCACATACCCATGAGGAATAACGACATGCGAAACAGAAATAGCAGCGGGCGCGCCGGACGCCGGGCTCGCCTGATGGTTTCCACCACGGTGTTTGCCCTGGCAGCGGTTGCAGCCGCATCCGCCGCGGATCGAGCGCCTTCCCGGGCGATCACGTACTCCCGGGCGTCCCTCGCCAGCGAGCGAGGCGTCGAGGCGCTCTACGAGCGCATCGTGCGGGCCGCGAAGACCGTCTGCCCGCCCTACCTCTACGGAGACCTCACCGCCATGGCAGAGGAGCACCTCGTGCGCAACTGCCGGCGGAAAGCCGTGGACGACGCCGTGCGCCGGATCGACGATCCCCCGCTCTCCTCGATGGAAGCGCTGCGCAAGGGCCGGAGCTGAATCACACGCTCTGCGCGGCGGGCGTGCACCTTGCGCACGCCCGCCCGATGCATCCTCGAGCAAACAGGCTCGTGGCGCTGGATTGCCGAGGCGCCGCGCCGATGGCATCGGCGCGCCCGAGGACACTGCAATCTGTCTGAGCGCAGGGCTATGCCGGCAGGACGTGATCCACCAGCAACTGCAGCCGGCGCTCGCCCTGGTACTCGTTCACGTCCAGGCGGTAGACGAGCCGACGTGGGCCTTGAGGGAGCGTGAATGAGGCGTCGTCCTCGATGAAACTGAACGCGATCGCATCGAACGTACGGCCCGGGGCGGCCTCCACCCACATCTTGAGATGCCGCTCGCCGACCACGCGAGCACTGCGTATGGTGAATACGCCATCAAAACACGGCTCGGGAAACGCCTGACCCCACGGTCCTCCGGCGCGCAGCGCGTGCGCAGTCTCCAGGGCAATCTCTTCGACGTCGAGCTCACCGTCAGTTTCCACGGCGTCGGCAAGCGTACAGGCATTGGATGCAACGGCCACCGCTTCATCGAAGAGTCCCGCGAACACATCCAGTCTCGAGCGCTCCAAAGTGAGACCGGCAGCCATGGCGTGCCCGCCGAACCGGTCGATCAGCTGCGGATGGCGAGCATCGAGTCCGGCCAGCACATCGCGGATATGAACCCCGGGCACCGAGCGCGCCGAGCCGCGCAGACGTCCGTCGGCGGCGAGCGCGAACGCGACGACCGGGCGGCGCAGACGCTCCTTGATGCGACTCGCCACCAGGCCCACCACCCCCTGGTGCCAACTTTCATCGAACAAACACACTGCGCTGCGCCGGGTGGCCCGGGGATCCGGATCGCGCAGCACGCGCACCGCCGCGAGCGCCGTGAGCTGCATCTTCGCCTCGATGGCCCGCCGCTCGCGGTTGAGCTCATCGAGGCGCGCGGCCAGCGCCGGCGCCTGGCTGTCCGCGAGCAGACATTGAATGCCGATCGTCATATCATCCAGACGCCCGGCCGCATTCAGCCGCGGAGCGACCGCGAATGCCAGATCCGCGCTGGTGACGCTCTCGAGCCTCCGGTCCGCCAGGCTCAGCAGGGCGCGGATCCCGGGCGCACAGCGGCCCGCGCGGATGCGCTTCAGGCCCTGCGAGACGAGCACGCGATTGTTGGCATCGAGCGGCACCAGGTCGGCCACGGTGCCGAGCGCGACCAGATCCAGGTACTCCGCGACGCCCGGGGCTGCGGGCGGGGAGAGCCCCGACTCGTCCAGGCGCCGTTTCAATGCCGCCAGGACGTAAAACGCCACTCCCACCCCGGCGAGCGAGCGGCTCGAAAACCCGCTGCCCGGCAGGTTGGGATTGACGATGACCTGCGCGTGGGGCAGCACGGCTCCGGGCAGATGATGATCGGTGATCAGCACGTCCATGCCGAGCGTGCGCGCCTCGGCCACCCCGGCTGCGCTCGAGATGCCGTTGTCCACTGTCACGATGAGCGTGGGGGCTCGGCTCGCGGCGAGCCGCACGATCTCGGGGGTGAGGCCGTAGCCGAACTGGAACCGGTTGGGAACGAGGAAGTCGACGGGGAATCCCCACGCCCCAAGGGCTCGCATCATCAGCGCGGTGCTGGTGGCGCCGTCGGCATCGAAATCCCCGACCACGAGGATGCGGCCATCGAGGCGGTGCGCCAGCAGCAACTCGACCGCGGCGTCGACGCCCTCGAGCGTCCCCACCGGCGCGAGCCGCCCGAGGGAGGTGTCGAGGTCGGCCGACGAGCGCACGCCCCGGCCCAGATACACTCTGCGCAGCACCGGATGCAGTCCCGCGCCGAGATCCGCATCCCCACCCGCCTCCCGGCGCACGACCCTGAGCATCACGCCTGCAATGCCTCCAGACCCGCCCGCCTGCGCCGCCAGATCCTCAGGCGGTCGGCGAAGCGCAGTGTCCATTGTCGATCATTGGCCAGCAGCACCAGCCTGTCGATCCTCCTCTGGTGCAGCGCGGCGAGCGCCGGGGCGATCACGCGGCGGTCGATCTCGGCCAGAGCCTCGGGAAGGCTGCTCCCGCCCTGCCTCTGCAGCACCTCGGCAAGCTCCAGTACGCAGAGCGTACCCGGCGTCCCAGCCTCACTCAGCGCCGACATCTGCGCCACAGGGCGGATTTCGAGCCCGGCGAGCCGGCAAAGGCCACGCACGTAAGCCTCGCAAGCGAAGACGGTAACCGGCGCGGGGCGGGATGCCGTGCCCATGGCCGGCGGCTCGCCACCGCCCCAGATCCACAGCGTCGACACGGGCCGCTCGCCTCGGTGCGCCCGCTCGCGGTTGAGGGGATGCGCGTGCAGCCACATCTCGATCTCGGCGCCGAGCCGGCGCAGCGCCGCCGCCCCCTCTCCGCTCGGTAGCGCATCGGCCATCGGCACCTGCAGCACGCGCGCCGGCTCGACGGTGCGTACCCGGGCGAGGGGCGGGGCGCTGAGCAGAAACTCACCCGACTCCAGACCCGTGAGGCCGAACCCCGAGCCGTGGAAGGTCTCCTTGAAATCAGCGGCCAGCCGCTCGCGCTCCTCGCCCGCCAGACGCAACAGACTGCCCCAGTCCACGTGCAAACGTGTGAGCCCCTCGATCAAGTGCAGCGGTGTGGCGAGCCAGCAGGCCGGTCCGGCAAAGCCCTCCGCGCTCGCCGCCGCGACGCTCGCGGCGGGACGGTCGGCGTATTCCGTCAGATCGAGCCAGCGGGCCACCCAGTCGCGCCAGCCGCCGATCAGGGGCGCCGGGCGGGCGAAGCGGGCGACGTGCTCGATCGCCGGCCAGGACCCGGGGTCCGCGCCCCGCGGCACGCCGGGCGCCACGGACTCGAGGTCCGAGGACAGATGCAGATCCGCAATGACGATGACGAGCTCTCGCACCAGCGGTATCGTAGGGGACGACCGGGTCAAGTTCCACGCACATGCAATTCACTTTGGAAAGCAATTCCGGCGTCAACCTCGTGCGCGCCTATTCGCGCTCGGAGCTGCGCATCGGGGAAAGCCGCGTACACACCAGCTGCATCGTCACCGCCGACAGGCTGATCACGGACTGGGAGCCGAGGTGCTTCGAGGCGCTCGAGCCGGCGCATCTTGCGGCGCTCCTCGCGCTCGAGCCGCAAATCGTGCTGCTCGGCACAGGGCCGCAGCAACGCTTCGCGCCGGCGGCGATCCGCTCGCTGCTCACCGAGCGCGGCGTGGGCCTGGAGGTGATGAACCTCGGCGCAGCGTGCCGGACGTACAATATTCTCGTGCAGGAAGACCGTCGGGTCGCCGCGGCGTTGTTTTTCGAGTAGCCCGAGAGGCCGCCGGAATCGTTCCCGGTGCGCCGCACCGGTCAACCCGGTCAACTCCATTAACACACACGGGGCTCGCTCTGCGAATCCCGTAAAACCCGGCGCGTCGGCGCACGATAAAGAAAGCACAGGGGGAGGGGTTTCGACTTCTTACGACCCACGCCGCGCTCGTGTCACAGCGATGGCACTCTTTTGCTTTTCTTGTCGTCGCGAATCATTGCTTTTATCTCAACGTCCCCTCCTCCCTGTGCCCTCTTCAAGTCCCTCCCGGCGGCACCACCTGTCGCCGGGGGCAGACGAATACTATGTTAAGCGTGTGACATGTCAGATTGCAAGCGTTTGTGACATACCACGTAAGCTGTGCACGGAGCTTTTGACGCCAAAACCGCCGTCGCGGAGATCTCAGTGTTCGAGCTTCACAATACCGGCACTAACTGTTTCTCATTCAAGTTCTTATATCGCTTATCTCGCGCGATTTATCGGCCCCGTTCATGGATGCGCAGTCCCGCTCACCCCTTACCCCCGAGCAGTGGCACGAATGCCACGCGGCCCAGGAACTCTCGCTCGATGCCGTGCTCGCGGCGGGTGAATCGCATCAGCTCCTGCTGCCCTTCCGGGCCCACCGGCACCACCATCCGCCCCCCCACATCGAGCTGCTTGAGCAGCGCTTCCGGCAGTGCCAGGGGCGCGGCGGCCACCAGGATGCCGCCAAATGGAGCCTGACTCTTCCAACCGGCGGTGCCGTCCCCATGTTGGAACTTGGCATTGCGGATGCCGAGCTCTTTCAAACGCTCCCTGGCGCGCTCGAGCAGCGCGCCGATGCGCTCGATCGTGTAGATCCGCCCGACGAGCGGTGCCAGCACGGCCGTCTGGTAACCGCAGCCCGTGCCCACCTCGAGCACGCTCTCGAGTGGTCCGCCCTCGAGCAGCGCCTCGCTCATGCGTGCGACGATGTAAGGCTGGGAGATGGTCTGGCCGAAGCCTATCGGCAGCGCCGTATCCTCGTAGGCGCGGCTGCCGAGCGCCTCGTCGACAAAGATATGGCGCGGCACGTTGCGGATGCGGTCGAGCACGGTGAGACTCGAGATGCCCTGCTCACGCAGGCGCTGCACCAGCCGGTCGCGCGTGCGCGCCGAGGTCATTCCGATTCCGTTGAACCGCAGGTCAGCCATCGATCCCTTCCAGCCAGTGCTGCAAAGGGCTCAGGGCCGAGTGGCGCGTCAGATCGATCTGCAGCGGCGTCACCGACACGTACCCGTGCGCGATCGCCTCGAAGTCCGTGCCGGGTCCGGCATCCTGCTGCGGGCCGGCGGGCCCGACCCAGTAGACGGGCCGGCCGCGGGGATCGCGGGCCGGCACGATGGGCTCGGAGCGGTGGCGGTAGCCCAGGCGCGTGCCGCGAAAGCCCCGCAGCGACTCGAATGGGACGTCCGGGACATTGACGTTGAGGATCAGCGAGGGATCGAGCGGCCGGCGCAGGAGCTCGCTCACCAGCGAGCGCGCCACTCGTGCCGCGGTGTCGAAGTGTCCTTCCCCTTCCGCAGTGGTGCACAGCGACACCGCGATCGTCGGCAGCCCCAGAAACCGTCCTTCGATCGCCGCCGCCACGGTACCTGAGTAAAGCACGTCATCCCCCAGGTTGGCACCGTCGTTGACCCCTGAAACCACCATGTCGT
>JAJZLX010000793.1 GCA_021850555.1 Pseudomonadota bacterium | reverse complement strand
AGAACGGGCCGTCTAGCGGTAGACATCTTTCCGCTCGAGCAAAGGCATTACCACAGTCGCAGGGAGAACGGGCCGTCTAGCGGTAGACATCTTTCCGCTCGAGCAAAGGCATTACCGCTGCAACCACACGCCCCGGAGGGAGTGGGCTATCTCGCGGTAGTCGGCTCGTATTCGATGTCCACAATGGCGAAGCGCTCGTTGCCTACCGGTAGCTCGACCGTGACTTCGTCATCGAGGTGGCGTCCGAGCAGCACCCGTGCGAGCGGCGAATCCATGCTGATGTAGCCGGGCTCGCTGTCGATCTCGTCGGGCCCGACGATGCGGTAGCGTGCCTCTCGGCCATCCCGAGCCTCCAGCGTCACCCACGCGCCGAAATACACCCGATGTGGGTCCGAAGGGGGGTGATCGACCACGGTCATTCCCTCGAGACGCTTGCGCAGGTAGCGCACTCGCCTGTCGATCTCACGCAGGCGGCGTTTCCCATAGGTGTACTCAGCGTTCTCCGATCGGTCGCCCTGTGCTGCGGCTTCAGCGACGGCCTGGGTGACCTGTGGGCGCTCGATGCGCCAGAGCCGGTCAAGCTCTTCACGAAGCCTGAGTGCACCTGCGGGTGTGATGTACTTCGAAGAGGCCGGGGGAGGTGGTCGGTAGCGGGTCACGGGAAGGATTGTAGTGGCTGCTCCGGTGACGCGAAATTGCGACTGTTCTGAGCACGGCTTCACGGAAGGTTCATCTTACCGGTCATAGGCTTGAAGTGTGGCTACCAAGTACTACACCCACTTTCTCACGGGTGGCGCAAAGGCGCCGGTCGCTGGAGCGGCCCACGAGTGGAGCGGGGTGGTGGAGCTGCACCGTCCGCTCGAGAGTCCCCGGGAGGTCCGCCAGCTGCGCTCGCTGCTTGCGCTGAACTTCAACATGGATTCGGAAGACATATTGATTCTTCACTGGGCACGCCTCCATTAGGGAGCAGGAAGCCCGAGACTGATTCTTGCGGGGATCATTCTCGGACTCCCGTGTCCCCCCTGGCGGACTTCATACCCTGCGTAGAGGTCCGCATTCGCCCCGATCCGCACGGATCGGGGTTTTTCTTGTGCAACGGGGTCGACCGCTCCGGTAACCGCCAAGGGCGTTGGCCACTGCGCCTATGGAGTCATACGCGCGTCGCTCGAGCGAAAGCTTCACCACATTCGCAGGCAGGACAGGGCGCCTAGTGGTAAAGTTCTAGCTTAACTAAGAACAATAGCCGGGATGCATCGGTAGTCGAAATGCGTCGCTCAATCCATGACTCCACCACAACTGCGGTCGGACGGGTCACCTAGTGTTCGAAGGCAGCACGCCGGGTCTTGAGCCCATCGGCGATTGCGCCGGGCCGATGATGGCGCATCAGCCTCCAGTGACCGCTTTCGTGGGCCGCACGCTCAAGGGCCCCTTGCATCGGCCTGTACCGGTCGCGAGCTTCGCGGAATTCGAGCGTCTCTTCGGAGGGCTCTGGCAGCCATCGACCCTGTCTTACGCGGTGGAGCAGTTCTTCGCGAGCGGCGGGGGCAGGGCACTCATCGTCCGCGTCGTCAACGGTGCCCGTGCCCCGACCCTGGCGTTGCCCGCCGGGGATGGGGCGCTGAGCCTTGCGGGTGTCCATCCCGGATCGCGGGAATATCTGCGCGCCTCGGTGGATTACGATGGGATTGCGGGGGAAGACCGCTTCAATCTGGTGATCCAGCGGGTTCGCTCAGCGGGCTCCGAGCGGATCGAGGACCAGGAGATCTTCCGGCGTATCTCGATGCAGCCTGATTCGGAGCGCTTCATCGGCGATGTGCTGCTGCGCTCGCAGCTTGCGAGGGTCGTCGATCCCTTGCCTGCGCAGCGCCCGGATCGCTCGAGCATGGTCGGGTGCGCAATCGGCTATACCTGCTGCAACTGCGATGGCGATGACGGCGATCCCCTGACGGACTATGACCTCATCGGCTCGGCGGGCGAGAGCACCGGCCTGTTTGCGTTGCGCGCCGAGGACTTTGACTTTCTTTGCATACCGCCCCTGACGCGCGAGCAGGACCTCGGGTTGGGGACGCTCCTGGTCGCGGCACGGCTGTGCCGCGAGAGACACGCACTGTTGATCGTCGATCCCCCCTCGGGCTGGACGAGCGCACAGGAGGTGATCGAGGGGATCCGGACGTGGCCGTTCCGTAGCGACAACGCCGTGATGTTCTACCCGAGAGTGCGCACCCAAGATCTGTTGCGCGGCCGGGAAGAGACGTTCGCACCCTGCGGGGTGGCGGCGGGGCTCCTTTCGCGCGCCGAGGAGCTCCATCCCTTCGGCGCCGCCGAAGCAGAATGGCTGTTGCGCCCGGGACTGCATCCGGCCGTCGATGTCTCGGATTCGCAGCGACTGCGCCTGGTTCAGGCGGGAATCAATGGCCTCGTTGCATCCAGAGAAGCGGGCCGCCCGGCCTTCAGCGCGCGCACGCTGGCCGCGGGGGGCGGCTCGCCCGATTGGGCCTATTTGTCGGCAAGGCGCCTGGGGTTGCGGATCGCCGCCAGCATCGAGCGCGGCACGCGCTGGGTGCTGCTCGAGCAGAACGCCCCGGCTACTTGGGCGAGAGCTGGCGCGCTGGTCGGCTCGTTCCTCGAGACGCTGGCCTGCGAAGGCGCCTTCGCAGGCGCCACGAGCCGAGAGAGCTACTTCGTCGTGTGTGACGAGCGCATCAATCACGCCCAATCCGTCGGCGCAGGCCGAGTCAATCTGCTCTTCGGCATCGCGGCTCGCAGAGCCGGCGAGTTCGATACCTGGCTGGTGAGTCACCATCCGGCTTCGAGTCGGGCCCGTCCGGTATCGGTCAATCGGCTGGCGACCGCGGGCGGGGCGCCCGAGGCGATGCGGCTGTAGCGCGGGCCGGGGTTTGGCGGCATGATCGGGGAGCAATGAATCAAACGACTACTCCCGCCCGGCAGCCCTTGAGCGCGGCCGATCCTGCCGCCGCTCAGCGACATGTAGTTTTTTCGCACGGCCAGGCGAGCGGGCCGTGGGGACGCAAGATTTCGGCGCTCGCCGAGATCGCGCGCAGCGAAGGATACGAGGCCCATTCGGTCGATTACCGCGGTATCGATGATCCGCGCGTCCGGATCGCCAAGCTTGCGGAATTCTGCAAGGAGCTGACCGGTGACCTCGTGCTCGTCGGGTCGAGCCTCGGGGGCTACGTGGCGGTGGCATCCGCCTCGATGCTGCACGCACGGGGCATCTTTCTGATGGCGCCTGCCTTGTATTTTCCGCAGCTGCCGCCGTTGCGCGAGGGCATCGTCGATTGTGCCGCCGCCGTGGTGCACGGATGGCGCGACGACGTGGTGCCTTTCGAGCAGAGTGTGCGATTCGCGCAGGGTTGCCGCGCCTCGCTGCACATTCTGGACAGCGACCACAATCTGCACAATCAGATCCGCGTCATCCAACACCTGTTCGAGTACTTCCTGATCGCGCTCGATCTGCCTGCGCTGGCGCCCGAATAGGCCCGCCGCTTTCCCGGAACGATGAACTGGCTGCTGCATCGATTGCTTGCGCTGTGGGTGCGTTTCAAAGTCCTGCCGGAGGACCTCGCCGCGCGGCTGCGCGGCCGGGGCCATCCGGTGTGCTACGTGCTCGAGCGGCGCAGCGCCACCGATCTGGCGGTGCTGCAGAACGTCTGCAGGCGCCTGGGCCTTCCGCGCCCTCGCAAGCGCCTCCTGAGATACGGCGGCACGCTGTATTCCTACTTCTACCTGAGCCGCTTGCGCGGCTTCTGGAACGAGCGCCTGGACCGGCGACCCCCGCCGCAGATCGCGCAAATGCTCCAGAGGCTCGACTCCGATCCGAGATTCGATGTGGACCTGGTGCCGGTCACGGTGTATTGGGGCAGGGCTCCGCAGCGGGAGAGGTCCTGGTTCCGCCTGCTGCTGGGCGAGAACTGGGCGCTCACCACGAGAGTGCGCAAGTTCCTGCAAGTGCTGTTCAACGGCCGCGACGCACTGGTGGAATTCGAGGAGCCGATTTCTCTGCGCAGCCTTCTGGGGGAGGAAGGCGGCCCTGCGGTGCGCGGGCGCCGTGTGACGCGCTCGCTGCGGGCGCTGTACATCCAGAGGCGCACGGCGCGCATCGGGCCGGATCTGTCCCATCGGCGCACCGTCGTGACGCGAGTTTTGCGCACGCGCGCCGTACGCGCCGCCATCGCGCAGCAGATGAGGGAGAAGAAGATCTCACGCCGAGCGGCGATGCGCGAAGCGGTGGGCTACGCCGAGGAAATCGCGGCCAACTATTCGCACGTCTTCGTCCGCTTCTTCGAGCCGGTTCTCACATGGCTGTGGAGCCGGCTGTACGACGGTGTGGATGTCGGTCATCTGGAGACGCTGGAGCGGGTGGCGCAGGGGAACGAGATCGTCTACGTCCCCTGCCATCGCAGCCACATGGACTACCTGCTGCTCTCGTACGTGATCTACACCAATGGCTACGCCGTGCCGCACATCGCCGCCGGCATCAATCTGAACCTGCCGATCGTCGGCAGGTTCTTGCGCATGGGAGGTGCTTTCTTCATCCGCCGCCACTTCCGGGGCAACGCGCTGTATACCGTCGTGTTCATGAAGTACCTCGCGGCCATCATGGCCCGCGGGCATTCCATCGAGTACTTCATCGAGGGGGGGCGCAGCCGCACCGGCAGGCTCCTGAAACCGAAGACCGGCATGCTCTCGATGACCGTGCGCAGCTTCCTGCGCGATCCGGTGCGCCCGGTGGTGTTCGTGCCGGTGTACTTCGGTTACGAGCGGATCCTGGAAGGGCCGACCTACATCGGGGAGCTTTCCGGCAAGCCGAAAGAAAAGGAAAGCGTGCTCGGGCTGCTGCGCTCCCTGCGCAGGTTGCGGGAGAGGTTCGGGCGGGTGCGGGTCAATCTGGGCGAGCCGATTGCACTCGATGAGATTCTCGAGGGGCGGGGCCCGTGGCGCGACCGGCGAACCGATGACGATGCGCGCATGCCCTGGGTTGCCGCGGCCGTCGAGGAACTCGCCGGACGCATCATGCGTAATATCAACGCGGCAGCGGCCGTGACGCCGGCGAATCTGCTGGCAATGGTCCTGCTGGCCATGCCCCGTCAGGCGCTGCCCGAGCCCGATCTCGAGCGCCAGATCGACCTGTATCGGGCACTGCTCGGGGGCTTCCCCTACAGCGACCGGATGACGGTGACCGAACTGAGCGGCCGGGAAGTCATCGCCTACGGCGAGGCGATGAAGGTGCTGCTGCGGCAGAGCCATCCTTTGGGTGACATCCTGCGCATGAGCGACGAAAGCGCCGTGCTTGCCGCGTATTTCCGCAACAACGTGCTGCATCTGTTCGCGATGCCATCGTTGATCGCGTGCGCATTCATCAGCAATGCGGCGGTGCGCCACGAGGACATTCAGCGCCTCGCCTGGCGGATCTATCCCTACATCGCCGCGGAGCTGTTCCTGCGCTGGAGCGAGCAGGAGGTCCCGGCGGTGATCGACAGCGTCCTCGCGGAGCTCTCGCGCCACGGTCTGATCGAGTCGGATCCGCAGCAGGCCGTGTGGCGCCGTCCGCCGCCCTCGACGCTGCAGGCGATGCAGCTTTCCATCCTGGCGCAGCCGACGATCCAGACTGTCGAGCGATATTACCTTGCGATCGCGCTGCTGATCGAGGCGGGCTCCGGCACGATCACCCAGAGCGTGCTCGTGGAGCGCTGCCAGCTGGCCGCGCAGCGCATCGCCATGCTCTATGGCCTGAATTCCCCGGAGTTCTTCGATCGCTCCATGTTCGAGAATTTCATCGATTTGCTGCGCCGCCGCGGGGTCGTGCGCAGCAACGGAGGCGGGACGCTGGAGTACGACGAAGTGCTGATGCGGGTGGCGGCGGATGCCCAGTTCGTTCTGAGCGAGCAGATTCGCCACAGCATTCTGCAGGTGACCCACTAGGCCATCCCGCCTGCGATCAGGCCGCGCGGGCGCGGCGGGCAGGGGAAAGACTGGCCGCTGTCGCTGGCGGCATGGGTCACCTGACGACGGGGCTGTCGCCGGGAAAGCGTGCTTTCACTTCCGCCCGATGGGCCGATCGGGATGCGGGCGGATCAGGAAGCGCTGCGGGACGGCCCGAAGGGCAGGTCGACCGGCAGCTCATCGCCCGCCAGGGTGTCGTCCTCGTGTCCCAGTGCGGGAATGGCCGGCAGGGTGTCGTTCGGATTGCGTGAGCGGGTGAGCCGCTCATCGACGTACACCAGCTCGTGCTTGCCGATCAACACCACATCGCCGTCGCGCAGGTAGTGGCGATGCACACGCGATGCTCCGACATACAGGCCATTGGTGCTGTTGAGGTCCTCGATGACGGAGGACTGGCTTGTCGTGGTGATCTGGCAGTGGTGGCGGCTGATGAAGCGGCTGTCGATCTGGACTTCGTTGTCCGGCGTTCGGCCGAGGATGAGCCGGCCCGGCATCAGCGGAATCTCCTGCACCGTGCGGCCGGCCTCGACGATGCGCAGCCGCGCAAGCGTCGGCGGCGCCGCATCCCCGTGCGATGCTCGCGGCGCGTGGCCGGAAGCGATCTGCCGGCGGGGCCGGGCCGAGAATTCCGCCCACTGCAGCTCGCTTACGGCACTGGCCACATCCACCGCGGTGACCCGGCCGCGATCGGCCGTGTAGGCGGCGATCATCGCCGTGTCGCACAGGGTGTTGATCAGGCGTGGCACACCGCCGGTGTACCGGAAGATCTCGTCGAACGTGTCATCGTCGAAGATCTGCCGCTCGCCGGCGCCCGCCACCTCCAGTCGATGACGGATGTAATCGGCGGTCTCGGCACGCGACAGCGCCGAGAGATGGAAGCGCAGCCGCACCCGCTGGTTGAGCTGCACCAGCTCCGGCGCGTCGAGCTTGTCGTTGAGCTCGGGCTGGCCGGCGAGGATGATCCGCAGCACTTTCTCCTTGGTGGTCTCTACCCCCGAGAGCAGGCGGATTTCCTCGAGCACCCGCTGGGAGAGGTTTTGCGCCTCGTCGACGACGAGCAGCACGCGCCGGCCGGCGGCGTACTGCTCGATGAGGAAGTTGTTGAGCGTGCCGAGCAGCTCGCCCTTCTTCATCTTGAAAGGGGAGAAGCCGAACTGCGCCAGGAGCGATTGCAGGAAGTCGACCGCGGAGACCTGCGTCTGGTTGATCTGCGCCACGACCACGTCCCGGGGAATCTCGCGCAGGAACGATTCGATCAGGGTGGTCTTGCCGGAGCCGATCTCCCCGGTGATCACGACGAAGCCGTCGGCGAACCAGATCGTCGACTCCATGTACGCCTTGGCGCGCGCGTGCTGCTTCGAGAGGAACAGGAACTGCGGGTCGGGACTGAGCCGGAACGGCAGCTCTTTGAGTTGGAACGGCTCGGTGTACATGGCGGACCGATTATGCTACGTCGGCCGCGGAAAGCGCACCCCGGGGGCGAGCGTCGCAAGCAGCCGACGCGCAAGCCGGTCGCGCTTCGCAGCCGAATCCTCCACCAGGGTACAGTGGCCAACTTTGCGCCCCGGCCGCGGCTGCTTGCCGTAGTCGTGCAGGTGCAGCCCCTCGCAGGCGAGCAGCCGTTCGCGGGGCGGGACCTCGCCGATCAGGTTGATCATGGCGCTGTGCCCGAGCGCGCGGGTGGAGCCCAATGGCAGACCGAGGATGGCGCGCAGGTGGTTTTCGAACTGGCTGGTGGAGCTGCCCTCGATGGTCCAGTGCCCGGAGTTGTGTACCCGTGGCGCGATCTCGTTGGCGATCAGACGGCCCTTGCGGACGAAGAACTCCACGGTGAGCACCCCTACGTAGCGGAAATGCTCCAGGCAGCGGGCAAGATGGCGGGCGGCCGTGCGCTGCCAGCGGGGCGGTCCGAACGGTGCGCGTGTCAACCGCAGAATCCCGTCGGCGTGCACGTTGCCGTTCAGGGGATAGACCACGGTCTCGCCCCGTGTGCTGCGCGCGCCGATGACGGACACCTCGCATTCGAACGGGACCCATTGCTCGTAGATGAGAGGCACATCGCCCAGGGTTTCGAAGGCCCGGTGCGCCTCCTCGTGGGTCCGAACCCGCAGCTGACCTTTGCCGTCGTAGCCCAGCCGCCGAGTCTTCAGAACTCCGGGCAGACCGACCTCAGTGAGCGCGCGAGCAAGCTGGGACGGCGAGCCGACCGCGCGCCAACGGGTGGTCGGGATGCCGAGCCGCTCGAACAGGCGCTTTTCAGAGACGCGGTCCTGGGAGGCTGCCAGGGCGGGCAGGGGTGGGCAGATACGGGCTCCCCGGGTCGAGGCATGCTCGCGCAGCGCCTCGACCGAGATGTTTTCCCAATCGAAAGTCAATACCTCGCACTCGCGGGCCAGCCATTCGAGCAGCTGCGGATCGGTAAAGGCCCCGTGTACCACGGGGGCGACCCTGCCCGCCGGCGCATCGCGCGAGGGGTCGAGAAACAGGAAATCCATCCCGAGTGGATAGCCGGCCAGGGCCAGCATGCGGCCGAGCTGACCGCCGCCCACGACCCCGACAGTCATGCCCGGCTCACCGCGCGCGGGTCGGGGTTCGCGAGCACCCCGGCGGTCTGATTGTCGCGGAAGGATTCCAGCGCATCCGAAACGGCCGGGTATTTGTTGGCGAGGATTGCAGCGGCGCACAGGGCGGCATTGGCGGCGCCCGCGGTGCCGATGGCGAACGTCGCGACGGGCACGCCAGCGGGCATCTGCACGATGGACAGAAGCGAATCGAGGCCCCCCAAAGTCTTCGATTGCACCGGCACGCCGAGCACCGGCAGGCTGGTCTTGGCGGCGGTCATGCCGGGAAGATGGGCCGCTCCGCCCGCACCCGCGATGATCACTTCCAGGCCACGCGCGCGGGCCTGTGAGGCGTACTCGAACAGCAGGTCCGGGGTACGGTGAGCGGAGACAACCCGAACTTCATGGGGAACGGCGAGCTTGTCCAGCATGTCGGCGGCGGCCCGCAGGGTCTCCCAATCCGAGGAGGAGCCCATGATGATGCCGACCAGTGGCTTACCTGGCTCCACCGGCGCCTCGCCCCTGCGGGACTGCGGCTTCGCCGTGTCAAAAATCGCGTCCGACGATTCTTTCATCGCGGCATTCTATCCGAGCAGTGCACGCAAAGCGCGGAACAGCTCACGGCCGGCGGGCCCGGCGCTGGCCGTTCCGGTGAGCGCGGCTCGTCGAGCCGCGCTCACGAGTCGCTGCCAATGTGGCCGGTCGAGATCCGGCCTCACACGCGAGAGCTCATCGAGCGCGCTCTCGCCCTCCTCGAGCAGGCGTCGCCGCCAGGCCTCGGCGCGCTTGAAGCGCTGGGTTTCCTGGGCGTCGTGCTCGCTGCGCGCGGCCAGCGCTCGGCGGATGGGCTCGAGGTCGATCTCGCGCATCAGCTTGCCGATGTACTGCCTCTGGCGGGCGGCAGCGGCACGGCTGCGAATTCGGCGCGCGTCGCGGACGGCCTCGAGCAGAGCCTCAGGCAGGCCAAGCGCCTCGAGCTCAGGCTGGCGCAGGCCGATCAGCGCCTCGCCCAGATCCTGAGCGGCATGTGCCGTGCGCTTGCGCTGGCTCTTGCTTGGCGGTTCGCTGGAGTCCTGTGGCGGCAGGCTTTCTGAGGTGGGTGCTGTCACAGGTGATGGGCCGGAGGCCGGCGGATGGTCGAAAGGCTGCCGATCAAGCTGGCGTTCCGCCACGGTCGCGGGGACATGGGTTTCCTGGTGGCTGCTAAAATGAAAATTCTAGCCCGTGAATCCGGCGAAACCGAGTAAATCCGATGCAGCAGGCAGTCGAGCCGAACGATTCTTCTCATCTTCACGACGTCGCCGGGTTCGCGCTCGAAGAGGCTCGTCGCCTGGGCGCGACCCAGGCCGAGGCCGATGCGAGCCTCGCCAAGGGTCTCGCGGTCACGGTTCGACTGGGAGAGGTCGAGACCATCGAATACCAGAGGGATCGGGGTCTGTCCGTGACGGTGTATTTCGGCCAGCGCAAGGGGACGGCCAGCACCGCCGACCTGACTCGGGAGGCGGTGCGCGCGACGGTCGAGAAGGCCAGCGCCATCGCGCGCTACACGGCCGAGGATCCTTATGCAGGCTTGGTCGAGCCGGAAGCGCTGGCGCGGGACATCCTCGACCTGGATCTCGATCATCCGTGGGCGCTTGCCGCAGAGGGGGCGATCGAGATCGCTCGCCGCTGCGAGCAGGCGGGCATGGGGGGCGAGACGCGCATCGCCAACTCCGAGGGTGCTTCGGTGAGCAGTCAGCGCCACACGGGTGTGTACGGCAATTCGCTCGGGTTCCTCGCGGGATACTCAGGGACCAGTCATTCCATCAGCTGCTCGCTCATCGCCCAGGAGGCCGGACAGATGCAGCGGGATTACTGGTACACCACGGCTCGCGATCCGGCCGCACTCGAGAGCCCGGAGGCGGTCGGCGCGGCTGCCGCCCGGCGCGCCGCCGCCCGGCTGGGATCACGCAAGATCACCACTCGCCGCGCCCCCGTGATCTTCTCGCCGGAGATGGCCCGCGGTCTGTTCCAGCACTTCATCGGCGCGATCCGCGGCACCAGCCAGTACCGCAAGGCCTCATTCCTGCTGAATGCGGCCGGCGAGCAGGTGTTCCCGGCGTTCTTGGCGCTGAGCGAGCGGCCTCACCTCCTCAAGGGGCTCGCGAGCGCGCCTTTCGACGCAGAAGGGGCGGCGACTCATGACCGGGAGCTGGTCGAGAACGGGGTGCTCAAGGGCTATGTGCTCGGCAGCTATTCGGCCCGGCGCCTGGGCCTCAAGACCACGGGCAATGCCGGCGGAATCCACAACCTCTTGGTCGGCGTCTCGGGCCGTGCGACCGATGCGCTGCGCGACAGGGAGCGACTTCTGCAGGACATGGGTACGGGTCTGCTGGTAACCGAGCTCATGGGCCAGGGGGTCAACGGCGTGACGGGGGACTACTCGCGGGGCGCCAGCGGCTTCTGGGTACAGGATGGTGCGATTGC
>JAJZLX010000614.1 GCA_021850555.1 Pseudomonadota bacterium | reverse complement strand
CGCCGAGCTCCTCGCCGTTGCGCGGGTCGGTGTTGGCCATCACGATCATCAGCTTCGATGCCATATGCTCTCGCCCATTGAACGATGGCGTGTTGTGTACCGGCTGAGCCAGACCCCTATTAGATAGTACTAATATATTATTCGCTGACAAACGTCAAGCGCTACCGCCGCCCCTGCGGCATCAGTTCCAGCACGCGCGTCAGGCCCGCCATGATGGGCACGAGCGCCGCCTCGATCAGAGGCTGCACCGAGCGCAGCTCGCTCAACGCCGCCGCTGTCTGCGCCGGCGCCTCGGGGAACTCCATGATCAGGTCCTCGATGATCGCCGACTTGATCCCCGGATGCCCCGCGAAGCCGAACGCGCTACGGCCGAGCTGAAAAAGCGCCCAACCGCCCCGCCCCTCGCGCGCCAACACCCTGGCCCCGGCCGGGAGCGAGACCTCATCGCGCCCGTAGCGCACCAGCGGATAGCGCGCCGGCAACAGCCCCTCCAACGCATCCTCCGCCGTCCGCGTCGCCGTGTCGATCTCGAGCCTGAGGGGAGCGGGCGCGGCGGTGCCGCCGGCGGCGATCGCCAGCAACTGCGCGCCGAGCCCGAACCCGATAATCGGTGTCGCCGCCGCGAGCGCGCTCGAAACGAGTTCCATCTCCGCCTGCAGCCAGGGCAGGCGGCTGGCCCCCTGCGCGAGCCCCCAGGGACCGCCGCCGAGCAGCACCAGCCCGTCGGCGATTTCCCCGTGTCGGGGCAGGCGACCGCCGGCGGTGAAGGGCCGAAAGTAGCGGAAGCGGATCCGCCGGCCCTCCAGGTGGTCCTCGACGAGCCCGAGGTATTCCGAGGAGGTATGCTGAATGACAGCGAGCGTTCTGGCCGCGTCCGTCATGACGTGTCAGGGCACTGGCGCCGCCGCGAGCGCCGACTCGATCGAGCGGCGAAAGTCCGCCGCGCCCACCGACAAGGTGCCCGCCGGATGCTCCAGGAAGAACCGCTCCACCGTCTCGCCCGCCGCCTCGACATCGATTCCCCGCAGCCGGCTCTCCAGGTCGAACACCAGCCGCGGCGGCGCCACGAAGAAGTCCCCGGTGATCAATACCTGGCCGATGCGCCGTCCATCGCGGCCCTCGCGCCGCAGATACGAGGTGATCGTGCCGCCGGCGCCCGTGCAGATTCCAACCGACACCCGCCCGCCCTGCGGCGGCCCATCGATCTCGGCCACGAACGCCTCCTGCCCGATCTGCTCCTCGTACAACGCCCGCCCCCGCTCGATGAGGGCCTCGAGATCCTCCGCCGCCGCCGGCTGGAACTCGATCCCGAGCCGCTCGTGAAAGCCGCCGAGCAGGGCCTGCTCGACCTGCTCGAGAGCGGGCGTCCCCGGACCGAGCAGCTCTCGCAGGCTCACCACCCGTTGCGCCGCATTGTCGAGCCCGTGCCGGGCGATCTTGGCGCGCGGCACCCGCAGCGCGCCGAGCATCGCCTCGGTGTCGAGCTCGACGAGCACCGTGCCCTGATAGAGCAGCGTATCCCCGTCGAAGAACCCCCCCGTGCCGCCCACCTTGCGCCCCTCGACCTCGATGTCGTTGCGCGGCCGGAACCGGGCCCGGACCCCCAGACGGCTGAGTCCGGCCGCCGCCGCCTCGCATACCAGGCGGGCCGCTTCCCCGAGCGAAGGGACCGCGAGCGTGCTGCGCTCGAACACCAGAGCCCAGCCCAGCTGACCGGGATCGAGGTAGATGGCCCCGCCGCCGGTGATGCGCCGGCCGGCCTGAATGCCGTGCCGGGCACAGTACTCGAGGTCGATCTCGGCGCTCAGGGACTGGTGGCGGCCGAGCAGCGCGCTCGGGTGGAAATGGATGAAGCGCAGCGAGTCCCCGATCCGGCCCGCCTGGTGCAGCTCGAGCATGGCTTGGTCGAGCGCGATGTTGAATCGGCCTTCCTCGAGGCCCGCATCGAGCACCCGGAAGCGACGGCTCAAGCGTCCTCCCGGACTGCGGGCATGTCCAGCTGGCGGCGGATCCGGCGCAGATCCGCCCGCTTCGGCGCGAACGGATAGCTTGCGATATCGCTCGGCGGAGAGTCCCCGTACGGGCGGTCGCAGGCGGAGACATCGTCGCGGAATTTGCCCGGGCAGCCCGAGGTGCGGAAGGCCACGCCCGCATCGATGATGCGATCGAGCTCCCCCCTGGGCAGGCCGAAATCAACGACCCGGCCCTGCTCATCGAAGCGCATGTGCTCGAGCCGCACCGAGGCATAGTCCATCAGGTAGCGCGCGAGCTGGACACGTCGCCACTGATCCCGCGGGGTGGCCGGCAGATGATCCATCAGCGAGCCCTTCTCGGGAAAGAAGCAGAACAGGTGGCTGTGCCCGCCCAGGTCCACCAGCTGTTGCACGAGCGCGAGCGCCTCGAGCTCGCTCTCGCCCATGCCGATGATGATGTGCGCGCCGAACTTCTGCGGCCCGAACACCTCGCGCGCCGCATGCAGGATTTCCCAGTACTTGCTCCACTTGTGCGGCGACTGTACGCCCTTGCCGCGCGTGCGCTCGAACAGCGCAGGCGTCGCGGCATCGAGCGCAACGGTGAAGATGTCAGCACCCAGGTCCTTCAGCCGCTGCACGTCCGCGCGTCCCATCGTGGTCGGATTCGACAGGATCGAGACGGGAATGACCGCCGGGTCGATGCGCCGCGTCCACGCGCGCAGCACCGACACGGTGTCGGCATCGGAGCGCGGATGCGTGATCATCGAGATGCACATGCGGTGAAAGGCGCTCGCGGCGCCCTCGCGCGCAACGGTCTGCACCATCTGCTCGACCGGCACCGCCGGCCAGTCGACCCGGATGAAGTTGCGGTCGGCATAGTCCCGATCGGCCTCGCGGTGACGTGCCAGCCCGCAGTAGGCGCAGTTGGCCCGGCAGCCCTCCGGATAGGTCAGCAGGAGATTCAGGCAGCGCGTGCACTCGCAGCGGTGCATGCGCCCCGGCATGAGCCCGAGCGTCATCGCCGCCGCGGTTGAAATCTGCACGTACTCCGGGGAACGCATGTGGGGCGCCAGAACGTTGTTGTTCGGCAGATAGACTCCGGTCGGCGGCCGATCCGCGGACTTCACGCGCGAGCCGTTGCGCCGCTCGGGCGGCGTGCGCTCGGGCACGCGCGGCTGCATCGTCTCGAACGAGTTCATATCACCCCCGCCCCGCGCGAGCGAAGGGGGCGGCGTGTCCTGGCGCTTGATACAACTCATCGTAACACTCCCGTGGGTCTGCCAACAGCCTGCGCACGGCCCCGGGCGCACGCGCCGGCGCTCTCGGCGCGGCTCGCCATTGCGCCCAGCTTGATCGAGCAGCAGGCATGTTGCTGCTCGAAGGGCCGGCCGATCGCCGCGGCGACCGCCACCGCCCCGTCGGCCGGAAACGCGATGCCGTCCAGGCCTGAGAGCACGGCATAGGTGTCGGTGACACGCTTGTGCATGCCCGGCGGGCGGGCGCATCCGAGCAGCACGCGCCGCTGCGGCAGGCGCGCGCGCGCTTGGGCAAACAGCCGCCCGACTTCGCCCGGGTCGGGAACGGCGAAGGTTCCAGGCAGCGCGTAAAACGGCATGACGACCACCAGCACCAGCGCGCTCACCGGGTGGCGGCTCACGATCTCGAGCGCCGCCGCCTCACCGAGGACCCTGCCGTAATGCAGGCCTATCACGATGTGCGGCGTGACCTGCATCGAAGTGGCGCACAGCGCCGCGAGCGTCGCCTCGAAGTCCGCCACGGGCCGCTCGAGGTGATACACCTCGCGAATGGTCGCTTCCGCCCCGATGACATCCATCATCGCCGTATCGATGCCGGCCGCCTCCATCGCGCGCGCGCCCGCCTCGTCGGTGAGCGCCGTGTGGATCGCGATGCGCAGCTCGGGATGGTCGCGCTTCAAGCGCTCGATCACCGGGTAGAATCGCTCGTAGCGGATCTCATTGCGCCGGTTGGAGCCGCCGGAAAGGAGAAACCCCTGCAGGCCCTCGCGCGCGATCAGCTCGCGCACCTTGCGATCGAGCATCTGCGGGGAGGTGGCAGGCAGCATCGGCTCGAGGATCTTCGCCCGGCAATGATCGCAGTTCAGGCCGCACGCCCCGCCGGTGATCGAGAACGCAGGGAAGCTGTTGCGCGAGCACCCGCGCAGCTCCGTGCTCGCATAGTCCTTGAACGTCGGCGTCGCAAAGCGCACCGGCCTTGTCACCGCCGCCCCGCCCTCGCGCTCGAGCTGCGCGATGAGCGCGGCATCGAGCGGCGCCCCGTCGAGCTCCTCGATCCTCATCAGTCTCTCAAACCAACTCATGTGTCTCACCCCGTCGCGGCTCGAGGCTGCCGCGGAGCGAGGGCCGCCACCGCCGGGCGGACCGGCCCCTCCCGCGGCGGATCGGCGAGCGTGCGCACCCACAGCGGGTCGATCTGCTCCTCGTCGATCAAATCGCACGACAGCCCCTCCAGGATGCGCTGCGCCGCAACCGGCAGCCGCCGCGGGATCCGCCGGCCGCTCAGCCCTGCCCACAGCCCCGTCCAACAGCGGGCCACCGTCCAGGGATTGTAGCCCCCGCCGCCCAATACGACCGCCACGGGCGCTGCGGCCACCAGGGCATGCACCGCCTCCCACAACGCCCGGTTGCTCAGCTCGAGCCCGCACAGCGGATCGCCGGCGAGCCCATCGGCCCCGCAGGTGATCAGCACCGCCTCGGGCCGCAGCCTGCGCGCGTACGGCAGCACGGCAGAGCGCATCAGGAAGCGCAGCTCCGAGTCGTGAAATCCCCTGGGCACGGGCAAATTGAGCGAGCGTCCACCGCCGCGGTCTTCGGCGCCGCCGGTGAACGGCCAACGCCCTGCCTCGTGGATCGACACGGTGTGCATGCGCGCATCCTCCCGCACCGCATCCTGGACGCCATCTCCGTGGTGGGCGTCGAGATCGACATACAGGATGCGGTTAAGACCGTGCTCGGCAAGGCGGCGCAGGGCGAATACCGGATCGTTGAAATAGCAGAAGCCGCTGGCGCGGCCGGGGCGGCCGTGATGGGTGCCGCCGGCCGGATGAAACACGACATGACCGGCGAGCGCGAGCTCGACCGCAAGCAAAGAGCCGCCGACCGTGGCCGCGGCCCTGGCAAACAGGCCCGGAAACAACGGGTTCTCGCGGGTGCCTATTCCGAAGCGCTCGCGCGCCTCCAGGCCGGCAACCCCGGCGGCCTCGCACTCGCGCAGCGCAGCAACGTAATCCGCGTCATGGAACCGACACAGCTGCTCCTCGCTCGCCGCCGGACTCTCGCGCAGCTGCCCGACGTCCAACCACCCGAGCGTCTCGCACAGCGCAAGCACCGTCGCGACACGGGGGATCGACAGCGGATGGCCGTCGCCGAATCCCGGCGTGCCGGCCGATCCCGCTCCGATGAACACCGCCGAGCTCGATCGCATGCGCCGGACCCAACCCCGCTCCCGAGGCGTGCCGCGGCCCGCCCCATTCGTTGACTTATCTCACCGTGCGCCCGAACTTATCAGCGATTGCTTATTTTAGCAACGTCTGATAGCTTGAGAATCGTCAATTCGGGGGTCGAGGTGTTTATGAACGCGCTGGCCGAAAGCGTACAACCGAAATCCGCCGCGAAGCGCATGTCCATCATCGTGACCAAGGGAACGCTCGACTGGGCGTACCCGCCCTTCATCCTGGCGACCACCGCCGCGGCGATGGGGCTCGATGTCACGATGTTCTTCACGTTCTACGGACTGCCGCTGCTGCTGAAGAAGCTCGATCTCAACATCTCACCGCTCGGCAACGCCGCCATGAAGATGCCGTTTGCCGGCATGCACATGGTGATGCCAAACATCGCGTGCGTGATTCCGGGCGTCGATGCCGCCGCATCGCGCATGATGAAGAACCTGATCAAGAAGAAGGGCGTCGCCTCCATCGACGACCTGCGCGCACTCGCCGTCGAGGCCGGCGTGCGCATGATCGCCTGTCAGATGACCCTCGACCTGTTTGAATACAAGCTCGAGGACATGATCGAAGGACCGGAGCTCGGCGGCGCGGCCACCTACATAGAGGTCGCGACTCAAGCCGAGATCAATCTGTTCATCTGACCGTCCGCCCTAGCCGACCATCCGAGCGAATCACCAGCATCCGCGGGGACATCACACCATGGCCGACCAGACCCTCGATGCCAAGGGCCTCAACTGCCCGCTGCCGATCCTGCGCGCGAAGAAGGCGCTGCAGGGCATCGCCCTCGGCGGCACGCTCGAAGTGCTCGCGACCGACCCGGGCTCGGTCAAGGACTTCAAGGCATTCTGCAACACGACCGGTCATGAGCTCCTCGAGTCGAGCACGGAAGGCAAGATTTACCGGTTCGTCCTGCGCCGTAAGAACTGAGGTCACAATGAGCTAGCACCAAAGCGCCCTTCAGAGGCGCCTGAGAGAGAGTGGGGGTATGCATCATGAAGCACCATGTCGCGGTGAGGGGTGTGGTTGCCCTGCTGCTTGTCGCCGGTACGGCGCAGGCGACCAACGGGTATTTCACAGCCGGAGTCGGGGTCAAGAACATCGGCGAGGCCGGCGCCGGCAGCGCCGATCCACGCGAGGTCATGATCGTCGCAACCAACCCCGCGGGCCTCGCATTCGTCGGGCAGCGCATCGAGCTTGGGCTCGGCCTGTTCAACCCGAATCGGTCCTATTCCACATCCTCGAGCCTCGCGAACGGTCAGGGCGGCGCGTTCACCATCGGCCCGAACCATCTCACGAGCGGGCACAAGTTCTTTGAGATCCCCTACTTCGCGATCAGCCGCCGGCTCGATCCGCAGAACACCGTGGCCGTGGCGTTCTACGCGCGCGGTGGGATGAACACCACCTGGTACGGCGGCACCGCGACGTTCGCTCCGCGCGGACCGGGCACGCCCGTCATGAAGCTGCCCGGCACCTACGGATCGGGGACCGCCGGCGTGTCTCTCATGCAGGCGTTTTTGAGCGTCACCTTCGCACATGCCACGATCGATCACCACCTGGCCGTGGGCGCCTCGCTCATCCTGGCGGCCCAGCGTTTCCAGGCCCGGGGGCTGGAGGCCTTCGGCGGCTACACCGAGACGTTCGCCGCCAGCGGCGGCACGGTGCTGCCAACCGATCTATCGGACAATGGCCATCAGATGTCCTACGGAGGCGGCGCCTCGGTCGGCATCGAGTGGCGCCCGCTGCCCAGGTGGGCATTCGCGGCGGCCTACACATCCAAGATGTACATGTCCCGATTCACCCGATACTCGGATCTGTTCGCCGGGCACTGCTCCTTCGACATCCCCGCCAGCGCCGATGTCGGCGTCACCTTCAAACCCGCCAAGCCCGTGGCGATCAGCTTCGACACGCAGCGCATCTGGTACAGCTCGGTCTCCTCGGTCGGCAACCCGATCCAGAACCTCTTCAATTGCCCGACGGCCGGAGCCGGCGGCACCGACCTGCAGGACTGTCTCGGCGGCGCAGAAGGGCCGGGATTCGGCTGGCGCAACATGACCGTCTACAAGCTCGGTGCGCGCTGGCAGATCGACCCGACGTGGACCGTGCGCTTCGGCATCAGCCACGCCGCCCAGCCGATCCCCTCCTCGCAGATGACGTTCAATATCCTGGCGCCGGGTGTAATCGAGAATCACTTCGACTTCGGCTTCACCCATCACGGCGCTCGCGGCGAATTCAGCTTTGCCATGATGTTCGCGCCCAACAAGACCGTCAGCGGACCGAACACCTTTGACCCGACCCAGACGATCACCTTGCGGATGCACCAATTCCAGCTAGACTTCGCTTACGCGTGGGATGAGTGAGTGACGGCCGATCGGAGGGCGCATCGAACCCTTCCCTCACACTTATACCGCCACCGCAAGCGGCGGGCAGTCGGGCCTGGTGAGCGTGAGCGCCCCGGGAGTGGCGGAATTCACGAGCGCGCCGGCGCTGCAGTTCGGCGGTCCGGGCACGCTCTGGTCTCCGGAGGCGCTGCTCACCGCATCGATCGCCGACTGCTTCATCATGACCTTCCGTGCGGTGAGCGCCGCGGCGCTGTTCGGGTGGATCAAGCTGGAGTGCCGGGTCGATGGCGTTCTGAGCCGCCTCGAGCGGCAGGCCCGGTTCACCGACTTCGCCCTGCATGCGACCCTCACCATCGCCCCGGGAGCGGACCGCTCCAAGGCGAGGCGCCTGCTCAAGCGGGCTGAGCGCGCCTGCCTGATCGCAAACTCCCTCACGGGCCGGCACACGCTCGATGCGCGCGTGCTCAACGGCAGCGCCGATGATCACTTCGCGGCACGCGAGACATCGAACAGCCCCCGCACGTAGCGAGGAGTAGACGATGGCCAACAGACTCAGCCTGCTGTGCGTGTCCGGGACGCGGGCCGCTCATCCGGCGGCGCACTCGCCGGTCAGATACGCCACGAGCTCCCTGTGCGCCGGCGCCGCATGACGGTCGCGGTGCCGCAGTAGCGCATACTCGCGCTGCGGCAGATCGATCGGGACCTCCGCGAGCCTGCCCGCCTCGATCGCCGAGGCCACGACGTGGCGCGAGATGATGGTCGCGCCCGCGCCGGCTTCCACGGCTTCGCGCACGGCCTCGTTGCCGGGCAACACGAGAAAGATGTTGAGGTCATCGAGCGACAGACCCTCCCGGGCCGCCAGATCCTCCAGGCCCCGGCGGGTGCCCGAGCCGGGCTCGCGGATCACCCAGTTGAGTGCGCCGAGATCGACCTTCCCGGAGGGCTTGACCGGCAGCGGCGTGCGGCCGGCGGCGACCACGAGCACCATCTGATCGTGATCGAGCCGTGTGCGGATGAGCGCCGGGTGCTGCGTCGGCCCCTCAACCAGTCCGATGCTCACCTCCCCGTCCGCCACGGCGCTCTCGACCTCGCGGGTGTTGCGGATGACGACATTGAGCCGCACCCGGGGATTGGCGACATGGAAGGCGGCAAGCCGGCGCGGCAGCCAATACGTCGCGATCGTCTGGCTTGCGGCGAGGGCGATCGGGCCGGCCGGGCAGCCCGCCAGATCGAGCAGCACCGAGCGCGCCTCCATGGCGCGCTCGAGCAGCGCGCGCGCCTCGCGAAGAAAGACCCGGCCGATCTCGGTCAGCTGGATCCCGCGGCCCACCCGGTCGAACAGCCTGACTTGATACTGCGTCTCGAGCGCGGCGATGGCCGCCGAGGCGGCCGACTGGCTCATGTGCAGCGCCTCGGCGGCATGCGTGACGTGCCCCCGTTCGGCAACCTCCACGAAAACGCGCAGCTGGTCGAGTGTCACGATTCATCATCCTAGCATATTAGAACAAGCTATTTTATTGATTGAAACGCTTATTGCGGACCGGCCACCCGGGGGATAGATTGTGGTCAAGTTGGGGTTGGCGATCCCGGCTCGGATCGCAGCCCGCACGACACTGAAACCCAACGCCCATCGGGAGACCGCCGGTGTTCACGCTCAATCCGTTTGCCGCCCTTCCCGCATCCATACCGCCCGCCGCGATGCAGGCCTACGTCGCGGCCATGGCCCTGCTGGTCGCCTGCGGCACACTGATCGACATGGCCCACAAGAGAAGCGCCCGGTACTTCTTTCAACACCGTCGCGTCGTGGAGCGCGGCGCGACGCGCAAGGTGGGGGCCGGGGAGGCGGCGGCGCTCGCCGTTGAAACCGTCGTGGTCGCGGGCCTGGCGGCAGGTGAATTCGACAACCCCTGGCGCAGGATCACCCACCTGCTCACGATGTACGGCTTCCTGCTCTATATTCTCACCACCGCCATCCTGGTCTTCGCCTATCCAACGGGGGCGGCGCCCGCTCCGCCCATCCTGCCCGAGCTCTGGTATCTCGGCGCACTGCTGGTGTGCCTGGGCGGCTACTGGTTCTGGCTGTTCCTGAGAGTCGATGCCGCCGCCGAAGGCAACTCGCGCCTGCGCGTGGTGCGGGCCGACCTCTTCATCCTCTCGCTGCTCGCGAGCGCGACATTCGCCCTGATATGGGCTCGTCTCGAGGCTGCAGGGAGTGTCCTCTGGACAAACGTGTTCTTCGGCCTGTACCTCTTCGCGAGCACGGTCCTCTTTGGCTCGGTTCCGTGGTCCAAGTTCGCCCACATGTTCTACAAGCCCGCCGCCGCGTTTCAGAAGCGCATCGAGAAGGCAAACGGCTTCCGACGCAATCTGCCCGCCCCGGCCGACCGTTCCGCGACCCTCGGCAGCGCCCGCCGCCCGCCGCGCAATTACTGAGGAGCACCGTTCATGCCCACGTTTGTCTACATGACGAACTGCGACGGATGCGGATACTGCGTCGATATCTGCCCGTCCGACATCATGCATATCGATACCACGTACCGGCGTGCGTACAACGCCGAGCCCAACATGTGCTGGGAATGCTTCTCGTGCGTGAAGGCGTGCCCGCAGCAGGCCATCGACGTCCGCGGCTATGCCGATTTCGCCCCTCTGGGCCACAGCGTGCGGGTGCTGCGCGAGGACGAGAAGGGCACGATTTCGTGGCGGATCAAGTTCCGGGACGGGCGGGAGAAGAGTTTCGTGTCCCCCATCAGAACCACGCCCTGGGGATCGATCAAGGGTCCGGCCGAGTACGCGCCGCCCACCGCGGCGGCGATGGGCTCGCAGGAGCTCGCGCATGAGCCCGAGGCGCTCAAGATCGCCGCGCTGCCGACGCTCGCGCGCAATCGGCTGAAGAAGGGGTTGGTGCAATGAGCCGCAAGACCGTATTCGTCGATTCGGACATCCTCGTCGTCGGGGGCGGGATGAGCGGCTGCGGCGCCACCTACGAGGCGAGGTATTGGGGACGGGACCTGAAGATCGTGTGCGTCGAGAAGGCGAACATCGAGCGCAGCGGCGCGGTCGCACAGGGCCTGTACGCCATCAACTGCTACATGGGCATGCAGTGGAACGAGAACCAGCCGGAGGATCACGTGCGCTACGCGCGCAATGACCTCATGGGCCTTGTTAGGGAGGACCTCGGCTACGACATCGCCCGGCACGTCGATGCCACCGTGCACAAGTTCGAGGAATGG
>JAJZLX010000087.1 GCA_021850555.1 Pseudomonadota bacterium | reverse complement strand
GTGCTTACCCCAACGTCGTCAAGCATGATTGCACCAATACTGTGATTTAAGACGCCATGCATGCGAGCGTTCGGGCTCACGCTTGGGCGTTATCGCACGGAGGAGCCTGTTCGGTGAGAAATTCCTGGATATCCCGCACCGTCATGCCGCGGGCATAGATGGCGATGATCTTGTCGTCGAAGCCGGTGAAGCGCTGCTCGTGCTTGGGGATCAGTACCCGATCGAAGCTTCGTTAACGTCCCGCCGCAGTGCAGCCCTCGGTGCCGCGATCGGCGCCCGTTTGCCTCACGGGCGGAGGAGTTTGGCCGGCCGCCAGAGCCTGAACCGAGGATCAGGGAGCGAGGGAGTCCATGTCATTACCTACGGGAATGGCCCGTCCATGAATCAATGCCTTACCCTCGCGCTACCCCTCGAATTCGCGAAGTAATGACATGGACTCCCCCTGCTCTTACGGCATCGGTTGTGCCAGATTGAGGGTGTGAACGTTCAATCACAGAGCAAGGGGAGTCGAGATGAAGATTACACGAGTCGGTCTGGATATCGCGAAGCAGGTATTCCAAGTGCATGGCGTGGACGAGCAAGGCAAGGCGCGAGTGGGCAGGCAGCTGGCTCGGGGGAAGGTGTTAGAGTTCTTCGTGCAGCTCCCGCCGTGCCTGATCGGCATCGAGGCGTGTGCCAGCGCACATTACTGGGGCCGCGAGCTCACCAAGCTCGGGCATACGGTGAAGCTGATGGCAGCGCAGTTCGTGATTCCGTACCGTAAGCGCGGCAAGAACGACGCGAACGATGCGGAAGCGATCTGTGAGGCGGTGGGACGGCCGAACATGCATTTCGTGGCGATCAAGAGCGAGGAGCAGCAGTCGGTGCTGATGGTGCATCGGGCCCGAACGCTGGTGGTGGCGAACCGTACCGCGCAGGTGAACCAGATCCGCGGGCTTCTCGGGGAGTTCGGGCTGGTGGTGACAAAGGGAGTGGCGCGGCTACGGCGCGAGCTGCCGGGCATCCTCGAAGATGCGGAGAACGGCTTGCCGGCACTCGCCCGTGAGGTACTCGCCGGATTGCTCGAGCAGTTTCACGAGCTCGATGTGCGCGTGAGTGCGTACGACCGGCAGATCCGTGCGCTCGCTGCGGCGAGTGAGCCGGCGCGCCGGCTGATGCAGATCGAGGCGATTGGACCGCAGACCGCGACCGCGCTGGTGGCGAGCATGGGCGATCCACACGTCTTCAAGAGCGGGCGCGGCTATGCCGCCTCGCTCGGAATTACCCCCCGACAGTACTCGAGCGGGGGCAAAGATCGGCTCGGCCAGATCACCCGCCGGGGCGATGGGTACTTGCGGACCCTGCTGGTGCACGGCGCCCGGGCGTACCTGCGCGTCGTCGACAAGAAGACCGATGCCAAGGCCGCCTGGGCGCGACGGCTGAAGGAGCGCCGGCATGTGAACGTGGCGGCCGTCGCGCTCGCCGCGAAGCATGCCCGCATCGCCTGGGCGATCCTCGCCCATGGCACAGAATATCGACCCGCTGGGCCGGAGGTGGTCGCGGCCTGACGTAGGCCGGCACATCGGTTACCCGCGGTCGAGATCGAGGAGGTACCACCCGCCAGGAATTGCAGAGCGTAGTTGCTGATGGAAACAGGTCAGACCGGCGCAGGATAAGCCTGATAACCCGAGCGGTGGCCCAGACACCGACAAAGTTGCGAGACTCCTGCGAGCGAATGTCATCAGGGCCCGCGTCGACGGACGCACCACGAGGCCGGATATATTGTCTGCAGTCCGATCCTGCATCCAGAAGCGAGGACGCGCTTGCAACGCAGGGGGAGTCCATATATCGGGTCAGAGCGGAAACTCCCGCACCCGCTGTCTCCAATCAAACGCCCCCGAGAAGTCGTAAGCGCCGCGATCCCGCTGGTTGAGGGCGGCAAGGCCGAATCGGGTTTCGATGAATTTGAGAATGCTCGCGGTGCTGGCAACGTGATGATCCACCACGCCGGATCGCGCCCACGGCGACACCAAGAGGGCGGGAGTGCGCGTGCCGAAGCCGTGATAGTCCACCGAAACCGGCGGGACGGAGTCCCAGAAACCGCCGCCTTCGTCGTAAGTGATGAAAATCGCTGTCTTCCCCCATGCGGGCCCTGCCGCTACGGCGCGCACCAGATCCTCAACCCAGATCATGCCGTAGTAGGGAGCGCAGTCCGCGGGATGCTCCGTATGAGCGGCGCTGGCTTTCAGGAAAGAAACGCCCGGAAGTTTCCCTTGTCGCGCATCTTCGCTGAAATCATGAGCGTCACGGATGTGACCCTGTTTCACGTAATCATACCAACCCGCATAATATTGAAACGGGTTGTGATGCGCCTCGTAGATGCGGCCGCTGTCGACCACGGCGGAGCCGTCGCCCGGCCCAAAGGCGTTCTTCAACGCCCAGGGCTTGACCAGATTCCAATTCTCGTTATACCAAGCCCAGTCTACGTGCGCGGCGCTCAGGCGATCGCCGATGTTCGGGTAGGTCTGCGCTTCCGGCGGCGGGGAAATCCGCAACTTGTGCAGATTATTGGCCCCGGTCGGCCCTTGAATGGGCGGCAGGTCGTTGATCATGAGGCGGTCATGGTCGTAGGGACGGTCGAAGAACGCGTCTTTGAACCCCGCCTTTCCCGGGTCATAGGGTGCCATATGGGCGGCGGTGATGCCCGGATTGACACAGGATCGGCACGCGACCAGGTAAAGCGCGTTCCCGGTGCTGCCGCCACTCATCGCCTGATAGAAGCGGTCACAAAGGACATACCGGTGAGCCAGTTGATGATAGAAGGGAATGTCCTCGGCCTGGTAGTACCCTAGCACCGGGCCACTGGGCGCGGCGAGGTCGAGCGCCAGATCATCGGGACTCAACTTTTCAAGCTCTGCGGTACTAAGATGCGATCCGCTGCCCAGCCCCAGAGCGACGAAACGATCCATCTTGCCGCCGTTGACTTCCGCCATCATGCGGAAAAATCGGTGTTTTGGATCCCAGGGCACGTTGCTCTTGGCGGGTACGTACGGGGCCAGGTGGAAGGGGAGGTTGGGCAGCTCCACGTTGTCGAATGCAGGTATCTGCTTGTACGGCAGGGGCAATGTCGGGTATGGAATCCCGACGGGGTTCTTCTGCAGACCGTGGAACCTCTGATCTATCTTTCCATTCGGATCCAGGAGATTGGCCACCTGCTCTCCCTGCTGCGGCCGGAAGGTGCCGAAGTAATGATCGAAGCTCCGATTCTCCTGAAAGATCACGACGATATGCTCGATTCTTTCCCGCAGCTGTCGCTTGAACGACAGACCGCCGGCGCGCGCTTCTCCCAACAGATGCGGCCCCACCAACACCGAACCCGTCACCAATCCCACACCCCGCAGGAAATGCCGTCTGTCAATTATCATGCTCATTGCTTTAACCCTCGTCGGTTGATCTCGATATCGCCGTGGCGGCCGGCGGGATGCTCCGGCGCATCCGCCATTGGCGCCTCGCTCTCACGGCTCGGACCGCGCGTCCGCCTGCTCCACGCTTGCGCTTGCGCGCCGCCCGGAAAGCCGTGGAACGTGGCGGCGAGCGCAATGCCCTATATCCGCGCCCGATCCTGAATTTCCGTGCTTTCATGACTCATCGCGACCCGAGATGCGCACGTCAATGTCGAAAGTCGTGTCGTGGTCGGGCATACCGTGCATGAAGTGCGGGTATGCGGTCTGTTTCACGGTGTGCAGCGCCGCCCGATCGACGGCGCCGATACCGCTCGTGCGCTCAATTCTCGCCCACAGGAGCAGGCCGTCCGGTTGCAGCTCGAAGGCCACTTCCGTCTTGCCCGAGAGGCGCATCAGGCGGATCGTCTCCGGCACCCGCAGGTTCGCCTGGACCCGCGCTCGCACCCGGGCGGCATAGACTTCCAACGCCACCTCCCGGGTCGCCCGCGTGGCGGCCGTCAGCCGCCGAGGCGGCGCGAGAATCGGGGACGGCAGTCTGAAGCGTGGAGGCGTCAGCGCCCGGTTGCTGGCGAGCAAGGCTCTCGGCATCGGTGAGAGCACTGATTTTGTGATCGGCATGGCAACGGGACGCGGAACGGGTTTGGCTGACCGATGGTTCACCACCGGTTTGGGCGGCATCGTAACGACCTTGGGCTCGTGCGCTGTCGAGCGAACCACGTGGACGGCAATGATCTTCCGCGGCGGCGCGTCGCTTTTGGCCGGCGCGCGCGACCCTGACCAGAGAAGGCCGCCGACCAACGCGACCTCGAGCGCCGCGGCCATGAGCGCGGCACGCCCAAAGGGGTCCCGCCGCGCAACGGCGCTCATCGGTTGGTGCGTGCTCATCGGTACGGCACTTAGATCGTCTTCGCGCCCTGAGCCGACACCGACCGGCATGGCGCTGACGCCGCCGGACCGGGATACCCGGCACTTCGCCGCACGCCTTCGGCCAGAGCGACCGGGGACGAACCGTCCGACGCCAGCGACCTGCGACGCGGGCTCATCGGAACGCGGCAGCACCGGCCCCGCCCGAGGCAGGCGCCGGGACCCGCGCCGGTTCGCATCCGTGCTCGACGGCCGCGCGCCGGCGCCCACCCTGAAGCTCGCCTGACCTCCCGGGGCCGCGGGTTGCACGCGCTGTCGAGAGCCGGCCAACCCGGCCGCACATAATTGGAATGCACCTTTTTGGTCACTTCAGCGATCGGCGACGTGCTCGTTCAGTTGGTCGGCGTTGCGGCGATGCCGATATCGTCGACCCCGGCCTCCTGGCAGATGTCCATGACGTGAACGAAGTCCTGAAAGGGCACATTCTTGTCGGCGGCGATCGTGACCTGAGTCTTCGCGGGATCACCGTCGCTGCGCAGCAGGGATTCCAGGCCGGCCAGCTCATAATGGCGACCCTTGACGGTGACCCCGCCGTCCTGCTCGATGTCGATGGTGAAATGGGGATGGGGGAGTCGTCTCGTCCGGCTGGAGCGGGGCAACTGCAAGGCAAGCCCGCGATCCGGGATCATCTCCACGACGATCATGATGAAGAACACGAGCAGGAAGAACATCACGTCGATCATCGGGATGATCTCGATGCGCCCCTTGCGCACCTCGAAATAACGGCGGCCCACGTCAGCGTTCCGTCGCCGCCACCGTATCTCGCCCGCGAGCGCCCTGTGCCGCTGCAGTCGGTCCCTCGACCACCACCGGATGGCCGTCCATGCGATTGAGCAGCACAGTCTTGAGGGAATCCAACTGATTCGTGATCTGGCGCACTTGGTTGCTGAAAGCGTTGTAGGCCAGCAGGCCGAGCATGGCGATAAACAGGCCCGAAGCGGTCGCCACCAGGGCGTCGGCGACACCGCCCGTCACCCGCGTTGGCGCATGGCCGGGGCGAGCCAGCACCGAAAAGGCGTGGAACATTCCGAGGATGGTGCCGAACAGGCCCAGCAACGGAGCCAGAGTCACTATGGTATCGAGCACCCACAGGCGCCGGTCCAGGCTCGGTCCGGTGAGCAGGATGCTCTCCTCCAGGCGGTTGGCCAGGGCTTCTCCGCGAACCACGCCGTGATGACGCAGGGCTGACCCGAGCAGGGCCGCCTCGGGCCGCTCTCCGGCGTGCTCGGTGAACTGCCGCAGTGTCGTCCGGTCCAGCTCGGCCAGGCCACTCAGCTCCGCGCAGACGACGTGACCGCCCAGGATGCTGCCGCGCAGATACCAGAATCTGTCGACTATGATCGTCAGCGTGATGAGCAACAGTCCCATCATTAGATACAACACGCCGTCGGAATAATTGGCGAGATGGACGAGATATTGGAGGTCCATGGCGACTTTCCCCTGCTCTGCGACGCACCCAGCCTAGGCGCCGAGTCTTTCAGAACGATGACGAATTCGTGACAACCCTCCGGCTTAACCGCACAAGTCGCGATTGCATTCGCAGCGGCACGTTGAACTTGGCCGTTCGAGCCCCACGGGCCGTTTGCACGCCCCGGGCGCCACGCGATTCCGCGAAGACACCCGACCCCGATTCCACGTCCCGCATCAGGCACTTACCCTCACCGTCTCCTGCCACGACACCGCCCCAAAACGCTGCGTGTGGCGCGGTGCGCCGCTCACGGACCGCCCCAACGTGCTCACCAACCCGAGATCCTCCCGCCCGCTCCGCTGACCGGTCCATGACACCCTTGCGCACGGACACCCGCGGCCGCCCTGCGCGTCCCGGACCGCGCCGCCGCGCGGCGAATTCCCGCCGACTCCGATTGATTCCCGCGGCGTCGACACACCCCGCCGGCGCCTCACCGCCCTTGGACTCGAACGCAAGCGGCGGCGCTCTACACGCCCGCCCAACCCCGACACACCTTGCGCAGGTCACTCCCACAGTCCGGGCGTCTCCCGCGTCTCCGCCCCACCGTTCGCAGGAGTGCGCACGTTGACCGCGCTGACCCTGCCACCCCGTGTGGACCGCGCCGCTCGGCCTACATCAGCCCGCGCGCGCCGCACATAACATCCGTCCACATACGTCCGCTCCACAACCATATTACGCCTCGGTAGGCACGGCCGGCCCCGTTCACACGACTGTCATCGTCTCCTGCTACGTTTCGTCGCGGTCAAAACATCAAATCGTCCCGGCGGCGCGCCTTTTCGCGCACGGCCGCTCCCGTCAGACTGGAGGATTACATGGAACACGATTGCCCCTCGACTCCGGCTCGCGCCCGCATGGCTCTGATTCCTCTCGCGGTGATGGCCGCGCTGTACCCGGTCCACGCCGAGGCTCGCGACTCCAAACGCACTTCCGCCACACAGGCGAAGCCCGGCGCCGTAAATGTCGGGACGGTATCGAAGCAGGCGCAATCGCAGCGACGCGCGCAACCCGCCGGCACCGCCTTTGACCACCGGCTCATCACCCACACAGAAATTCTCCACTCCACCCAGAGCATCGCAACAGTCACGCCGCAGCAAGCCCGGATATTCGGGCCCAATGCCAGCGCGACCCAAGCGCTGACCATTCAACCCAACGTGTATGTCAGCGGACCGAACGTCGGCGGGGTCTCCAACCGCGCCACCATATCCATCCGCGGCATAAAAGTCGGCGTCACCGGATATATCGGCGACCTGGAATACAATGGAATCACCGGCCTTTTCGACGGCATTCCCATTCAAAACACCGTCGAGGGCCAGAGCTTTCACACCGCCGAGACGCCGATCGGTTCCCTCCTCTCCGGCATAAACACCATTTACGGTCCCGGCAACCCCCGCACCCGATGGTTCGACAGCATCGGCGGCACCATCAACTTCATCCCCGTTCAGCCCAGCCGGCATGCCTATGCGCGGGCCGCGCTCTCCTACGGCAGCTTTGACACGAAAATCGTCTCGGCCGCCGCCAGTACCGGCGACTTCTCCGGCTGGTCCGCCGTTCTCGCCGCCGCGTACGCACACGGCAACAGTTTCCGAACCGGCGCAGATCTTCCCAGCGAAACCACTCAAGCATATTTCAAAGTGCGCAAGCACGAAGGAGCCAACCGCTTCAGCCTCGGCGCGTATTATGACCACAACTGGTCCTACCGACCGAATCAGATACCCATCACGCCGGTTCCGGGCGTCACCCTGTCGGGCCTCCCGAACGGTCCGGCGTACAGCGAGCAGACCTCCGGATTCTACTCGGCGCTTCCGAACTCGGTATGGCAGAAGACCTTCCACGAGAAGATGTTCCTGCTCTACGGGCGCCAGCATCTCAAGATTGCGCGCCACGTCTGGACGACCAATCTGTTCTGGTATCGAGACAGCACGCTACATCACGCCGGCATCAACAACTTCTATCCGCCGCTCGCGCGCTCCGGACAAGAGCAGACCAATTGGTATACGAACACGTTCGGCGACAAATTCGCCATTGATATACACGCGCCTTGGAACGACATTGCGGTCGGCGGCTACGTGATCAATGCAACGACCAACGTGTTCGGATTCGCCGGGAACCCCCTCGTCGGCTACCCGATACCGCAGCATCCAAGAGCGATTACCGACCACACCTACACCACCACGTACGCCTCCGCATTCTTCCAGGACCACATCAGACCGTTGCCGCATCTGCTGATCGTTCCGGGCGTCGATTTCATGGACTTTCAGACGCACTTCTTCCAAAATAGCCCGTCCATCGTCTCGGATTTCTATCCTTCAGTCCAATACAGCAACTCCCCCAGCATCGCCAAACAATACCAGAAGGTCGAGCCATCCGTCGGCGTCAACTATCAGCTGATTGAAGGCGTCGCGCTGTACGCCCAGTACTCGGTAACCTATCAGAACCCGACCGCCGGCAATTTCAACGCCGCCGCCGGACCGTTGACCGACCTCGGCGAGCTATATCCGGTGAAAAGCGACGACTACGAGGCGGGCTTCAAGTTCTCCAAAAAAGGATGGCTCGGACTCGAGGACGCATTCGCCGACCTCAACTACTTCGACGACAAGCTGAGCAATGAGACGATTCCGGTGACATCTCCGACGAATCCGTTGCTGACAATATTCAGCTACGGAACCGCAACGCTGAGCGGGGTGAATCTGGCGCTCGACGCCAGAGTAGACCGCGGCTGGTCCGGCTTCGCGAACGTCGGATTCCTTCACGGCTACTACAATATGTATTTCTCCACTGCGGACAACCAGTATTACAACGGCTCACCGGTATCCAGCAATCCGAACATCACGGCGAATGCCGGCGTGACCTACCGGAAATTCTTCGATGATGTCGCCTTATCCGCGACGCTCTTCGATCAATACTATGGAAGGCAGTACCTCTTCAACAACAATACCGGAGCGCCGTCCCGCCAGCAGCTGGGCGGCTACAGTGTGACCAATTTCATGGTGCGAGGGAAAACCACCGCTCTCGACGGTTGGGTGGATGGCGTAAAGTACACGGCATTTGCGCTGAATGTCACCAATCTTTTCGGAAAGCGCTACAACTCGACAGCCGATATTACCGGCGGCGGCTATTTCAACACCAATGCCGCCGGCTATGTCATCGTCAATCCCGGCGCGCCGCGAGCGATTTATGGCACGGTGAGCATGGCTTTTTGAGGCCGGGCACCGGCAGCAGCTGCCCTGGGCGGACCGGAAAGGAGCGAGCGGCGTGGCGGCACCTTCAATGACGCGCGGCGGCATGCGAAACGACGCGAGCGTCGCGTCCGGCGCACAGCCGCCCGCCCCAGGCGCCGCAAAGCCGCCAGAGGCGGCCGCTACGGATGCCGCTCGCTCCAGTGTGCCCGCGCATGCGGCAGATGCCGCCGTGCTGCGGATCATGAAGGCGACGCGCAGAGGCGAGTTCGGCGTGGCGCTACGGCTGTTTCGCACAGCATTGACCAGCGGATTCGACCGGCGCTTGCTCCTGCAGCGGTGCAATATCGTCGCGCTGGTACCGCCGGGCCAATTGACCGACGGCGGCTGTCTATGTGATCTGATCGATGTAGCGTTGATGGTGGATGCGGACGATGCCGCCGAGACCGCATCCCGGCGCTTACTCGCCGTGCGCAGCGGCGACGTGGCGAGTGCCTATTGCGATATCGCGAAGATTTATTTTTCCAGGTTCCGGTACCGCGAGGCGTTGATGGCCGCCACCGCGGCACGCCGCTTGGACATGGATTCCGAGACCATTGCTTTCTTTATTGGTGTCGTTTATCAGCATTTTGGCTGGTTCTCGGCGGCGGCGGAAGTATACAGCGCGCTGATCGGCAGCGATTCCCGGCATCTCGGCGCGATGATTTGCGCCGGCGTCTGTTACAGTGCGCTTGGCGATATCGAGAGGGCCATCGGTCTGTTCGAGACGGCGCTCGCACTTGATGCGGCCAACGAAGTCGCGGCGAGCAACCTGATCATGTGCCTGTGCGCGGCGGGTCGTATCGCGCGCGCGGAATCGCTGCTGCGGGAATTCGCGCGGCGCGCTTCCGGCGCGTTTCCCGTGACGCTGCTGCAGGCCGTCATGCTCGAGCGGAGGGGTCGTCCGAGCGAGGCGGTCGATTTGCTCGAGGCCCTGGTCGCGTCCAGCGCGTGCGCACCGCTGCTCGTGACTTATGGACGATGCGTCAAGCAATTGGACGAGCACGACGTTGCCACTCCGCGCAGGGCGAGAACGGCGATCGCGACCATAGAGTCGTGGAAACGAAGGGGAGCGGAGAGTTCGTCGGTTTCCGAGCAGCGCTCCGTGAATTTCATTCTGGGCGATCTCCATGACAGAAATGGCGATTACGATCAGGCCTTTCGGTGCTCCCGCGAGGCGAACGCGCTCCTTCCGCCCGGGTTCGATCGGCAGCCGGCGCGGGATCTGCTGCGCTCTATCGAGGCCGCGCGCATCGATATTGCGCCGAGACACTCGACAGACACGGCACGAGACCTGATCTTCATCGTGGGAATGCCGAGGTCCGGAACGTCGCTGCTGGAACAGATCATCACGACGAGCCCTCATGCATACGGAGCGGGAGAGCGACCGACGATCGGCCGGATCGCGTGGGAGATCTCCGGCGGGAGCCTCGCCGCGTATCCGTCCGCGTTGGAAAATCTGTCTGCCGAAAAGCTGTCGGCCTACGCTGGCGTGTATCTGGAGCAGTTCGACGGAATTGCGCGGAACGTCACGATAGTCGACAAAATGCCCACCAACTTCCAATTCCTCGGACTGATCGGCGCTTTGCTTCCGGGCGCCAAGATCATCCACATGCGGCGCGATTGGAGGGATACCTGCCTATCGTGTTATTGCCACGAGTTTTCCGGCAAGCACCCTTACAAGTATCGACTGGCCGACCTGGGGTTTTACTATCGCATCCATGAGGAGATGATGACCCGTTGGCGGGATATCTTCGGCGGACGGATTGCGACGGTCCGTTATGAAGACTTGGTCTCGTGTCTCGACGACGTAGTGCGCGACGTATTCGACTTCCTCGGCATCGATGTACCGGCGGACTACCGGAACTTTCATCTGAGCGCCAGGCCGTGCCTGACAGCCAGCTACCAGGAGGTGCGCAAACCCCTCTATTCGACCTCCATCGGAAGGTGGCGTAAATACGAGAAGCATCTCTCTGAGCTACATTTGGAGTCGTGATATCGGCTCCTTCCGGCAGGCAACCTCCCCGGCCGCGGCCGCCCCGGGGACCAACATGACTCCCCTTCCCGCTCTCAACTGGAGAGG
>JAJZLX010000227.1 GCA_021850555.1 Pseudomonadota bacterium | reverse complement strand
CTTGACGGTCTGCGCCATCGCTGTGCGGATTGCAACCTGCGCGGCCTCGACCTGTGCCTTCTGAGTGGCGGCGGCTGTGCGCCGCCACTCATCCGCCGCCTGCTGGGTCAGCACGTTCAACTCGCCGCGCAGCCCGGCAATCATCATTTCCACCGCATCGCTCATTTCGCACCCTCCTGGGCCAGGTAGTCATATACGGCCCGCAGGTTCGTCTGAGCCTTGCGTGCGAAGCCGATGCCATCCAGGGCGAGTCCGAGGCGAGCCTCCGCATCCACGTCGCCCCGCGCCTTCGTTGCCTTGGCGCGCAGGGCACCGAGATCGATGCCGGCGACCCCAGCGATGCCCGAGCCATCGAGCAGCGCGTGGTAAGGCGAGTCTGTGTCGAGCAGCGGCGAGTAATACACGGGCACCGGGCAGACCTCGATGCCGGATGCCCATCCCGGTTCCCCGCCACGTACCCGGTTGTATACCAGTACGCGGTGCACGCCGGCCGGCAGTCGTGCGGCGAACCGTTCGATACCGGAAGCGCATTTGCGCCCTCCCTCGAACGGCATGACGATGGTCAGGCCGGCCGGCAGCTGATCGACCTCGGCAAGCTCGGTGAGTACCTGGGCGCAGAGCTCGGAGTCGGTGACACCGGAATCCACGATCAGGGTGTGCGTGCCGCCATCGGCGAAAAGTCGTGTCTTGAGCACGCGCACACCGCGCTCATCGTTCCTGGACAGCAGCTCGACCTCATCGCCGCCGGGCGCGGCGGATTCGATGGAGAGTATCGAGGGGCGGTGGGCCAGGCGGCGAGCGCGAGCGGAAGCTTTCCGCACTCATGCAGCTTGGCGCCACGCTCCGCGTGTCGTCCGCAGGAACGTACGCATCTAGATCTGCAGGGCCAGATGTTAGGTGCGCGGCAGCATGGTCAGACGCTCAGGACATCTGTGTTGTTGGCGGCATTTTTTTCTTCCCGCGGAGTCGACCGCTCAGACGCAGCCCGTCCCGGACGTTCAAGCCGATCAGCGTGAGGTTCGTGGCCCCTGCCAGCAACTCGATCGTCTGCACGCCGTAGAACGCGGCATCGAAACTGCCGGCAGCGGCCCATCGATCCAAAACGATGGCGCACGGAACCAGAACGAGCAGACCGATAGCCGCGATGATCGGCATGCGACGCTTCTTGGCCTCAAGCAATCGTCCACGTCGCGACTTTGACAGGAACACGCCGCTGCCTCCCGTAGCGACAAGCGCCGGGATCAGGATCCACAGCCCCGGTGTGACGATAAGGGACTTCAGTTGCGCGACTGCCGCACGTGTACCAAAGAGTTCAAGGGAAATGGTGGAAAGAAAGAACGTCGCGATGCACAGAGGAGCAATGGTGCCGGCGATGCGGTGGACGAGCTTGGGCATGACGGTTCTTTCGTCATCATCATGGCTACTTGACATCATAGATGCAAATCGTATGACATTGACCACATGAGGTCAACTGGGTACTATGCACCTCATGAGCGTAGCCAAACGCACTCCTGCCGGTGAGGCTTTGAGCGATCTCGCACTTGAGCTGTTCCGCTTGAACAACCGAATGCTTGCGGCCGGGGACCGGCTGGTCGCCGCCATTGGCCTGACGAGTGCCAGATGGCAGGTACTCGGGACGATCGTTGCTGCGGAGCGCGCGCAGCCGGTAGCCTGGCTGGCACGCGACATGGGCGCAAACCGCCAGAATATCCAGCGCATCGTCAACGACCTGGCAAGTGATGGGCTGCTCGAGTTCCAACCCAATCCGCACCATCGGCGCGCGCAGCTGGTCGCCCTCACAGAGGCTGGAAGGCGAGCATTCAGCGAGGCGATGCGTCTGCAGGTGCCTTGGGTGAACGCGCTCTCACGCGGTCTCTCGGCCGGCGATCTGCAAACGACGCGCCGAGTCCTCTCTGCGCTGCGTATGCGCCTTGAGGGGACGGGGGACACCGAGTCGTCGGAATAGCAGCTTCATGCCACCGCCCATTCGGCCGGGATTGACCACACGGTCGCTTGCTTCGGCTAAATTTGGCTCAGTAGCCACCTGGCCGGTTTCGGGGCGAAGCGACCGCGAGAAAGGCCGCTCGGGAAGACGGGCGCCCAACCGGAGCTGTTGCTGGCCGAAGGCGTTCAGCGAAGCGTGCACGGACAGCGGGCATAGCAGAAGTCGAATGTTCGCAGGACTCTGCCGGCGTTCAGGCGATGCCTGCGGCAAGAACGCCCACTGCCATGAGGAGGCCGCAGGTCTTCGCGAACGTCATGGCACCGGCAAGTCGCGCGAACCATGCATGGCGCGCCGGATAAACGCTGAGGATCCGCAGCAGCAGTATGTTCTCCAGTTCGTCGAATGCTGCCGCGGCTATCCCTGCCCCTTGCGCCAGCAACGTGGCCGGGTGGGCGTGTGTTGCGCTTTGGCTCGCCGCAAGCGTCCAGATGGTCGCGGCGTAAAGCATCGGAAACACCAGATCTGCCCGCAGCATGCGCCCGAACCAGACACGACCGCGGTTCCCATAGGCATCAAGCATGGCGTAAACCGTGTCGGCGCCGTAAGCCGGGCGCAGGTCGACCTGCAACCGACCATGAGCGAGCCGCCGCAGATCGATCACACCGCCCGGCAGCAGCCAAAAGCCCGCCAGGGTCACTGCCGTGAGCCCAAGCAAGAAGATGTTGAGGAACATGCGTTTCAGTAGCTCCCCGCCCCGAGCAAGCCCTTCAGCGTGGCACCCATGGCATCGGCGATGGGCGTCGTCGGCACAGCCCCGATCAGTCGTTGCAGGCCGGCACCATCGAGGCTGTGCGGAATCTGCCACAGATATCGCATGCGCCAAATCTCGCGCAGCATGGGACTGAACACCTGGGCCAGAGCGAGCGCATTCCACGGCAGCGTTCGCACGCTGGGCTCGATCCTCTCGTGCAGTACGCCGAGCTTGCGAGCACCCTCAGTGATTGCGACCACCAACTGCGTGCCAGTCAGCGTCTGGCCGGGAAACAGGGTCGTCGTGTGCGGTGCAAGTTCCGCGTGCATCCGGGCCAGAAGCACGAAACTGCGCGCCAGATCCGGAAGGTAGGCCCAGGCATGGGGCACGTCACACGGTCCGGGATAGGTGATGCGTGCGCGGCGGATGTGCTTCACGATGACCTGGTCCATCCAGCCCCCCTCACCGGGTCCGCCGAAGAAATCGCCTGCACGCACGACGATGGTACGCGCGCAGAGGTCGCGCATGTGCGCCTCCATCTGGCAGCGGATCTCGCCTTTGCGAGTACTGGGTCGCTCTGGCGTGCCGTCCGTGACGAGACGTGGCATCGAATCGCCGTAGTTATAGACGTTACCGGGCAGCATCAGCGTGGCGCCGAGCCCGCGCGCCACCGTCACTGCTGCTTCGTTCAGCACCAGCGCATCGGTTTCCCAGCGCGTGTAGGGCGGATTCAGCGCATTGACCACCACTGTCGCGTCGCGTGCGGCGTCGATGATCGGCACCGGCCGCAAGGCGTCGATCGCGATGTGCCGCACGCGCGCATCGAGCCCATCAAGCAGCGCGCTGCGAGCCTGCGCCACGACCGTCCAGCCGGCCTCTGCGAAAGCGTGTCGGGCGACGCGGCCGAAGCGGCCGTTGGCGCCAAGGATCAGGACGGTCTGTGCGGAACGCATTGTGGTGGTCTCTGCCCGTACCGGTCGCATTGTCGCCGGCACGCCCATCATTCACAATTGCACGACGGTGACTATCGGAAATTCAAAAATGAATGGGTTTCCTCCGGCGACATTCGATTGGACTCTGATGCATTCGTTTCTCGCGGTGCTCGATGCCGGCAGTTTGAGCGGTGCCGCGCGACAACTGGCATGCAGCCAACCGACCATCGGGCGGCATGTCGCGCAGCTCGAGCGACAGCTCGGTGCGACGCTGTTCGAGCGCCGCGGCCGTGGCCTTGCCCCGACGGCCTCGGCGCTGGCGATCGCCGAGCACGCGCGATTGATGGATGACAGCGCGCAGACGATCGCGCGCAAGCTGACCGGCCTCGAACGAGATCTCCGTGGCTCGGTTCGCGTCAGCGCAAGTCAGGTCATCGCTGCGCAACTGCTCCCGGGTATAATCCGGGCGATGCGTCGGCAGGTGCCTGGCGTGGCGATCGACATCGTCGCATCGAACCGCTTCAGCAATCTTCTGCGTCGGGAAGCGGACATAGCGATCCGCATGGCACGCCCACAGCAGAGCTCCCTGATCGCGAAGCGCATTGGCAGCGTCGATTTCGGAGTCTATGCGAGCGAGGCGTACCTGACCCGCCATACGGCGCCACGTACCGCGCAGGAGCTGCTGTGCCACGAACTCATCGGTTTCGATCAGGACGAGCAGATCATCCACGGCATGCGTGCCGCTGGGCTACCGGTCACGCGCGAGTCCTTTCATGTGCGCAGTGACGACCACCTGGTGTACTGGCAGTGTCTGGTCGCGGGTGTCGGCATCGGCTTCGCTGCGACCTGGCTGGCAGATCGCGAGCCAAGGTTGCACAGGCTGCTGCCGGAGCTGCCGATTCGACCGCTTCCGGTTTGGCTTGCGGTGCACCGGGAGATCCGCAGCAGTCTGCGTGTCCGGGCGGCGTTCGACTTCCTCGCGGCGGCGCTTCCCGAAGCGCTGAAGTCCTGAACCTTGCGCCAAGAACGGACCTCACGGATTGGTCTGAGCTCGGACTTCACCGGATGATGCTCACGGCAGCGCATAGTCCTGGCCGATCGGACAACTATGGGCGAATTGGGCCTTGCCGCGGAGCGGCCAATTCCGGTCGGTCAAGGCGGCGCCGGCTCGATCGTCGGTATTCAACCGAAGCGGCGTCTCAAACGGCCCTTCTGCGGGTACGACGAGCGGCGGCACTCGGCTGCTCCGCAGGGGGCCGCATGGCGAACGTTTCAGCCGTTCGCCCACATGATCTCCTTGGGCGGCAATGGCCAGGCAAGCAGCCACTCGAGATCGGCGCCAGTCCGTTCGCAACCGGCACCCCGCGGGAGTGGGGGCGACTTCACTCCCGTCACTGCCGGCGCTTGAAAAGACTCCAGACGCGAACTGCCCTATCGGCCCGCACTCCACCCCAAGCCGCGGGACGAAGCGCATACGCCCCATCGCCGAGCAGCATCAGCGCGATGAGGCTGATGGCCCAGAACGCCGGATACTCCCAGCCGCCGCCGGGGTTGGTGAACAGCCAGCCGTTGTGGCCGTGCACCATGACGATGGTACCGAGCATCTCGATCGCGAGCGGGATGGCGGCCCACGGCGCATAGACGCCGAGCACGAGTGCAAGGCCGCCGAGGAGCTCGAGCGCGATCACGCCATACGCGGCTATCGCCGGCAGACCGAGGGAGGCGAAGTAGGCGATGAACCCCGGCACCGTGAAGACGAATATCTTCAGGGCGACGTGCGCGAGAAAGAGAATACCGAGGCTCACGCGCAGCAGCGCGATGCCGTATGGCGCGGTCGACTGATTGATCATGTTTATCTCCTGGAATCGCTTCAGTTGAGTGGCACGCAGTCACGCGGAGGCGTTTGGCCGATTCGTGCGCATCACTTCAGCCACGCCGGCGCGATGGCGGTACCCCAGCCGCGGCCGTAGCCGAGCACGACATTGAGGCCGGCGAGCGGCTCGAGGTAGCGGGCGAACTTGAGCGCCCCGACCACGATCGGGGCGAACCCCGCGGTCGCGGCGATCGTCTCGACCTCGCGCGTCGCGGCCTCATCGTCTCCTGCGATGAAGACCGGCACGGCGGTATCGTGGATCCGCGGTCCGGCGGGATAGATTTGAGCGAACACGGTGTTGAACGCCTTGACCACCCTGGCGTCGGCGGCGAGCTTCTGGATCTGCTCGGCAGCCGAGGTGGTGTGGCCGAGGGTGAGCCCCATGTAGTCGGGCGTCAGCGGATTTGTCACATCGACGATCACCTTGCCCTGGAGGTCCCCCGCCTGGGCGAGCGCCGAGGCCGCCTCCGCATAGGGCACGGCGAGGAAGAGAATCCGCGCGCTGGCGGCGGCTTCCCTCAGCGTCGCCGCCGACACGTTGGCGCCAAGCGCCTTGGCGATATCCTTCGCTTTCGCGACCTCGCGCGCGCCGATCACGACCTGGAATCCCGCCTTGCCCAGCACGTTGGCGAGCCCCGAGCCCACGTTGCCTGAACCGATTACCGCGATGCTCATAGCGCCTCCTGATGACCCGGTATCAATGGATGTTGGACCGAAACGCAGAAGCCGCGGAGTGCCCCGGAGCTCTGCTCGGGGTAAGCATGCGATTTCGAGTATCGTGAATAAAGTGGCAGAATAAGAATTGATTATTCACTACTTGGAAACAGCAATGGATACCGTGACCAGCATGCGCGTCTTCGCGAAAGTGGCCGAGCTCGGCAGCTTCGCGGCGGCGGCCGACCAGCTGGATCTCGCCCGCTCGGCCGCCACCAAGCACGTCGCGAGCCTGGAGGGTCGGCTCGGGGTGCTGCTGCTGAATCGCACGACGCGCCGGGTGAGTCTCACCGAGGCGGGTGCGGCGTATCTCGAGGGCTGCAATGCTCTCCTCGCCGATTTGGCGAGCCTCGAGTCCTCGGTTGGCGATCTCGTGCAAAGGCCGCGCGGGGTGCTTCGCCTCAGCGCCCCGGTGTTCTTCGGAAGCTCACATCTCGGGCCGCTCATCGCGCGCTACCGGGAGCGCTACCCCGAAGTACAAATGGATCTGGCGCTCAACGACCGCGTGATCGATCTCGTGGAAGAGGGTTTCGACCTCGCGGTCCGCATCGGGCGGCTGCCCGATTCGAGTCTCGTCGCGAGGCCGCTGGCCGTCACCCGGATGGTGCTCTGTGCCGCGCCCGGCTATCTCGAGCGACGCGGCACGCCACGCCGTCCCGCCGACCTCGAGCACCACGAGTGCCTGGGTTACACCTACTGGGGAACGGGAGAGGAATGGCGCTTCACCCGGAAATCCGGACAGGTGCAAACGGTGCGGATCAAGCCGGTGGTGCGGGCCAATAACGGCAGCATCCTCAGGGCGATGGCGCTCGCGGGTCACGGCGTGATGCTGCAGCCGAACTTTCTCGTGCGGGATGACATCGCGGCGCAACGCCTGGTGCCGCTGCTTGGCGGTTACGAGGCCGGGGAGCTTGGGATCTTCGCCGTCTATCCGCATCGCAAGCACTTGTCAGCGAAGGTCCGAAGCTTCGTCGATTTCCTCGCGGACGCATTGAAGCGCGAGGCGCTGTGAGGCCGGTACCGCTCCAATGAAGAAGATCAACCGCTCCTTCCGACGTGGCGAAAACGCGGATAGGAAAGAAGCGGCCCTCTTCCGGAGGGCCGGCGCGCGGCCTCAAACAATTCGGGTCTGGTTTTGGGCAAGAATTCCTCAACCGCAGCGAAGCGCATGCTGGATCGCGAGTCCGCCATGCACGCGCAGCAGTTTGCTCACATCCGCGCTGAATGATCCGTCTGCGGGATTCGGATCAGTGTGTGGCCGTTTTCCGTGGCTGTTCGCCGACCATGATAAGGGCGAATCGGGACGGAACCGAGGCCAGGGTTGCGCGCCACCACTCACTGTCATCGCCGCGCCTCCGGAAAGAATTGCGGCGCTTCCCGGCGATCGAACATCCCGTAGTCGCGGACGATCCGGATCACACGGTGGCGGATGTGTTTGACGCCAGGCGTGACGCTCGGCCTCGAGCCCTCGGCGTCCGGTCGGGTCCGCCAGGATGCAAGAATCGCGAACTTGCCGGGGTGGTAGATGCTTGCGAATACGTCTTGGTCGGAGAGTCCCGGTGCGTCCGGCTTGAGATTGACGAGCGCGAGAACCTGGTCGGGAGCAAGATCCGAAATCACATTCGCATCGGGTATCAGCTCGGTGAGCGTCACATACTTGGCGTGCCCGATTTCAGTCTCGTCGAACCGCAGCTCTCGAACCGGCGCAGCCCCCGTCGGAGCGCTGTCGAAGACCACGTCGCCGACCCTGAGGTGATAGTCCTCGAAGACGCGGCTGCGGCCAAGCTTCTGCACCGCGTAATGGCGGCCTTCGGTGCGCCAGCGGACGAGCGACTTCTCGTCGCGCCAGGTCGAGTGGGACAGGATCCGTCCGTCTCTCACCCTGCTCTCGAAACGCTCGTTGTCGACGAAACCGGCCATGCTTTCCAGAATGGGCTTTAACTCCTTCGCGAGCCTCAGGTACTCGTCGAAGCGCTCGCGCTTCGGCTCTACTTCGAATATGACCGAGAACATGTTTTGCTCCATCAGAACACAGGCATCTTCCAGAGGACTCAAGGAGGCGGGACGGCGTCATCGTCCAGCAGGAAGGCTACGCTCTCGCGCCACAGAGCGTGGCGCATCGTCTCAAGGTGCATCAGGTGGGTGCCGCGTCCGATCTTCACGTCGCGCTTGTTCGAAGCGGGAGAGAACGAATCGAATAAGGCTCGCGACTCGTCATCGGGCAACAGGCCATCCCACGCGCCCCGGAGAATCGCGATCGTGGCCTCGACTCGAGCGGGATCGTAGGGTAGTACGCCGTGCCAAGCGCGCAAGATGTCACTGAAGGGTCCGAGCGGAACCTTCACCGCGGGGGGATTGCGCATGCGGCTCTCCGGATCGCTGTCCAGATACGCTTCACCCCAGGGCTCAAATTCGCGCCTCGAAAGGACAGGCGCCTCGTTCGGCGGCACGTCCTCGATGAAACGCGCCCACTGATCGTCCAGGCTTACCAGACGCCACGCCGGCAGCTTGGGCGGCTGCTCGTACCGGCGGGGTCCTCTGCGCCCGATCGGGGCGAACAAGGCCCAACGCTCAATGAGGGTGGGATGAGTCGAGGCGACAATGCCCGCTGGCATCGAGCCCCAGGAATGCGAGATGACGGATACGCGTTCGACACCCTCGTGCTCCAAGATGAAACGCACCCCGGCATTCAACTGCTCCGCCGCGTCTGACGCGATGCACAACGGGGAGTGGTGGTCTGCCGCCTCGTCGAGCTCCGGATAGCGGTCCGACCCTCCGAACCCGTAGAAGTCGAGCGTCCAGACGTTGAATCCGGCGTCGCACAGAGCATCACGCCAGGACCGACCCGCGAATCGGTACGCGACCGAGAGGCCCGAAGGGAAAGTTGCGCCATGGACGTAAAGCACTGGAAAAGCACGCGCGCGCGGAACTCGCGTCGCTTGCAGTCTGCGGAGAAAAAGCCTCAACCCTGGCAGCGGCCCTTCGATGTGGAAATGTTCTTCCGTCGGATCGAGTCGCTGTTGTTCGGACATCGCGGTGCGTTCTCCTCAATCGAATTCACTTGGCCCAACGATATCGATTGATCACCGGATTCACTTCGCTTACCATCAAACTATGGATGCAGACACTGCTCCCGGCGCTGCCGTCGCTGTTGTGGCAGGTGCAATTGCCGAACGCGCTCGCGCCCGAATGCTGTGCTCACTAATGGATGGACGGGCGCGCACGAGTACGGAACTCGCCGTGCTGGCGGAGATTGCTCCATCGACGGCAAGCGTTCATCTGGCGCACTTGAAGCGCTGCGGGCTCGTTACCGCAAGTGCGCAGGGTAGGCATCGGTATTACAGTCTCGGGAACGCGCAGGTGGCGGCGGCGCTCGAGGCATTGATGGTGGTGTCCGACCCGCGGACAAAAGCTTTCGTATCCCCCGCTCCCGAGCGGCTGCGGTGGGCGCGGACCTGCTACGACCACATGGCGGGAACGCTGGCCGTCGCGCTGCACGATCGGTTACTCGAGCAGGAATGGATCACAGCAGGTGCAGGAAAGAACTCGGGTTATGAGCTCGCAAGTCGAGGTGCACGGGAGCTCTCTGTTCTCGGCATCGATGTGGAGTCGTTATATGCCGCTCGCCGGCGGTTGGCATGCGCCTGCATCGACTGGAGCGAACGGCGGCCGCATCTGGGCGGCGCCGTTGGTGCTGCACTGCTGACGATGGCGGAACGGCGCAAATGGGTGCGGAAAGATCTCACCAGCCGCGCTCTACGGGTGACCCGATCCGGAGCCCGGGGGTTTTTCGCCCCGTTGGGCATCGAGGTAAACGTCTGAGGGTTGACGGATCAAGTCCGTGAGACGTACCCCTGGGGTGCAGTGCCTCGACGAACAGCGGCGGATGATGCAGTGGCGGAGCGATCACCTGGATGATAGCCGCTCCGCGACCCAGGAGTAGGGGATGCGGTTCGCCGCGACGAACGGTGGCTGCATCCGGCGCACTGTGCGCGAGGAGACGCCGAGGATCTCCCCGGCCTGCTCCAGGGTCAGGGTGCTTGCCACGGGTCGCTGGGCGAGTGCGCATGCTACGGCACGCTCGATGAGCGCGGCCAGTTCAGTCTCCGAAAGCGTTACGGATCGGTCCATAGTCCATTCCCCCGGGCAGGGGATGCGACTTGGGCGGGTGCGTTGGCGGTGCGGGGATGCACCGGACGCGCGGAAAGCTCCGGCATTCTGACCGGAGGTCAGTTTCCTCGGGGCGGTAGCACCCACCCGCTTGGCGGCTGACCCCGGGGGGGGAGTACGTCCAGCAGTAGCCGAGTCCTCGACGTACCCGAATGCGGCGCCAGCCGGGCGCATTGCACTCAATGGAAAGCGTCCCACCGGGTACTGCCTGGAAGGCGTGCGGCCATGCTGATAGATGAACGCGCAGTTTACCGACGGAGGTATCTGCGCGATGGGTACGAAGACAAGATCGATGGGACGGCCGGGCGATTCTCGCGGCGGCACGTCAGGGCGGCGGCAGCGTAATCGCTCGGCAAGGGAACGGCAGCGACTGCTGGCACTGTACGCCCGCGGCAGCCTGAGCCAGAGGCGATTCTGCGAGCGCCATGATCTGCCGCTCTCGACGTTGACGTATTGGCTGAGACAGGCCCGGCGCCGTGGAGCGAGGCCAGCGAGGCCGGCGGTGGTGGAGCTGCCTGCCGAGCTGGGTGCCGAGATATCCGCCGAGGCGGTGCCGGGCGCTGCACGCGGCATGGTGAGCATTCGGCTGGCGAACGGGCTCGAGGTGCGCGCCGGTTCTGGCGCAGACGTGCGCTGGGTGGGGCTGCTGCTGAAGGAGCTGCGCGCATGTTCGGCCTGAACGAGCAGACGCGGGTGTTCCTGCGCACTGGGGTGACCGATGGGCGTCTGGGGATCGATGGGCTGCGCGGCTTGGTGGGCAAGGCGATGCGCCAGGACGTTCTGGCGGGCGCGCTGTACGTAT
>JAJZLX010000026.1 GCA_021850555.1 Pseudomonadota bacterium | reverse complement strand
CGCAAGCAGACCGGCAACACGAGGACCATGATTTTCGGCGTCGCGATCCTGGTGAGCTACGTCAGCCGCTTCATGACGCTCGAGCCCGGCGACATCATCACGACGGGCACGCCTCCCGGCGTCGGCATGGGGCAGAAGCCCAAGCCGGTGTATCTCGCGCCCGGGGATCGTATCCGGCTCGGTATCGAGAAGCTCGGCGAGCAAAGTCAGACCGTGCGTGCCTGGCGGCGTTGAGGGGAGCGAGGACATGACAGTGTATTCCGGCCGTTTCGAGCATCGGGTCGCGATCATCACCGGCGGTGGCTCCGGCGTCGGGTGTGAAGCGGCGATGCGCATCACAGCCGAGGGAGGCAGGGTTTGCCTGTGGGATTGGGACGAGAAGGCCTTGAGCGCGGCCGGGCAAGCCATTCCCGGCGCCGAAGTCGCCAAGGTCGATGTGGCGGATGCCGAACAGGTGGCGCGCGCGGCCGAGCGCGCCTTCGCCGTCTTCGGCCGGATCGACGTGCTCATCGCGAGCGCCGGCATCACCGGTCTGACCGCCCCGCTCTGGGCGTATCCGCCGCAGGAGTGGCGGCGGGTCATCGACGTAGATCTGCACGGTGTGTTCAACTCATGCCGCGCCGCCGTGCCGCACATGCTCAAGAACGACTACGGACGGATCGTCAACATCGCATCGGTCGCCGGCAAGGAAGGCAATCCGAACGCATCGGCATATTCCGCCGCCAAAGCCGCGGTCATAGGCCTCACCAAGTCGCTCGGCAAGGAGCTCGCCCAGACCGGCGTGCGCGTCAATTGCGTGACGCCGGCGACCTTCAAGAGCCCGATTCTGGAGCAGCTGCCGCAAAGCCAGATCGACTACATGCGCTCGAAAATCCCCATGGGCCGGCTCGGGGAGGTCGAGGAAGTGGCCGCGCTGGTGTGCTGGCTGGCGAGCGAAGAGTGTTCCTTCTCCACGGCGGCCACGTTCGACATCTCCGGCGGAAGAACGACGTACTGATGCCGGCCATGGCGCGGACCAATCCGGCCCGAAAACCCCGCTCGGGCACTGCGCGGCCGCGCGTGCGTGTGTGGAGATCGATATGAGCGTGCAGCCGACCCTCGTCGACTCCCACATGCACCTGTGGGACCTGCAGCACATCCGCTACCCGTGGCTCACGCCGCCCCTGCCCGTGGGCATCACCGGTGACGTGACGCCCATCGCGCGCGACTACCTGCTCGATGATTATCTGCGTGATGCCGCACAGGGCGGCGTGCATCCGGTCAAGATCGTCCACATAGAGGCCGGCGCCGACCCGGCCGACGCGCTGGCCGAAACGCGCTGGCTGCAAGAGACCGCCGACGCCCGCGGCTACCCGCAGGCCATCGTCGCCCACGCGCAGCTCGAGAAGCCCGACGCCGCGGCACTGCTCGGGCGTCATGCCGCGCATCGCAACGTGCGCGGCATCCGCCAGATCCTCAACTGGCACCCGGATCCGGCCAAGTCCTACACGCCGCGCGACCTGCTCACCGACGAGGCCTGGCAAGCGGGCTTCGCGCTGCTTGCGAGCCACGGCCTGTCCTTCGATCTGCAGATCTATCCGGAACAGATGAGCGCGGCGGCCCGCCTCGCCGCCCGTCATCCCGAGACTTCGCTGATCCTCAACCACACCGGCATGCCGGTGGACAAGGATCGGGAAGGACTCGCGGCGTGGCGCGGCGGCATGCGACTGCTCGCAGCGCAACCGAACGTCGCGGTCAAGATCTCCGGCCTCGCCATGCTCGACTGGCGCTGGAGTGTGGGGTCGCTGCGCCCCTTCGTGCTCGAGACGCTCGAGATCTTCGGCGCGGCGCGCACGATGCTCGCCAGCAACTTTCCGGTGGACCGGCTGTTCGGCACGTTCGGGCAGTTCCACGCGGCCTACGCCGATCTGCTCGCCGGCGCGAGCCTCGCGGAGCGCGCTGATCTGTTTGCCGCCACTGCCGAGAGAATCTACCGGATTTGAGCTGCGATGCCGTTTTTTTCCGCACCATCGGTCACACACCAACAGGCGCGCCCGCGATGACGCCCAATCCGCTGCTCGGCGTTTGCTTCCACTGGCTCGGCGGACTCGCCTCGGCGAGCTTTTATGTGCCCTACCGCGCGGTGCGCGGCTGGTCGTGGGAGGTGTTCTGGCTGGTCGGAGGCGTGTTCAGCTGGATCATCGCGCCCTGGCTGTTCGCCGGCGTGCAGACTCACCACCTGCTCGAGGTCCTGGCGGCGACGCCGCCGCGCACACTGGCGCTGTGCTATTTCTTCGGCGTGTTGTGGGGGTTCGGAGGCCTCACCTTTGGCCTCACCATGCGCTACCTCGGCATCTCCCTCGGCACCGCGGTCGCCCTGGGCCTCACCGCCGCGTTCGGCACGCTGATCCCGCCGCTCGTGAGCGGGCAGCTCTTCGGCAGCCTCATCCACAGCAGCGGCGGACAGATCGTGCTCCTCGGTGTGGCCGTGGCGCTCGCGGGCATCGCCATCGTCGGCAAGGCCGGTCACGACAAGGAGCGAGAGCAGGGCGAGAAACATCTCACCGAGCAGGACCGCGCCCTGCCGCGCGAGAGGGACTTCCGCAAGGGCATCGCCGTGGCGATCTTCTCCGGCGTCATGAGCAGCTGCTTCGCCTACGGGCTCGATGCCGGCAGCCCGATCCAGCATCTCACGCTCGCGCAGGGCACCGGCACGCTTTGGCAAGGGCTGCCCGTGCTCGTGGTGGTGCTTCTCGGCGGCTTCACCACCAACGCCCTCTGGTGCCTCTATCTCATGCTCAGGAACCTCAGCGCCCGCCAGCTGACGGGCAAGGCTGGAGTGGCCGGTGCCGACCGGACCTCGTCCCTGAAGCGCAATTACCTGCTGTGCGCCCTCGGCGGTACCGCCTGGTACTTGCAGTTCTTTTTCTACACCATGGGGGAAAGTCAGATGGGCCGATACGCCTTCTCCAGCTGGACGCTGCACATGTCCAGCATCATCATCTTCGCCACCCTGTGGGGACTCGCGCTCAAGGAGTGGAAGGGGGCGAGCAGGCGCAGCTTCGCCTTCCTGACCGCCGGCCTCCTGATCCTGGTCGGCGCGACGGTCGTGATCGGCCTCGGCAACTACCTCGTGGTGCGCGGATGAGCGGCGGGCGCGCGAGCCGCAAGGCGATGCGGATCGCGGTCCTGCTGGCCGCGTGTTTCTGTGCGTCCAGGTCCTGGGCCGCGGGTGCCGGTCACTGGGTCGAGGCCTGGTATGCCCCGCCGTATCCGGTCACGGCCGTGTGGGGCTGCAATCAACAGCGTACCTTCAGTCATCAGTCGGTTCGTCAGGTCGTGCGCCTCGAGGCCGGCGGCAGCCGCGTGCGCGTGCGCCTCACCAACGAGCTGGGACTCTCGCGGCTGCGGTTCGGCGAAGTCACCATCGCCGTGTCCTCGCCGAACGGCGTGCTGCAGCCGGGTACGCTTCACGTGGTCACCTTCGGCGGCAGGCGCGGTGGAGTCATCCCGCGCGGGAAGGCCTGGGTGAGCGACCCGGTCGACATGCGGGTGCACCGCTTCGAGAACATCGCCATTTCGGTCTACTACCCCTCGGGCGCCGCCCCGGCCGGACACCTGCAGAATCTGTGGGTCTCGCCGCCGGGAAATCACGTCACCGAGGCGGTCTGGCCGCTGGGGGGACGGCCGCAGGCGCCGGAGCTGGCGAGCGGCGTGGAGGTGTATGCCGCCCACCCGCGCCCGGTGCTGGTCGCCTTCGGCGACTCCATCACCGAGGGCTTCTGCTCGACCCCAGGCATGCATCTTGACTATCCGGAGCAGCTGGCGCGCCTGCTCGCGGCGCACGCCGCGGATCGGCGCTGGATCGTGATCAACTCCGGCATCAGCGGCAATCGTCTGCTGCACAACGGCGCGGGGCCGAAGGCGCTGTCGCGCTTCAAGCGCGATGCGCTCGACATCCCGGGCGTGCGCGCCATCGTGCTGCTCGAGGGGATCAACGACATCGGCTGGGCCTACGATCCGAGCGGCGACACCGGTCCGCTGCCGGCCTCGGCGATCACCGGCGCCTACCGCGAGCTGATCCGGCAGGCACACGCGCGCGGCATCAAAATCTACCTGGGCACGCTCACTCCGTACCTCGGGGCCATCTACGAGCACCCCGCGGGCGAAAAGGTGCGCGAGCAGGTCAACGCCTGGATCCGCCGGGGCCGAGGCTTCGACGGCGTGATCCACTTCGATGGCGCACTGCGCGATCCACGGCATCCGCATCACTATATCGGTGCGCTCCAGTGCGGCGACGATCTGCACCCGAACGACGCCGGATATCACCTCATGGCCGAGACCGTGTACCAGGAGTTGTTTGCGCCGGGCAGGCCGCTGGCGCGCGCCGCGACCGCCCACCCGCACCGCTGAGGGACTCGGTGATGGCCAGGATCAACCGGCGTGGCGTGCTGATCGGCACGGGACTGCTCGCCGCCGCACCGATACTGCTGCGGCCGAGGCGTGCGCAGGGGGCCGAAGGGGGCGCCGCGGTGCCCGAAGCGCAAGCGCTTCGGGTCATCCGGCCGCGCGCCGAGTACATCGAGCAGCCGTTCGGTCTCGAAGTCCTGCAGCCGCGATTGTCCTGGGCGTGCGCGAGCCGTGCGCGTGGCGCCGTGCAGAGCGCCTATCGCATCAGCGCCGCTTCGAGCCGCGAGCGCCTCGAGGCGGGCACTGCCGACCTCTGGGACAGCGGGCGGGTCCGTTCGGACCGCTGTTTCGAAGTCCCCTACGGCGGCGCGACGCTGCGCTCGGGGCAACGTGCGTGGTGGCGCGTGCAGCTCTGGGACGCCGAGGACCGACCGTCGCCGCCCAGCGAGCCCGCCTGGTTCGAGATGGGATTGTTGCAGCCCGCCGATTGGCAGGCCGAGTGGCTCGCCATCGAGGACGCGGACGAGCGCGCGGACCGCGCGGTCGGCATTCATTGGATCTGGAGTGATGCGCCGGCGCTCGCGCCCGAGCCGCAGCAGTTTCGCTACCGGATCGCGCTGCCCGCCGGCGTGCGCCAGGCGCAGCTGTGGCTGTCCGCCAAGGACGACCTGCTCGGGGTGTGGATCGACGGCCAACCCGTGGAGCTGCCCGCCGAGCGCCCCTGGGGATCGATGCAGCGCATCGCGCTGCCGGTGACCCCCGGGGCCCACCTCATCGGCGTGAGTGCTCGGGCCGATCCCGGCACCTTCATGCCGGGCACGGGCGGAGCGCTGGCCGCCATCGTCAAGATCCGGCACACGGACGGAACGATCGGACGATTCACCAGCGGACCGGACTGGCGCACCTCGCGCACGGCCCCGGCCGGCTGGACGGCGTTGGATTTCGATGACAGCGCATGGCCGCACGCGCGGCCCGCCGCCACCGCTCCGCCGTGCGATCCCAGGCCGCCGCGCCCCGCGATGTTCGCCCGCCGGGAGTTCACGGTCGCCAAGCCGCTGGCGCGCGCGAGGCTGTACGCGACGGCGCTCTGCGCCTACGAGCCGCACATCAACGGCAAGCGGCTCGGCTGCGCTCACTTGTCGCCGGAGATCACCGTGGCCGGCAGCCACGTGCTCTACCAGTGCTACGACCCGACCGCGCTGCTGCATCCCGGCCGCAATGCGCTCGGCGCGTTGATCGGCGACGGGTGGTACGCCTCAGCCTTCAGCTGGATGGACGAGCGCTACTCCCTCGCCGACAGCCCGAGGCGCTTTCTGGCCCAGCTGGTGCTCGAGTACACCGACGGCAGCCGTGACATCGTGGTCACCGACTCCGACTGGCGGCTGGCCAACTCCATGATCCTCTCCTCCGAGATCTACAACGGCGAGGACTACGACGCGCGCCTCGAGCGGCCCGGCTGGGATGAGCCGGGCTATGATGATACCGCCTGGCAGGCGGCCGCGATCGGCGCGCGGCCACGCGAGCGGCTCGTGGCGCAGGTCGATCCGCCCATCCGCGCATTGCAGACCGTGGCGGTCCGAACCATCACTCAGCCCCGCCCCGGTGTCTATGTGTGCGACTTGGGCCAGAATTTCGCCGGCTGGTGCCGGCTGCGTGTGCAGGGGCCGGCCGGCACGACGGTGCGCCTGCGGCACGCCGAAATTCTCTATCCCGACGGCAACATCAACACCTCCAATCTGCGCGCCGCGCGCGCCACGGACCATTACACGCTCCGTGGCGATCCGCACGGTGAGACTTACGAGCCGCACTTCACCTATCACGGCTTTCGCTACGTCGAGATCACCGGCTTCCCCGGCATTCCCAGCCGCGAATCGATTGAAGGCGTGGTGGTGCACACCGACGCCGCCGAGACCGGCGCGCTCGAGCTCGAGCAGCCGATCGCGCAGCAGATCTGGCACAACGCGTTGTGGAGCCAGCGATCGAACTTCTTCGGCGTGCCGACCGACTGTCCCCAGCGCGACGAGCGCATGGGCTGGATGGGCGACATTCAGGTGTTTCTGGATGCCGCCGCCTTCAACATGGACGTCGATGCCTTCATCCGCCGGTTCTTGATCGAGGTGCGCGCGGGTCAGACTCCCGATGGCGCATTTCCGATCGTTACGCCCCAGCCACGCTCCTTCCCGGAGCTGGTGACGGCAGGTTGGAGCGACGCGGGCGTGATCCTGCCGTGGACGCTGTATCGGCGGTACGGCGACACGACGGTGATCGAAGAGAACTGGCCGAACATGCAGCGCTGGGTCGATTACCTCGCCGAGGCGAATCCGGATTTCCTCTGGCGTCACCGCAGGGGGCTCGATCTCGGCGATTGGCTCTCAGTCGCCTCGACCAACCCGTACGTGGCGCCGGATCCGGCCGACGCGACCACACCGAAGATGCTGGTGGCGACGGCGTACTGGGCCCGGTGCGCGGCATTGATGGCCGAGATGGCCGCGGCCATCGGTCACCAGGACGAGGCCGAGCGCTACCTGCGGATGCGCCGGCACATCGAGCGGGCCTTCATCCGGGAGTTCGTGCGCCGCGACGGTACAGTGGGCAACGGCAGCCAGACGAGCTACGCGCTCTCGCTGCGTTTCGGTCTGGTGCCGGCCGCTCTGCGCCGCAGCGCCGGCGCGCGACTCGCGGCCAATGTCGAGCATCGGGGCAATCTGCTGTCCACGGGCTTTCTCGGCACCCCCTGCCTGCTCGATGCGCTCGCCGACACGGGCCAAGAGCGGCTCGCGGTCACGCTGCTGCTGCAGACGAGATATCCCTCCTGGGGCTACATGATCGACCACGGCGCGACCACCATGTGGGAGCGGTGGAACGGCAACGCCGTTGATCAATCCATGAATTCCTTCAATCACTACGCGCTCGGCGCCGTGGTCGGGTTCATGTACCGGCGGATCGGCGGCATCAACGAAGCCGCACCGGGATTCCGGCGCATCAAGATCGATCCGATCTTCGACGCGCGCATTCCCCGCGTGCGCGCGCATTACGACTCCTGCCTCGGGCGGATTGCGACCGAGGTCGAGGGCGATGCGCGCGGCCTCACGCGGTTGGGACTGCAGGTACCGGCCAACAGCCGGGCGGAAGTGCATTTGCCGGGCGGGCCGCTCGAATGGCGTGCCGACGGCAGGCCGCTCGCCACGGCCCGCACGCGCCCCGCAGCCCACGGCTCCGGCGCCTTCATCACCGAGCTGGGCTCGGGCACCTATGAGTTGACGAGAGACTGACATGACGCAACGTAAGCTCGCCCTGCTGCACACCTCGCCCGTGCTGACTCCGTTGTTCGCCTCGCTGTGCGAGCAGTGGCTGCCGGAGCTGCAGATCTTCCATGCCGTCGACGAAAGTCTCATCAAGAACACCATCCAGGCCGGACGGCTGGAGAAAACGACAATGCGCAGGCTCGCCACGCTCGTCGGCTCCGCACTCGAGGGCGGCGCGGACGGCGTCCTGGTGACCTGCTCGTCTCTAGGTCCGGCCGTGGATGTCGCCCGGCAGCTGTACGACCCGCCGGTGCTCCGGGTCGATGCGCCCATGGCGCGCGCCGCGGTGCGCCAGGGCCGGCGAATCGGAGTGCTCGCGACGCTGCGCACCACGCTCGAGCCGACATCGGCGCTGGTGCGCGGCGCGGCTCTCGAGGCCGGGCGAGCGGTCGAGGTCGTCGAATGTCTGTGCGAAGGCGCGTTCGAGGCCGTTCTCGCCGGCAACACCGCCACGCACGATCGTCTGCTGACCGCGGCGCTGACCGAACGGATGCGCGATGTCGATGTGATCGTGCTAGCGCAGGCCTCGATGGCGCGGGTTGTGGCGGCTCTCCCGGCCGGGGCGGTCAAAGCGCCGGTGCTGTCGAGTCCGGAGTCCGGCGTGCGCCAAGTGCGTGAGGTGTTCGGTCTCGGGACCGGCTGAATGATCAAGAAGCGCCACGCCGTCGTCGGGCTGCTGAGCGTCGTCTCGGTCATCACGTTTCTCGATCGCATGGCGATCGCGGTGCTCGGTCCGCGGATCCAGCACGACCTCGGCCTCACTCCCGAGGAATGGGGCTGGGTGCTCAGCGCCTACGTCATCGCCTACGGGCTGTTCGAAATTCCCTCCGGCGTGCTCGGCGATCGCCATGGACAGCGGCGCGAGCTCTCGCGGATCGCCGCCTGGTGGTCGGGATTCACGGCGCTCACGGGGACGTGCACGAGCTTCATCCCGCTCGCGATCGTGCGCTTCTGCTTCGGTCTCGGCTCGGCGGGCGCCTACCCCAACGCATCCGGCGTGTTGTGGCGTTGGCTGCCGGCGCGCGAGCGGGCGCGGGGCCAGGGCGCCGTATGGGCCGCGAGCCGTCTCGGCGGAGCACTTGCGCCGCTGCTGCTCGTGCCCCTGGCGCTGTACTTCGGCTGGCGCGCGGTATTCTGGGTGCTCGCCGTCATCGGCGCGGTGTGGGCTTTGGCGTGGTGGCTCTGGTATCACGACCGGCCGGCCGAGCAGCCGGGCATTCGCCCTGAGGAGCTCGCCGAGATCGGCCCGCGCAGCGGCGATGCGCACGGCGGGAAGGGGGCGCTGCGCCGGCTGCTGAGGCTGCGCCAGCTGTGGCTCATCGTGCTCGCCTACGGCTGCTATGGCTGCGGCAGCTGGTTCTACTTCAACTGGTTCCCCACCTGGATGGTGCATGCCGGGCACTTCACGCTGCGCCAGATGGGAGTGTATGCGGCCTTTCCGTTTCTTCTCGGCATCGGCAGCAACCTCATCGGCGGGGCGGTGTGCGACCGGCTGGGCATGAGGATCGGCCTGCGCAACGCCACGCGCCTCATGACCACCGTGTGCCTGATCGTGGGCGCCGGACTGCTCACCGCCATGAGCCTGGTCCGCGACCAGGTGGCCATCGTGATCCTCGCCAGCGCGGGGTTCGCCACCATGGACCTGATGTTGCCGGCCTCCTGGGCCATGTGCATGAGCATCGGCGGCAACCACGGCGGCGCGGCCACCGGAGTGATGAACACCGCCGGTCAGGTCGGAGGTGTTCTCTGCACGCTCGCCTTCGGCTATATCGCCGGCGCCACCGGCAACTACGAGCTGCCCGTGCGGGCGGTGGCGCTGATGGTGTTGATCGCGGCCGGAGTATTCTCCCTGGTCGACTGCACGGCCGGACTAACGGCCGAGCCTGACACGCTCGAAGAACCCCTCGCTCCCAACCTGACCGCCCTTGAGGACGAGCTCTAAGCCCTCCAGAGCGGATCGCTCCTCGGCATGCGCCCGGCACAACGGCGCGCCCGGCTCGAGACTTGCACTCCAGGTGAGGGCGTACAGACCGAGCTGTGCGACCGCATGGCTCGAGGTATCGCCGCCGGCGAGCAGCACGCGCGGCACCGGCGCGGCGGCGAGGATGCGTGCAAGCAGCTCGCCCATCCGGCGGCCGAGCTCCTCGCCCGAGGCGGGTGAGCCGGTGCACGGCGGCCCGAGCGCGCTGTAGAGGACCGTGCTGCGGCCGTCCCGCAAGCGGGCAGCAGCCTCACGCACCAGCCGCTCGCCCGCCTGCGCGCCGGACGCTTCGCTGAGCAGAAGCGCCGGATCCAGCGCGATGCCGTGATAACCCGCGCGCAGGGCTGCCTGGATCTGACGCTCGGTCACGGGCGAGCAGCTGCCGCTCATCGCCAGCAGCGTGTCCACGGGCTTCCCGCAAGACTGTGTCTCGCTTCGCGCCGGAATCAGTCCCGCGTCCCGCCAGACCGACAGCAACGCGTGCGTAAGTCCGGAGCTGCCGGCGCAAAACAGCGCACGACACTGCGCGCTGCGCCACAACACCCGCCCGATCTGGGCGAGGTCCGCCTCGCTGACCCCGTCGAAGAGCACCGCCTCATCACCGGCGGCGAGGCAGCCGGCCAGCGCCTCGGCCGCGGCGCCGCGCGCCAGTGCCGGCAGCTCGATCAGCCCGATGCGCATCGCGGTTTGCGCAGCCAGGTGACGGCGCAAATCCGCCTCCTGCATGGGTGTGACCGGGTGAGCCCGCATCGTGGGATGGCGATCGATCCGGTGCACGACCCCGCCGGCGTCCGCGAACAGGTTGCCGAAGGCCACGTAGCGGCCAAGGTGCGGCGCTGTGACCACGATTGGAATGAAGGGGCCGGGCAGCGTGTCGCGCCCGATCTCAAGCGCACGCCCGATCGAGCCGATCCGCGGCGAGCTGTCGAACGTGGAGCAGGTCTTGTAGTGCGCGATCGGCGCGCCGAATGCCCCAAGCCGTGAGAGCAACGCCGGCAGGCGCTCGCTCATCCACCGGGGCGAGCGGCTGCGGCTGTCGCCCGCGATGCCGAGCGCCTGACAGCCGCGGAACCGGCGGACGTGCCGCTCGCCCGGCGGCCCGATGAACAGCACGCTGCGCACGCCGGCCGACGCCAACACCTCGAGGACGTCGGTCGAGCCGGTGAAGTCATCGCCGTAATACGCGTACAGAGGACGGTCCACGAGACGCTCCTCAGCGGCCAAAGGCGGCAATTGCCTCGGCGAGCTCGCGATGCTCACGCGCATAGTGCGCGAGGGGGATGCCGGCGACGGCCGCTTCCCAGGCCTGATGCAGGCTGCGCACTCCGGCGGCCGCGCCGCCGGGGTGGCCGATGATGCCGCCGCCGCAGGCGTGAATGAGATCCACCGAGCCGAGCGCCTGCCAAGTGCCCGGCGCCTGCAGCGCCGTCTGGCCGGAAGAGAACACCGGCATGATCTGGCAGCCGCGAGCCGGAGGCGAGAACATCGGCGTCAGACACTCCTGCGCCGAGGCGATGACCGACTCGTTGCTCTCGCAGAACTTGTTGTCGAGACCGTTGACGTGCACGTGATCGATGCCCGCCACGCGCCACAGCTTCTGCCAGGCCGAAAAGCTGACCCCGATCGCCGGCGAGCGGCCGAGCAGGCCCCAGCCGTTGCGGTGGCCGTGGATCGGCACCTGGCACTGGGCGCGCAGGGCCGTCAGCGCCGGCAAACCGATACTGTGCAGGCTCACCATGATGCAATTGCCGCCTTCGGCCACGACACGCTCATGGCGGCGCAGCATCTGATCGATCTCGCCGGTGATGTTGACTGCGTAAAGGACGCGCCGCCCGGTGCGCTCGGCGTGCTCGCGCAGCACGCGCATCACCGCGCCGAGGCGCGCCTCGAACGGGCAGAGCGGACCGTCCGCTTGCAGCTCGTCATCTTTGATGAAGTCCACGCCGGCGGCGGCGAGCTCGGCGACCCGCGCGGCGGTCGCTTCGGGCGAGAGGCCCACACTTGGCTTGATGATCGTGCCGATGAGCGGCCGGCCGTGCACGCCGCTCACCGCGCGTGTTCCGGGCACCCCGAACCGGGGGCCGGGATAGGCCGAGAGAAATTCCCGCGGCAGCGTCAGATCGAGCAGCCGCATGCCGGAGAACGCCTTCAGCTCCCAGAGGTTTCCGGCGACGGTGGCGAGCAGGTTCGGCAGCGACGGTCCGAAATTGTGCAGCGGCCAGGACAGGGTGACCTCGGCGGTACGCCACACGCCCGGCCCGCCTCGCGGCTGCCAGGCTCCGGGCAACGAGGGTGAGCTCCTCTCCCCCGTCTGCGTCAATGCCTCGATGCGCGCGGTGAAGTGTTCGCGCAGCGCGTCCGTTTCACCGGCGACGCGCACGAACGTGCCGGTCGACTGCTCGCCGGCCATCTGCGCCGCCGCTTCCTCCAGCGGACGGGCGGTTTCGATCCAGTAGCGCGCCAGAACGCGCGCACTGTCAGGCCCGCTCGAAGTAGACATTGTAGGACTCGCTCTGGACTTTGTAGAAAGGCACGAACAGGATCTGCTGCCCGCGATCCATCTGCCGGTAGGTGTCGGGCGCGCCGGTGACCGGACTCAGGCCGGACACCTCGAGCCGCGGCACGGGCGTGCCGGGGCCGGCGAAGTTCAGCGCGCTGTACACGAGCGGCCCGCGCAACAGGGCCACCGTGCCGGGGTGCGAGCGGTCGATGGACTGCGTGCGCAACGACTGCGGCAGGTGCAACTGCACCCGATCGCCGTCGCGCCAGGTGCGCTTGAGCGCGGCGAACGTGCCCGGCTCGGCCGCGATCGTCATTCGCCGGCCGTTGACGCGGATTTCCGCATCGGCCTGCAGCCAGCCGGGAATGCGGATCATGAGCGCGAACGTCGCCGGTGCAGCTGTCGCCACCTGCAGCGTCACCGACCCGCCCATCGGGTAGTCGGTGTGCTGCGTGAGCGTTACGGCTCTCCCTCCCGTGCGCCAGCGCACCCGCGACGGGGCAAACAGGTTCACGTAGAGCGCGCCCGGCGCGTGGAAATAGACATTGCGGACATAATCGGCCACGCCTTGCGCCAGAGTGCCCGAGCAGCACGGCCACTTTTCAGGATAGAAGACCTTTTTCCCGTCCGGGTGATAGCTCGAATAGTACGGCGAGTTGCCGTTCGAGTCCGGCGGCTTCACCGCCATCAGCCCATTCCACATGATGCGCTCGAGCCCATCGCCGTAGCGCGCATCGCCCGTGAAGCGCATCAGGTAGCGGGCGGCCTTCATGGTCGCGTAGGTGCCGCACGGCGTCTCGAAATGATTCACGGTGCCGGCCAGGCTGGAGTACAGCTCGCCGGTGCCCGAAGCGATCAGCAGCTCGTTCGGTCCCCAGCCGCCGGTCGCGTAGCTTTGCTCGTCGAGGAATTTCCAGCCGTTGACGAGCGCATCGCGGTAACGGGGCTCGCCGAGCTCGAGGTACGCCATGGCCGCCGAGCTGAGCGCCATGACGTGACTGTAGGCCTGACGGCCGGCCAGTACGTTCTCACCGCGGGAGAGCGGATCGAAGTAAGGTTTGTTCAACAGGTACTTCACCGCCAGATCGCGCACGCTGCGCTCGCCGGTCAGGTGCGCCGCGGTGAACAGGTTCTCCGAAACGATGTAGGTTTCGTCATAGGGCGGGTTCTTGACGCCGATCCGGTCGCGGCTGACCGGCGAGATGAACGGCAGCGCGCCGCGAATCACGCGCGGGATCAACGGGAGCGCCTGGCGCATGCCGCTCAGACGGTAGGCATCGATCAGTCCGATCATGTGTTTGTCGAGCACGTAGGCCGGCCAGACTTTCCAGGCGCCCTCGCCGGCGTACGGAACCGGGTTGGCGTCCAGGGCCTCGCCGAAGCCGCGCACCAGCTCGTGCACCTTCGACCGGCACGCTTCGTCACCGGTGCAGCGGCCGAAACGCGCGATGCCGGAGACGTATTGACCGAGCGCATGGCCGGGAATGAATCCGCCCTTGCCGTACCAGCCACCCATGTCGATGCCGGGTGCCGGCAGGCCGGCGTGCTCGCGGTAGACCTGCAGAAGCCGGTCGTTGTCGAGCGCCAGATAGTGAGCATGAATGAAGTCGTACTGCCTCTTGAGCGGGCCGCCTGTGAGGGCCACGTCCGCATAATCGAACTCCCGCAATCTCTCGATGAGCGGACCTGGAGAGCCGTTGCGCGCCATCGCCGGGCGAGCGCGGGCCCAGCGCGGGCGTGCGCCGATGACCCCGAGTCCGGCCGCCGTTGCGGCTGATTGCAGGAATGTCCGGCGTGAGGTGGGTCGGCTCATGGCAGTACCTCCAGATACAGTCGATTGAGCGCCGCGATGACCGAGACGCCCGGTTCGTGCGCCGCCAGCGCCTGCGCGAGGCGCTCGGCGGCCGCATCCTGAAATGTCATGTAACCCGCATGACGCGGGCGCACCCAGGCGCCCTCCAGCGTCGCGCGGGTGTTGCGAAAGAAGCCGAGTGAGACTTCGTTCGCGCGCGCGTCGTCCCAGGCGGCGCGGTGCGCCGGCTGGCCGCCGCCGGCAAGATACGGTCCGCATTGCGCCTCGGCGCCGGCCACCCAGCGTGCGAAAGCGAGCGCGGCGGCGCGCTCCGTACCTTGCGCCGAAACGGCGATGCCGGTGCCGCCGAGCGCCGAGCCGGCGCACGAGCCGCCGCGCGCAAGCGGCGCCAGATCTGCAAAAGCCACGCGGGCGCCCCGGGCATCAGATCTGCAATAACTGACATAGCCGTAGATGAGCGGCGCGCAGTCCGCTCTCGAGTCCGGCGCGGCCATCTCCTCCAGCACTGCAATCGGATCCTGCTCGCCGCAGCGCGGGCCGATGCGCGCGGCGAGCTCGCGCAAGCGCTCATAGGCCTCGCGGCCGGCCGCCGGCTCAAAGAGCTCTCCTCCATGCGTGCGGGGCGGGTGAGCGGCCAATCCGCACAGCGTGAACAGCGCCATCAGATTGTGCGGCGGTCGCAGCGGGCACCGCACTGCGCCGCCCGCCGCCATCTCGAGCACGGCCGACCAGTCCGCGGGGGGGGCGGACAGGCGATCCGGACGCCAGGCCAGAACCTGTGCCGCCGCGTCGATGGGCAGCGCCCAGAGCCGATCGCCCCACCGGTAGCTCGAGAGCGAGGCCCCGACCGCCGCGCACGCCGGATCTCCCGCATCGACGCCCTCATCGATCGGTGCGAGGCATTCCTCGCGCGCCACCTGTCCGACGTGCGGATGATCGATCACGATGAGGTCGTAGCGGGCGGCGAGCTCAGCGACCGGAAAGGACTCGAAATCCTGCAGCGAGCGCCGCTCCCACTCGATCTCCACGCCGGTGCGCTCGCGCCATACGGCCGAGCACGCCACGAGCGGTCCATAGCCGCGCGGATGGTCCCAGGTCATGCCTCGCAGCAGGATTGCCCGATCTTTGCGCATCGCTCACCCCCTCGTCCTCGGCCCATCCCATGATCGGGTTGACACCGTTTGGTAACGAATCTAGCATTTACCTACAAACTATACGCGAGGAACCCGGTTGAAGACAGCGCACGTGGACGACGGCGCGCCGAGGACGACCGCCGAGCGACCGCTGGAGGGGGTGCTGGTGCTGGATTTCAGCCAGTTTCTAGCCGGACCCTCCTGCTGCCTGCGGCTGGCGGATCTCGGTGCCGAGGTGATCAAGGTGGAGCGTCCACAGGGGGGGGATCTGTCCCGCCGCCTGTACCTGGCCGACCAATCCTTCGGCGAGGACAGCGCGCTCTTTCATACCATCAACCGCAACAAGGAAAGTCTCGCCGCGGACTTGAAGGATCCCGCCGATCTCGAGCGGGTCAAGGCGCTGATCCGGCGCGCCGATGTGATGGTCCACAATTTCCGACCGGGCGTGATGGACCGACTCGGCCTGGACTACACCACGGTCGCGGACCTGAACCCGCGCCTGATCTACGCGGCCATCACCGGTTACGGCACCGAAGGCCCCTGGCGCAAGAAACCGGGACAGGACCTGCTGGTGCAGGCCATGTCGGGGCTGGCATGGCTCTCGGGTGACGCCGCCCAGGGACCGGTGCCCATGGGCGTGTCCATCGCCGACCTGATGGCCGGCGCACACCTTTGCCAGGGGGTACTCGCCCTGCTGGTGCGGCGCGGACGGACCGGGAGGGGCGGACGAGTCGATGTGAGCCTGTTCGAATCCGCGATCGACATGCAGTTCGAGCAGTTCAGCGCATTTCTCAATGGCGACGGCCGGCAGCCGGCCCGCGATGCGGTCAACAACGCGAGCGTGTATCTCGGTGCGCCGTACGGCATCTACCAGACCGCCGACGGCTACCTCGCGGTCGCGATGTCCCCGGTCGATCGCCTCGGGGCGCTCATCGGCTGCGAGCCGCTCAAGGCCTACACCGACCCGGCCCGCTGGTTCACCGAGCGGGCCCGGATCAAGTCCATTCTCGCCGCGCACCTTGCCGCGCAGCCGAGCGCGCACTGGCTGGCAATCCTGGAGCCCGCCGACGTCTGGTGCGCCGAGGTGCTCACCTGGCCCCAGCTGCTCGAGCGCGAAGGCTTTGCCGCCCTCGCGTTGACGCAGGACATCCACGACGGTGAGCACGGCACCCTGCGCACGACCCGCTGCCCCATCCGCATCGACGGGCAGGTGCTCGGCGCCTCGCGCGGCGCTCCGGCGCTCGGCCGCGACACCGACGAGATCCTGCGCCGCTTCGGGCTCGACACACCGGGAGGGTCGGCATGATCGTCGAGCAATACTTCGAGGACTATGAGATCGGCGCCGAGCGGCGGACCTTCGGCCGTACGCTCACCGAAGCGGACATCGTGATGCACGCGGGCCAGACCGGCGATTTCTTCCCCCATCACATGGACGCGCAATGGTGCGCGCAACAGCCGTTCAAGCTGCGCATCGCCCACGGCACGCTGGTGTTGAGCATCGGCATCGGGATGACCGCCAACACCATCAACCCGCGCTCGATGTCCTACGGCTACGACCGGGTGCGCTTCATCCGGCCGGTGTTCATCGGCGATACGCTCACCGTGACCGCACGCATCAGCGCGCGACGCGACCATCCCAAGCGCAAGACGCACGGCATCATCGTCGAGCAGGTCGAGATCGCCAATCAGCGGGGCGAGACCGTGCTCGGCTGTGAGCACCTGTATCTGGTCGAGCGGCGCGAGGCCCTCGCATGAGACGCGGCGGGCCGCGATCGTGAAAGCCGCGCGCAGCACGGCATTTGCGGCGGCCCTGTGCGCCACGCTGCTCGCGCGCGCCGTGACCGCAGCCCCGCTGCGCTTCGGCCTCTCGAGCGCGGGACTGAGCTATCCGTTCGCTGCGGCGATCGCACGCGGCTTCAAGCAGGCGGCCGCTCGCGCGGGCGTGCAGGCCATCGTGCTCGATGCCCAGAACCGCGTGCAGAAGCAGGCCAACGACCTGCAGGACTTGATCGCCGAACGGGTCAACGGCATCGTGCTCATGCCGCTCGATTCGGTGATCGCGGAGAGCTGGGTGAGCCAAGCCGCGCGGGCCGGCATCCCGATCGTGGCGGTGGGCTCGCAGGTCGGCAATCCGCGCAGACGGCCTCTGCGGGATGTGTATCCGAAGCTCGTGGCTCTGGTCACCCAGGACGAGACCGCCGCCGGCCGCGAGGCCGGCCGGCTCGCAGCCCGGCTTCTGCCGCCGGGGCGCCTCGCGCATATCGCCATCATTCAGGGCGCGCCCGGGTTTCCGGAAGTCCTGCAGCGCGAGGACGGCTTCGAGCAGGGGCTTCGGAGCGCGCACGTGAAGTACCGGATCGTCGCGACCCAACCCGGCTATTGGCGCATGGAGGACGCGGACATGGCCTGTCAGAACATTCTCGAAGCCCATCCGAATGTCGACCTGTTCTTCAACGAAGCGGACGACATGGCGGTGGGCTGCGCGCGCGCGGTGCGCTCCGCCGGCTCGCACGCGAAACTGATCGGCATCGGCGGCTCGAGTCTTGCGATCCTTTCGCTCGAGGCCGGCCGCATCGACGGCACGGTCTGCTACAAGCCGCTCGAGCTCGGTGCGCTCGCCTTCGAGGCGCTCTATGACGACGTGACGGGCAAGAAGCCGCTGCACGCGGCGTTCGTCACGTACCGGACACCCGGGATCACCCGGGCGAACGCGCGCGAGTGCCCCCCGCAGTGGTGAGCCGGTCGTGTCGAGCGTCGTCCAACCCCTGCTGTCGCTCGAGCGCCTGGCCAAGATCTATCCCAACGGCACCGCCGCGCTGCGTGGTGTCGATCTCACGGTCCGCTCCGGGACCGTCCACGGCCTGCTTGGCGCCAATGGCGCGGGCAAGTCGACTCTCATCCGCATCCTTTGCGGCGCCACGCACGCGACTGCGGGCAGGATCCTATGGCGCGGCGCTCCGGTACAGTGGTCGTGCCCGGCGCAGGCACGCGCAGCCGGGGTCGCCACGCTGCACCAGCAAATCCCTCTGGTCGGCTCGCTGTCAGTCCGGGAGAACGTGTTCCTCGGGCGCAGCGGATGGGCCCGCAGCGGCCGCGAGGAGCGCCGGCAGCTCTCGCGTCTGATGGACTCGATCGGCTACCACTTGCAGCCTGATACCCCGGTCGCGGCGCTAGCGATCGGGGAGCGGCAGATGGTCGGCATTCTGCAGGCGCTCGCGGCCGACGCACAGCTCATCGTGATGGACGAGCCGACGGCTTCGCTCGCCGCACCCGAGCGCCGGATCGTGCATCGCGCGATCCGGCGTCTCGCCGCCGAGGGGTGCGCGGTGCTGCTGGTAACGCATTTTCTCGACGAAGTGTTGGCGGTGACGGATGCCTTGACCGTATTGCGCGACGGCGCGGCGGTGATGAGCATGGACAGCGCCGCGGTCGATGAGGCCGCAATTGCCACCGCGATTGCCGGCCGCACCATCCATAGAGCCACCAGACAGACCGTGCGCGCCGGGGCCGACGTCGCCGCCGAAATCGTCGGGCTCCGCTCGCCCGGGCGCCTGGCGCCGTGCACGTTTCGCGTGCGCGGCGGCGAGGTGCTCGGCATCGCCGGTTTTCTCGGATCCGGGCGCAGCGAGCTGCTCCACGCGATCTTTGGAGCCGACCGAAGCGCTCGCGGCGAGGTGCGCGTGTCCGGTCAAGTTGTGGCGCGCTCCGCGGTTGCGGCGGTGCGCGCCGGCATCGCTCTGGTGCCCGAGGATCGGGCCTCCCAGGCGCTGGTGCCGGGGCTGCCGCTGTGGCAGAACATGACGCTCGCGCATCTGGGGCGGTTCTCGCGCTGGGGCGTGTTTCCGCGGCGCAGGCTCGAGCGCGCGGCCGCGGCCGCGGCCGTCAGGCGTCTGCTGATCAAGACACGCGATCTCGACGCCGCGGTCGGCGATCTGTCCGGAGGCAACGCTCAGAAGGTCAGCATCGCCCGATGGCTGTGCGGCCCGACGAAGCTGCTGCTGCTCGATGAGCCGACTGCCGGGATCGACATCGGCGCCAAGACGGAAATCCTCGACCAGGTCCGCGAGCTCTCGAGCGCGGGGGTGGCCGTCATCCTGGTCGACTCGGAGCTGAAGCTGCTGCTCGAGGAAGCCGACCGCATCCTGGTCATGCGCGAGGGGGCGATCGTGGCGGAACGCGTGGCGGCGGAAACGGACGAGCAGGAGCTGATCCGGCTCGCCGCCGGCGCCGGGCCGCAGGGGCAGATACACTGACGGGTTCGGGGGAATCGATGCGACGCTTACTGAGCCTGCGCGAGGCAGGCGTCTTTTACGCGCTGTTGCTGCTGGTGGCCGCGCTCACGGGGGTCACCGCCGCACTCGGCCGGCCGAGCTATCTCAGCCCCGTCAATCTCATCAACATCCTCTATCAGACCGCGCCGGTCGCCATCATGGGCGTGGCGATGACCGTGGTGCTGATCACGGGCAACTTCGATCTCTCGGTGGCCTCGGTGGCGGCACTGGCCGCCGCCGTCAACATCCTGGTGATCGACCACGTGGGCTTCTGGGCTGCGCTGATGTTGTCGCTCGCGACCGCCGGCGCGGCCGGACTGCTCAACGGGGTGATGGTGGAGCTGGTCGGGATCAACGCCTTCATCGTCACGCTGGGCACGCTCACCGCGATCCGGGGCCTGGTGCTGGTGGTGACCGATGACCGCTCGCTGATGGTCGGCACGCCCGCCGCGCTCAACGCCATGACGGGCTTCGAGAGCGGGCGCGCGGCCGGCCTGCCCCTGCCGATTCTGTACATGGCCGGCTTTACCCTGCTGATCTGGCTGGTGCTGCGCTTCACCACCGCCGGGCGGCGCATCTATGCCGCCGGCGGCAACCCGGAGGCGGCACGGCTCGCGGGCATCAACGTGCGCGGCTACAGGCTCGGCGCGTTCGTGCTCTCGAGTCTCGCGGCCGGCTTCGCCGGCGTCCTGTACGCCTCCCGGTTCGGCGCCATGAACCCGACTGCGCTGCAGGGCGAGGAGCTGACGGTGATTGCGGCGGCGATTCTCGGCGGCACCTCGCTGTTCGGAGGCGCCGGCAGCGTGCTGAAGACGGTGGCCGGCGCGCTGGTGCTGTACACCCTGACCAATGGTTTCAATGTGTTGAACCTCGGCGCGAACTACCAGGGTCTGATCGAAGGAACCGTGCTGATCGCGGCGGCCGCCATCTATACGGTCGGCGGCCGCCGGCGCGCGCCGCGACTGTCGGCCGACCCTCCATCCGGCGCGCCTGATGCGCATCAGGCACAATCCCGGCCAGCCGTCCTCTGAGCTCAAAGGAGGTTGCATGACACACGATAGCCTGCTCAGCCTCGAGGAGCGCCGCACCAAGTATTCCGTGCCGGCGCTCGAGAAGGGTCTCGACGTCCTGGAATACCTGTCCGACCAGGCCGTGCCGCTCACCCAGGCGCAGCTTGCCCGCGCCCTCAACCGCCAGGCCGGGGAAATCTTCCGCATGCTCGCCTGCCTGGAGAGCCGCGGCTACCTGAGGCGCGAGCCGACTACCGGCGCGTACTCGCTGACGCTCAAGCTGTTCGAGCTCTCGCGAACCCACTCGCCCTACGAGGCTCTGCTGAAGGCCGCCCAGCCGTTGATGCGCGGGCTCGCCGAGGATCTGCGCGAGTCTTGCCATCTGTCCGTGCTGCACCGCGAGCGGGTGTTGGTGCTCGCCCAGGAGGAGAGCCCGAAGCCCTTCCGCCTGTCGGTCGAAGTCGGCTCGCAGCACCCGCCCATGCACACCACCTCGGGCCGCGTGCTGCTCGCGAACATGGATCCTGAAGACTGTGAGGAGCTGCTGACGCACGACCTCGAATGGCGGCGCGAGAAGCCGGCCGCACGCGCACAATTCCTGAAGCGGCTCGCGGCGATCCGCGAGCGCGGCTACGAGCGCTCCGAGGGCGAGCGATTCGTCGGAGGATTGGATATCGGCGTGCCGGTCGGCTCTGCGGGCTCCTCCATCAAGGCGGCCCTCACCATCGCAACGCTCAAGGAAAAGAGCGGCCCCAGCCTCGAAAACATGCTTCCGGCGCTGAAGGCCTGCGCAGATGTGATCGCGGTGCACGCTGGACTGAAGCCGGAAGAGGAGGCGCGCGGTGCGAGCAATCCGCATAGCGATCCGCAAGTTTGACCCGTTCGAGAGCGCCATCCGCCGGCAATTCACGGATTTTGCGCGAGCCACCGGCGAGGCGCCCGGTCTCGAGGTCGATGCGCTGGAGCTGAACGATCTGCACGCGCGACTGTTCGGTCAGGACGCCCTCCGCGACGGATCGCTCGACCTCGCCTTCCTCTCGACCGACTGGCTCGCCGAAGCGCAGTCCGCGGGGCTGATCGAGAATCTGCGCCCCTATCTCGCCCGAGCGCCGATCGCCGATTTCCCGGCGGCCTGGAGCCCCTCGCTGGTGCGGCTTGCGGACTTCGCCGGCGGATTCTGGGGGCTGCCGTATCACGACGGTCCCGAGTGCCTCATCTACCGCAAGGACCTGCTGCAGGCGGCCGGCCTGCCCGTGCCGGCCACTTGGGAGGACTTCCACGCCGCCGCGCGGCGGCTGCATGACCCCGAGCGGGGCCTCTTCGGGACGACCCTCGCGCTGTACCCCGACGGTCACAACGGCTTCTACGATTTTTGCATCCAAGTCTGGTCGCGCGGCGGCGAGCCGTTCGGCCCGGGAGCACGGCCGCAACTGCGTACCCGCGAGGCCGAGGGCGCGCTCGACTTTCTGCGCCTCCTGGCGCGCGACGAGGCGGCAATCGCGCCGGGCGCGCGAGCCCTCGACAGTGTCAAGGCAGGCCTGCTGTTCTGCGCCGGAAAGGTGGCGCTGATGGCCAACTGGTTCGGATTCGCCGCCCTCGCCGAATCCTCGGCCGAGAGTCGGGTCAAGGGCCGTGTGGAGGTTGCGCCGCTGCCGATGGGACCCGGCGGGCACAGCGTTTCCTTGAATGTCTTCTGGGTGATCGCCCTTGCGTCCGGCTCGCGCCAGAAGGACCTGGCCTGGGCATTCCTGCGCCATCTGGCGACGGCCCCCATGGACAAGTTGACCACCCTCGAGGGCGCCATCGGAGTGCGCCGTTCCACCTGGGGGGACGAGGAAATCAACCGGATGATCCCCTTCTATCACAAGCTCGATGTGCTGCACGAGCACGCCCGGGAGATGCCTCTGCATCCGCGGCTCGCAGAGGTCTCACGGGTGATCGACGCGCTGCTCGCCCGCGCGCTCGACACCGAGCAGTCAAGCCGACTGCTGTTGGATGAGGCGCAAGCCCGCCTCGAGGCGATCATCCCATGAGTACGGGGTGGAGCGCGTCGGGCCTGCGCCAGCGGCATCCTCCGCCGGGCGCCGCGCGGCCCATCGTCATCATCGGCAGCGGCGGCATCGTGAACGATGCGCACCTGCCGGCGTACCGCAAGGCCGGATTCGCAGTGGCGGGGATCTTCGACGTCGACACCGACAAGGCGCGTGCCACGGCACAACGCTGGGGCATCGAGCGGGTGTATCGGTCGCTCGAAGAGGCGGCCGGCGTCGAGGGCTGCGTTTTCGACATCGCAGCCCCGCCGGTGGCGCATCGCGCCATTCTCACGGCGTTGCCGCCCGGAGCCGCGGTGCTGATCCAGAAGCCCCTTGGGCTCGATCTCGCACAGGCCACCGACATCCGCGCCGTCTGCCGCGAGCGGCGCTTCGCCGCGGCCGTCAATTTCCAGCTGCGTTTCGCCCCCATGATGGAAGCCGTCGCGGCCGCACAGGAGCAGGGGCTCCTTGGCCGGCTCATCGATATCGAAGCGCACTTGAGTCTCGTCACGCCCTGGGAGCTTTTCCCTCACCTCATTCCCAACCCGCGTGTCGAGATCGTCTCGCACTCCATTCATTACCTGGATGTCATCCGGGCGCTCGCCGGCGAGCCGCACGGTGTCCTTGCCCGCACTTATCACTATCCGGGCAGCGCGCTCGCGCAAACGCGCACCTCCGCCATTCTCGATTACGGCCCGGAGCGTCGCGTGACGCTTTCGATCAACCATCATCATGACTTCGGACGGCGGTTCCAGGATGCCACCCTTCGCATCGAGGGGGAGCGCGGCGCGGCACTGGTGAAGCTCGGTCTGCTGCTCGACTATCCCAGGGGCGAGCCCGATGAGCTGTGGATCGCCCCGCGGGGCGGCCCCTGGCAGGCGGTGCCGCTCGAAGGCGCATGGTTTCCGGACGCGTTCATCGGCACGATGTCCAACGTCCAGCGCTTTGCGAGCGGCGAGGATGAGATGCTGCGCACTTCGGTCGAGGACGCCTGGCGCACCATGGCGCTGGTCGAGGCGTGCTACCGGTCCAACGAGGCGCCGGCGACGCCGATTCCACATTCGTAACGTCATAGACCCGAGAACAGGCATGTCCAATACCGCTATCAGCTTGAAAGGCAAGACCGCGCTCGTCACTGCCGCCGCCCAGGGCATCGGGCGCTCGAGCGGCTTGGCCCTGGCGGCCGCCGGCGCCAGAGTCCTCGCCACCGACATCGATGAGGAAAAGCTCGCGCCGCTTGCCGGGCACGGCATCGAGGTCTGCCGGATGGACGTGCTCGACGCAAAGAGCGTCGCCGCGGCAGTCGCGCGTGCCGGCGCGGTCGACATTCTTTTTAACTGTGCCGGCTGCGTGCACCACGGCACGCTCCTCGACAGCACCGACGAGGAGCTCGATTTCGCCTATGACCTGAACGTCAAGGCGATGTTTCGCACGATTCGCGCCGTGCTCCCGGGCATGCTCGAGCGCGGCGAGGGCTGCATCATCAACATGTCCTCGGTGGCGAGCAGCGTCAAGGGCGTCCCCGTGCGGTGCGTGTACGGAACCACCAAGGCCGCCGTGATCGGACTGACCAAGTCCGTAGCCGCAGATTTCATCGGCCGCGGCGTCCGCTGCAATGCCATCTGCCCCGGAACCGTGGAGACGCCCTCGCTCGAGGAGCGGCTGCGCTCCCAGGGCGACTACGAGCAGACGCGCGCCGCTTTCATCGCCCGACAGCCGATCGGCCGGATCGGCCGCCCGCAGGAGATCGCCGACCTGGTGGTGTACCTGGCCGGGGCAACCTATACCACCGGCCAGATCCACGTGATCGATGGCGGCTGGAGCCTCTGAGCCGGGCCGCCGCGCAAACCCGAACCCAACGTCACCGGAGCGTCCGCACATGCCCTGGAAACGCCGGCCCTTCACCGGGCGGGATCTCAGCGCGGCATTGAGCATCGCCGATCTGCGCGAGGTGGCGCAACGCCGCGTGCCGGGCTTCGCCTTCGAATACGTTGAAGGCGGCGCCGAGGACGAAGCGACGCTGCGCGGCAACCGCGAAGCCTTTACGGCGCTGCGGTTCGTGCCGCCCACCCTCATCGACACCGAGGGGCGCAGCCTCGCCACTGAACTGCTCGGTGCGCCCTGCGGCGCGCCGCTCGCGATCGGACCTACGGGGCTGAACGGAATGCTGCATCCCCAGGGGGACGTTGCACTCGCCCGGGCGGCGGCCGCCTCGGGCATTCCCTACACCCTGAGCACTCTGTCGACGACGCTCTTGGAAGATGTCGCGAAGCAGGCGGGCGGACGGCTGTGGATGCAGCTGTACGTCATGCGCAACCGTGCGATCGCTGAAGACATCATGCACCGTGCGGCGGCGAGCGGCTATGAGGCACTGCTGTTCACCACCGACGCCAACGTCTTCGGCAGCCGTGAATGGGACAAGCGCAATTACCGCGCTCCCGGCCACCCGAGCCTGCGCGCGACCCTCGATACGCTGCGCCATCCGCGCTGGCTGATACAGGTCCTCCTGCGCCACGGCATTCCCCGCTTTCGAAATATCGAGGCCTTCCTTCCCGCGGGTGCCGCGAGCGCGGTCGGCGGCAGCACCATAATTCCGCAGATGTTCGCCCCCACCATCACCTGGGAGGACGTCGCGTGGGTGCGGCAGCACTGGCCTCGCAAGCTCCTGATAAAAGGTGTGCTCAGCGTTCCCGACGCGCGTCGCGCCGCCGATCTCGGCTGCGATGGCATCGTTCTCACCAACCACGGCGGGCGCCAGCTCGATCATTGCGTCGCGCCCATCGAGGTCCTGGCGGAAATCGCGCAGGCGGTCGGCGACCGCCTCACGATCGTGATCGACAGCGGCTTTCGCCGCGGCACCGACATCGCCAAGGCGCTCGCTCTCGGGGCCGATGCGGTGATGATCGGACGCGCCACGCTGTATGGGCTGGCCGCGGGCGGTGAGCCCGGAGTCCGCCGCGCCTTGGAGATGCTCACCGTCGAGCTTGACCGGGTGCTCGGTCAGCTGAGTTGCCGCACGGTGCGCGATCTCGGGCCGCACCTGCTGCGCGGTCCCGGGATCGCGGCCGCCCGCTGAGAGCCCGCGGCGCGGCCTCAGACCGTCCCGGCGAGCAGCTTGCCCGGGTTGAGGATGTTGCGCGGATCGAGAGCCGTCTTGAGCGTGCGCATGAGCGCGATTTCCGCGGGCGTGCGCGAGCACGGCAGGTAGGCGCGCTTCTGCAGGCCGATGCCGTGCTCGCCGGAAATGGAGGAGCCGCAACGCTTGCGCAACGACCCATAGATGATTTCCCCGATCACGTGCCGCGCCTGCGGCGAGTCATCGCCGGCACTCACCATCAGGTGCAGATTGCCGTCGCCGAGGTGACCCCACACGACCAGGCGACATGCGTTGCCCCAACGACTCTTGAGCCCGCCGCGAACCTCCTCGAGGTACCCGGGCATGTCATCGATCTTGAGGCTGACATCGAAGGCCGATACCGGACCGTCGCGGGTCAGCTGCGCCACATCATCGCGCAGGCTCCACATCGTCCGCCGCTCGCTGTCGGATTTCGCGATCACCGCGTCGCGGACTTCACCGGCCTCGAGCGCGCCGGCCAGCACGTTCTCGAATTGCTCCGCATCCGCCCGGGCGTCGGTTCCGCGGGCCTCGACCAATACATAGAATGGAGACCCATGCGGCAGGATAGGCCGGCCCGGCGCGGGCGCGGTCGTGACCAACTGGTAAAATTCGGTCCACATCACTTCGAACGAAGAGAGCGATCCGCCGAGCTCGCGCTCCAGGCGGCGCAGCAGCCGCGGCAGATGCTCGAACGCCTCGACCGCGAGCAATGCGACGTTCTCGCTGAGCGGCTTCGGACGCAGCCGCAACACCGCACGAGTCACCACGCCGAGCGTGCCTTCCGAGCCGATGAACAGCTGCTTCAGGTCGTACCCGGCGTTGTTCTTGATGAGGGTGTTCACAGAGTCGATCACGGTGCCGTCGGCGAGCACCGCGGTAAGCCCCAGCACCATGTCCCGGGCCATGCCCCAGCGCAGCACGCGGTTGCCGCCCGCATTGGTGGAGATCGTGCCCCCGATGGTCGCGGACCCCCTCGCGCCGAGGTCGAGCGGCAAGAGCAGATCACGCGCCTCCGCCGCCTCGCAGGCGGTCTGCAGGATGCAGCCGGCCTGAACACGCATCACGCGGTTGGTCTCATCGATCTCCTCGATCGCACACAGGCGATCCAAGGACAGCGCCAGGGCACCCTCGGCATAGGCGCCGTCCACGAGCCCGGTGCACCCGCCCCAGGGCACCACCGACTGAGCGGCGGCATTGGCCATCGCGAGGATCTGCGAGACCTCGGCCGTCGAGCGCGGTCGAAGCACGGCGAGCGGCGTGCCGAGCTCGGTGCACAGGCCGCGGGTCTGGGCCGCATCGCGCGCTTCCCGGGCAGCACCGCCGCAGAGCACCGCTTCGGGACCCAGCGCGGCTGCAAGCGCTTCGATCAGCTGACTCATCCGCTCTCCTCACCGCTCAGATTTAACTCAGACATTACGAAGCGGCTGGATCGGCTGTCAAGCGCGTCCGCGACGGGCAGCACGCGTGGGGCGGCGCGCCGTTGCCTCCCGGAAGTGACTGCTGCGCCGGTCCCGCCCCCGGGGCGGGTGTGTTGCGAACGCCTGCAATCCCTGCAAATCAAAGCGCATATGATTGCAATCAGTGGCCGCAGCCGCCCGGCATGAGGATCTCCCCGGATCGGGCACCCATGCACTGGACTGATGCTCAGCCCGGCCGGATTTTCTGTCCAGCCGGGACCGCCGGCCTATGGACGTTCACGACCCCGAGACTGCATTCTTCCCTTCTCGATATCCGAGAAGTCACGACGTTGACCGAAATCTCCACCGCGACCATATCGCGCGTGATGAGCGGTTCCTTGCTCAGAAAGGGCGAAACGCAGGAGGCGGCATTACGAGCGGCTCGTCGCAGCTGCGCGCTTCAAGCGCCGGCGCGCGCCCTGCCTGCGACCCGCGCACGCGCGCCTCGCCGGCCGCGCCCGGCCGGCGCGCTCGCGGCGCTCGCGGCGCTCGCGGTCATGATGTGCGCGCATGCATCGCCATCGCGAGCGCTGACCCCCGCGCCTCTCTCGTGGCGCTTCGTGCAGCGCTTCTCAGTCGACCCGAGACAAATGGGCCGCGATATCGCGCGCCTGGCTTCCGATGAGATCTGGGACAAGACGAATACCCCGGATCCGGTCACCCGACTGGCAATGGAGAACGCCGCCATGCCCGGCGCGCTCGTCGCGATTGCGTGTGCGAAGCCGACGTCATGGAAGCCGTGGCCACCGACCCCGGTCGCACTGATCTCCCAGCCCTGCGTGCAGGCTCTGGCGAACGATCCTCGACGCATGTACCGCGACATCGAGCGGCGCACGTTCGACTACTTCTGGGACACGGCCGACCCGGTGACCGGGCTGGCACCGGATCATTGGCCGTCCCGCGATCCCTCGAGCATCGCGGCTATCGGTTTTGAGCTGACGGCATATGTGATCGGCGCCGACCGCAGATACGTCCCCCGGCACGCCGCAGCCTCACGCGTACGCAAGATTCTTGCCTTCCTGCTCAGCCGTCCCCAGGGAAAGGGACGCAGAGGCTATGCGGGGTACCATGGATTCTTCTACCACTTCATCGGCATGCGAAGCGGCCTGAGGTATCGCAACAGCGAGCTCTCCACCATCGATACCGCACTGCTCATGGCGGGAGTCCTCACCGCAGAGAGTTACTTCGACCATCCCACGGCGACGGAGCGCAGGGTGCGCCACCTGGCCAAGCGGCTGTACCTGCGCGTCAACTGGGGATGGGCCGCGCCCGGCACCGACCCGCGTGTCAGCATGGCCTGGTATCCCGGCCACGGCTTCTCCAAGGCGCGCTGGTCCGGCTACAACGAAGCGTCGATTCTTTACATCCTCGGACTGGGCTCACCCACGTATCCCTTGCGCAACAACGCGTGGAGCGCCTGGACCGCCACGGACGAGCACGACTGGCGGGAGCTCGACGGCCAGACGCTGCTTGCCTTCGGCCCGCAGTTCGGCCCGCAGTACACCGCCGTGTGGATCGATCTGCAGGGCATCGCCGATCCATTCATGCTCGCCCATGGTGAGAATTACTTCGAGAACGGCACCCGGGCCACCCTCGCGCAGCGCCAGTACGCCATCGTCAACCCGAATGGCTGGGCCGGCTATGGTCCGGACATCTGGGGGCTCACGGCCTGTAACGGGCCGGGAAACGTCCGCGCCCCCTACGACGGCCGGATGCGTCAATTCCACGGCTATTTCGCGCGCGGTATCACCAACCCCGCCGACGACGACGGCACCCTGGCACCGACCGCGGTGCTCGGCTCTCTGCCGTTCGCCCCGCAGATCGTGACCCAGGCGACGCAGGCGCTCCTGCGCGATTACGGCGACATCCTCTACACCCGCTACGGGTTCCTGGACTCCTTCAACCCGAGCTTCACCCATGCCCGGCTGGCCCGTCATGGTTACGTCATTCCGGGACGGGGCTGGGTCGATAACAAGTTCCTCGGCATCGATCAGGGGCCGATCATCGCCATGATCGAGAACCAGCGCACCGGCCTGCTCTGGCGGATCATGCGCCGCAATCCTTATGTCCGCGCCGGATTGCGCCGGGCCCAATTCACCGGTGGCTGGTTCAGCGCGGCCATGTCGGCCACGGCCGGCGCCAAGCACCCGCGGCCGTCGAGCTCGGCTAACGCAGCACCAGCAGCAGATCCTTCGGGTCCACCTGCTGGCCCGGAGTGACCAACACCTCGGCGACCTCGCCGTCGATCTCGGCGCGAACCTGGGTTTCCATCTTCATCGCTTCCAGCGTCGCCAGCACATCGCCCCGGGCAACCTTGCGCCCGACGCTCACCGCGATGGTGGTGAGGGTGCCCGGCATGGGCGCGCCCACCTCCCGCGGGTTGCCGGCCTCGGCCTTGCGCTGCGGAGGCCGCCGGGCGACCTGGCTCCTGTCGGGCACCCGCAGCGAGCGGGGATGGCCGTTCAGCTCCAGGAACACCGTGCGGGTGCCGTCTTCGTGCGTCTCACTGCAGGCAACGTAGCGCACGAACAGCGTCTTGCCCTTCTCCAGATCGAGGCAGATCTCCTGCCCCGGCTCCATGCCGTAGAAAAACACGGGGGTCGGCAGGATGCCGACATCGCCATACTGGGTGCGCACCGCGGCATACTCTTGCCACACCTTCGGGTACATGAGGTACGAAGCCAGATCATCGTCGGTGACCGGGCGCGGCACCTGCCGCTGGATCCTGGCGCGCTCCGCTTCCAGATCCGCCGGCGCAAGGGAGGCTCCAGGCCGGGTGGCGAGGGGCGCCACGCCCTTGAGCACCTTGCGCTGCAGAGCCTGCGGGAAGCCGCCCTCCGGCTGGCCGAGATCGCCGTGAAACAGCTGCACCACCGATTCCGGGAAGGGCACGTCGACCTCGGGGTCGAGCACCTGCTGAGGCGTGAGGCCGCTCGTCACCATGAGCAGGGCCATATCGCCGACCACCTTGGAGCTGGGTGTGACCTTGACAATGTCGCCGAACATCGCGTTGACGTCGGCGTACGCCTGGGCGACCTGCGGCCAGTGGGCGTTGTCGATGCCGAGGGCACGGGCCTGCTCGCGCAGGTTGGTGTACTGGCCGCCGGGCATGCCGTGCACATAGACCTCAGAGGCGCCAGCGCGGATGTCGCTTTCGAAGGCGGCATAGAGCCGGCGCACCTGCTCCCAGTAGGAAGAGAGCATGCGCAGCTTCGCGGGGTCCACTCCGGGGTCGCGCTCTCCGTGGCGCAGCGCCTCGACGATCGAGCCGAGATTCGGCTGCGAGGTGAGCCCGCTCATCGCGTCGATCGCCCCATCGACGGCATCCACTCCGGCATCGACGGCTGCCAGCACGCTCGCCGCGGCGATGCCGCTGGTATCGTGAGTGTGGAAGTGCACCGGCAGGCCGATCTCCTCCTTGAGTGCCTTGACCAGAGTGTAGGCGGCACGCGGACGGCACAGTCCCGCCATGTCCTTGATGCCGAGCACGTGCGTCCCGGCGGCCTTCAGCTCGCGGGCGAGTCTCAGGTAGTAGTCCAGGGTGTACTTTCTCTCGTGCGGATCGCTCAGGTTGCCCGTGTAGCAGATCGCCGCCTCGCAGAGCTTGCCGGACTCGAGCACCGCGTCGATCGCCACGCGCATGTTCTCGACCCAGTTGAGCGAATCGAAGATCCGGAACACGTCGATGCCGCCCTCGGCGGCGCGCCGGACGAAAAAGCGCACCACGTTGTCCGGGTAGTTGGTATACCCGACGGCGTTGGCCGAGCGCAGCAGCATCTGCAGCAGCAGGTTGGGGAGAGCCGCGCGCAGCGTCGACAGCCGCTGCCAGGGATCCTCGTGCAGAAAGCGCATGGCCACATCGAAGGTCGCCCCGCCCCAGCACTCCACCGAGAACAGCTCGGGCGCGAGGCAGGCGTAATACGGGGCGATGGCCGCCATGTCGATGGTGCGCATGCGCGTGGCGAGCAGCGACTGGTGCGCATCACGCATCGTGGTGTCGGTGAGCAGCACCCGCTTCTGTTGCAGCATCCACTGCGCGAAGCGCTCCGGGCCCAGCGCCTCGAGCCGCTGGCGGGTTCCGGCCGGAGGATCGCCGAGAGTCACCGGCGGCAGCCTCGCGCTCTCGAGCCGCTGCGGGCGCGGGCGGTTGCGCGCCTCCGGGTGGCCGTTGACGATGGTGTCGGCGATGTAGGAGAGGATGCGAGTCGCCCGGTCGCGCTTGCGCGGCCAGCGAAACAGCTCAGGCGTCTCGTCGATGAATTTGGTCGTGTACTCGCCGCGGGCGAAGCGCGGGTGGGTGATGACCTGGTCGAGGAACCGCAGGTTGGTGACGACGCCGCGGATGCGAAACTCCCATAATGCGCGGTGCATGCGCGCAATCGCCTCCTCGGGCGTGGACGCCCAGGAGGTCACCTTGACCAGCAGGGAGTCGTAGGAGCGCGTGATGATGGCGCCGGTGTAGGCGGTGCCGGCGTCGAGGCGGATGCCAAACCCGGCCGGGCTGCGGTAGGCGCTGATCTTGCCGTAATCGGGGATGAAGCTGTTCTCAGGGTCCTCGGTGGTGACCCGGCACTGCAGCGAGTGCGCGTGGATGCGGATGTCCTCCTGCGGCGGCACGCCGCTTTCCGGTGTGCCGAGACGCGCGCCTTCTGCGATCCGGATCTGCGCTTTGACCAGATCGATGCCGGTGGCGCACTCGGTGACGGTGTGCTCCACCTGGATGCGCGGATTGACCTCGATGAAGAAGAACTTGCCGCTGTCGGCGTCCTGCAGGAACTCCACAGTGCCGGCGCTGCGATAGTGCGCGGCGCGCCCGATCGCAAGCGCGGCCTGGCAGATCTCTTCGCGCTGGGCGTCGCTGAGAAAGACAGCCGGGGCGCGCTCGATGACTTTCTGGTTGCGCCGCTGCACGGTGCAGTCCCGCTCGTAGAGGTGCACGAGGCCGCCGTGAGCGTCTCCGAGGATCTGGACCTCCACGTGCCGTGCGCGGCGCACCAGCTTTTCCAGGTAGACCTCGTCGTTGCCGAACGCGGCCTTCGCCTCCCGGCGAGCCACCGGCAGCAACTGATCGAGCTGCTCATCGCCTTCCACGACGCGCATGCCGCGCCCGCCGCCGCCCCAGCTGGCTTTCAGCATCATCGGATAGCCGATGATGCCCGCCAGGCGCCGGCATTCCGCGAGGCTCTGCGGCAGCGGCGCCGTGGCGGGCATCACGGGCACGCCCGCCCGGGTCGCAAGATCGCGAGCGCTCACCTTGTTGCCGAGGATGCGCATGGTCTCGGGCTCCGGACCGATGAAGCGGATGCCCGCCCGAGCACAGCCCTCCGCGAGCTGCGGGTTCTCCGACAGGAAGCCGTATCCGGGATGAACCGCGTCCGCCCGGGTCTCGCGGGCGATGCGAAGGATGTCCTCGATATCGAGGTAAGCCTCGATCGGCCCCTTGCCCTGCCCGATGAGGTAGGCCTCGTCCGCCTTCGTGCGGTGCAGCGAGAAGCGGTCTTCCTGGGAATATACGGCCACGGTGCGCAGTCCGAGCTCGCTCGCGGCCCGCATCACACGAATGGCGATTTCGCCCCGATTGGCGACCAGAATGCTTCGAATCCTCTGCGACATTTGCTCGTCTACCGTTAAGATGCCGTCCGATCATAGCGAGCGCGGGCGATTCGCGCGCAGCATTCAGAGTCACTTATGTATGCCATTGCGATTCACGGCGGCGCCAGCGATGTGCCGCGGCGGATGATCTCGGGCGCACGGGAAGCCCACTACCGCGACGGTCTCGCCTCTGCCCTCGACTGCGGCTACGAAGTGCTCGAGCGCGGCGGCACCAGCCTCGATGCCGTGACGGCCGCAGTCGGTGTCCTGGAGGATGACCCCCTGTTCAACGCGGCCCGCGGCGCGGCCCTCACCCGCGAGGGCGCGGCGGAACTCGATGCGGCCATCATGGAAGGCCGTCAACAGCGCGCCGGCGCGGTGGCGGCGGTCCGGCACGTGAGAAGCCCCATCGAGCTTGCCCGCCGCGTCATGGAGAAATCCCACCACGTGCTGCTGGTCGGCGCCGGCGCCGAGGAATTCGCGCTGGAAGAGGGGCTCACCCTCGTTCCCAATAGCTATTTTCGCACTCCTGAGCGCCGGGCGGAGCTCGATGCCCTGTACAGCGGCCGGGCTGCCTCGCAGCTCGCGCCCTCGCCCCAGGGGACGGTGGGCGCGGTCGCGCTGGATGCGGCCGGCAATCTGGCCGCCGCCACCTCCACCGGCGGTGTCGCCAACAAGCGCACCGGACGGGTGGGAGATTCGCCCATCATCGGTGCGGGCACCTATGCGCGAAACGGCGTCTGCGCGGTCTCCGCCACCGGTCACGGCGAGTACTTCATGCGTATCGTGGCCGCCCATCATATGTGCGCGGCGATCGAATACCGCGGCCTGTCCCTTCAGGAGGCGATGCGCGAGACGCTTGCCCGACTGGGGGAGCTCGGCGGCAGCGGCGGGCTGATTGCCGTCGATGGCGCCGGCCGGATTGCGATGGACTTCACCACCCGGGGCATGTTCCGCGGTGCCCGCGATTCGGAAGGCCTGAGGCAGATTGCCCTCTGAAAGCCGCGGGCGGGCCGCTCAGCCTACGAATCGCTTGTCCTGCTTTCGCGTCGCGGCCGCGATCTCCGCGGTGACGAGCCGTAAACCGTGTACGAACGCGCGCGCGCGGGTTTCCCCGCCCTCCAAGCCGCCAAGCAGCAATTCCTGCCAGATCTGCGGTCTGTCGAGCCACCGCGGCCGCAACCAGCTCCAGTGCCGCTCAACCGCTCTGTGCAAGGACACCGGAGTGTGGTCGGCGATGAGCTTCGCGCACTGGGGGTGCATCCCGAGCGTCAGCATCGCGTTTGTGGGGTGTTCCCGCACCGCAGACCAGGCGTGCACGAAGATCTCGTGTGCCACCTGCACGGCACCGGGCACCGTGAAGAACGTCTCGTACGGCTCGTCCCGATCCTCGTTGACCTGCGCTTTGGTCGTTTGCCGCCAGCGCTGCGGATCGGCGAAGCCCGCGTTGAACAACAGATAGGGGTAGTCGACCGCCCGGCTCCGAGCCTCGCTGTCGAGGCCGTTCCAGAGCGCGATGGCCTCTCCGAGCGGAAAATCGCGCCTGGAGACCGCCCGCGACTGCGCGGCGAGCAGCTCCAGACACTCGAGATTGAGCTCTCTTAATGCCTGGAGCATCTTGGAGGGCAGCTCCTCGGCAATGCAGTCGCGACGCGGCATAACGACTCCGTGCGATCTGACGCCGATAGTACCGCGGCCAGGGCCGCAATCCACCTGTGCATTTCTGTGTTTTTTGCCCAGATTTGCCGGATTGTGCTTTTCGAGGAATTCCAGAAAATCGTCGGTCCAGGCCGCAGTTGCGGCCAAATCACGACCGAAAAGGAAGAGGAGGGGAATATGCGCGCCGGAGAAGCCCGTTATCAACAAGAGCTCGGCAGCATTGATCTGGCCTTGCGATTCATCTGGCTGGAAGCGCGGACCTCGACCATCCGCGCGTTCACCGGGCTGTCCGGTGACCGGATCCGCAAGCTTTCCCAGCAATACTCGACCCCGAGGTACCGTCACCGCGGTAAATCACCGCAACAGGCCAGCTATTTCTTCCGCTCCGCGAGGATGCGCCACCAGGCGTCATTCCTGGGCGGGGTGCTCTACTCCTGCGGCCTGACGCTCAATGAGCCCGCCGCCGGCTTTGCCTGCCTCGCCACTGGTGAGGTGCTCTTCGATGCCTACGAGTATTACCGGAAGGCGGTATCGGCGCCGGTGATCTCATTCGAGTACGCGGTATTTCTGGCGCAGTGCCTGCATCGCGGCGATCAGCTGCGGCTGGTCTGCTGTGCCGACTGCAATATCCCGCTGCTCGCCGAGCGGCTTCCGGAGGGTCCGCGGGTCTGCGATTACTGCGAGCCCGACTTCCGGCGCCGCCGCTCCGGCTGGTAAAATCCGCTCGTCCCGTGAGCATGCATCCCGACCAGCCGAACTTCTTCTCGGGCCCGTACATCGAGCGGTGCACCGACGCGCGTGAAGAGCTCGACTGGCTGGCGGCGGCGCTCGCGGACCCGCAGACGCAATTTTTGCTCGGCCGGGGCACGACCCAGCTCCTTCATACCGGTTCGCGGCCGCACATCGCCTTCGTTCCCGCCGGCCATCCGGCGGTGCAGGCTGCCGCCGCGCATCAGTTCGTGTTGCTCGGGTGGTTCCAAGGGCGGCGTTGCGTGCTGCTGATGCTCCCGCCTGAGCCCGAGGCGCTCGAGCCCCCGCCGGGCACCGCATTTGAGGAGCTGCGCGCGCTCTCGCCTCAGCTCGGCGCCGAGGAAGCCGGGCTTCTCGCCTACGCCCGGGCGTTGTCCATCTGGCGCTCGCGCCAGCGCCACTGCGGCGTCTGCGGGGCAGCGACGTACCCTAAGCGGGCAGGGCACAGCCTGTTGTGCTCCCGGGAACCCTGCGGGGCGGAATATTTCCCGCGCCTGGAGCCGGCCATCATCGTTCTGGTCACGGACGGGGAGCGGGCGCTGCTCGGGCGCCAGAGCACCTGGCCGCCCGGCCGGTATTCCACGATCGCCGGTTTCGTCGAGCCGGGCGAGAGCCTGGAGGATGCCGTCGCCCGGGAGGTCATGGAAGAAACCGGTGTGCGCATCACCCATGCCCGCTACGATTCCTCCCAGCCCTGGCCCTTCCCGGCCTCGCTGATGGTCGGCTTTCACGCCGAGGCTCTTCCCGATCCGGTGCGCGTCGGCGGCGAGCTCGAGGATGCCCGCTGGTTCACCCAAGAGGACGTGCGCGGCGGCGCCGTGCTGCTTCCACCCGCGCATTCCATTTCCCGCCGCCTGATCGACGCCTGGCTCCAGGGGCTTCCGTCGCACGTGCGCGTGGGCTGATCGGAGAGTTCCTAGTTGCCCAACGCCTACAGGCGACGCCGGAGCAATAAGTGCAGGCACGGCATAGGCACAGGGACCGGTCTGCCGCCGGAGGTGGCGAGCGGTGTCAAAAAGCCACGCTTGGCTGCTTCGGTGCCGTCCGCTGCCGCGCTGGGCCGGGCACGCCACCCGGATCCTGCGCTCCTGAAGAAGGAGGAGCGGTAGTGTGCCTGCTCGTGCTCGCCTGGAGCGCGCACCCCCGTTACCGGCTCATCGTCGCCGCCAACCGGGACGAGTATCACGATCGTCCCGCCGAGCCGCTTGGGAGCTGGCCGCCGCCCGAGCAGATGCTGGCCGGTCGTGATCTGCGCGCCGGCGGCACCTGGCTCGGCGTCGATCGCCGCCGCCGCTTCGGCGTCATCACGAATTTCCACGACCAGCAGCGCGCGCCACCCACTGCCCCCTCCCGCGGCGGCCTGATTCCCCACTTCATGCGTCAGGGCGTCGGGGCGGGCGAGTATCTGTCCTCGCTCGAGCCGAAGTCGGCCGACTACGGGGGCTTCAACCTGCTGCTCGCCGACGGCCGCTCGCTCTGGTACGGCTCCAACCGGGTCACTCCTTTTGCCCGGGAGCTGTCTGCGGGAGTCTATGGCCTGTCCAACGAGCGCCTGGATACGCCCTGGCCGAAACTGCGCCGGGTGCGGGCGGGTTTCGAGGCCTGGCTGCGCGCGAGCGCCTCGTGCGACGCCGACGCCGCGGCACTGTTCGCACTGCTCGCAGACTCGCGGCCGGCCACCGAAGCGGAAAGGCCACCCCGCATGGGCCTGGCGCCGAAGTGGGAGCAAACGCTCTCGGCGCCCTTCGTGCGGCACCCGCAGTACGGTACGCGCTGCTCCACCCTGGTGCTGATCGAGCCCTCCGGAACCCTTGTGCTCGCCGAACGGCGCTTCGACCGGGAAGGCCGGTGCATCGGAGAGAGCGAGTATCGGCTGAGCGGCGAAGCCTGGCCCGACTCGGGATCGTGAGAGGCCCTCTCGGTGTAGCGCGGCGGGAACCGGCGCCCGCTACAGGTGGTCAGGAAAGACTACAATCGTCGGTTTAAAGACCTCCCAAGCCGGGTTCGCGGATCTAGATGACGAATCGCAATTCGTTACACGGGGCTCGGCGGCGCAGAGCCTCGGGTGCGCTCGTATTGCTTCTCGTCAGCCCTCTGGCGCGCGCAAACATCACCGTGGTCATCCATGGCGTGGGCGGCACGCTGCGGACAAACGTTCTGGCGTATCTGAGCTTCCAGCGGTACCGAAACAGCAAACACCTCACCGCCCGCACGATCGAGCGGTTCGAGAACCGGGTCGACGAGGAGGTGCGCTCGGGGCTCGAGCCCTTCGGATACTTCCAGCCCACCGTGCGCCCCACCGTCGCGCAGACCAGCCCTGGGAACTGGCGAGTCGTCCTCGACATCGATCCCGGTCCGCCGGTGATCCTGAGAAAGGCGGACGTGCGGCTCACGGGACCGGGGGCCACCGATCCGCTGTTCACGCACATCACCGCGCACCTGCCCTTTCGTACGGGAGAGCAGCTGAACGAGGTGGCCTACGAGCAGCTCAAGAGCGAGCTGCTGCGCACCGCCGCCACCTACGGCTACCTCGATGCGCGCCTCACGCGCCACGCGCTGCTGGTCGATCCGCAAAAGCACTGGGCCGCCATCGAGCTGACGCTCGCGACCGGCGTGCGCTACCGGTTCGGGACGACCGCGATCAATCAGGACGCCATCAAGCCGGAGCTGGTGCGCCGCTATCTGCGCTACCGGCGGGGTCAGCTCTTTGACCTGACGCAGGTGCTGCGGACCCAGTTCGCGCTGGATGACTCGGGGTACTTCTCCAATCTCGACGTGCTGCCAGGCAAGCCGGATGCGGTCGATCACACGGTGCCGGTGCGCATCCGCGCCGGCACCAGCCGTCCCAATGTCTACTCCCTGGCGGGGGGGTACGAGACCGACACCGGTCCGCGCGCGATCTTGAGCTGGCAGGATCGCAGGGTCAACGCCGAGGGCCACCGGATGAGCATCGACCTGCAGGTCGCCAAGCTGATCAAATACAGCCTGCAGAGCCGCTATGTGATTCCCCTGGAGGACCCCGCCACGGAGAACCTGACGCTCGCGGCCAGCGTCGAGCAGCGGCAGCTCGCCGCGGTCGATGCCCGCACGATGATCATCGGCCCGAGTCTCACCCGGGTCATCGGCCGCTGGCAGATGGTATGGTTCGTCAACGCCGTGCATGCCACCGGCTCGGTGAGCGGTGCCGTCTGCGAGGCATCCACCACCGCCCAGCCGGGCGCAGCGTGCTCAATCTCACCATACCTGCAGCCGCGCAGCGTCTTCGCCGGCGTCAGAAACGCCAACATGCTGGTGCCGGGGGTGGACATCGCCCTGATGCCGAGGGGCTATTTCGGCGAGCCGGTGTTCCAGCACGAGGTGTTCGTGCAGCTGCGCGGCTCGCACGGCAGCCTCGGCTCCGCTTCCGACTTCCTGCAGCTGCAGGTCGAGCTCGAGCGGGTGTTCACTCTGGCGCCGAAGTGGCACCTGCTGCTGCGCAATGATTTCGGTGCCACCGCGGCGTCCCATTTCAACCGGCTGCCGCCCGTGATGCGTTTCTTCGCCGGCGGCGAGGGCAGCGTGCGCGGCTTCGCGTATGACTCGCTGAGCCCCTATCAATCCTTCGTCGGCTATGAGAACAAACAGCCCTGCCAGAACGGAAAGGCCATCACGCTCAATCCGGGTACCGCGAAAGCCCGGATCGAATACCAATGTCCGTTTCTCGCCCAGGCCGGCGGCAAGGACTTGATCACGGGCACGGTGGAGATCGAGCGGGATCTGCCGAAGCACCTCGGAATCGCGGCATTCTTCGACTATGGCAATGCATTCAACAGCCTGCACACCCCCCGGCTGCTGCAATACGGTGCGGGGCTCGGCCTTCTGGTGCGCCTGCCGGTCATGACGCTCGGCATCGACGTGGCCCAGCCGCTGTCGGCGCGCGGCCACCAGCTGCCCCGCTTCTACATCAACTTCTCGCCTAAACTGTAGGCCAATGCGCCGATTCCTGACACTGACCGGACTGCTGTTCGCGCTGGCGGCGGTGCTGTCGGGCGCGATCCTCTACTACGCGGTCTTCACCCAGAGCGGGTTGAGATTCATCGTCAACCATCTGCCGCGGCGCTTCGGCACCGTGCAGGTGAGGGTCGATGGAGCGAGCGGCACGCTCGCTACGGGGGTGCGCACCCGGCGGATCGTGATCAACGGGCTGCGGGAGCATATGGTTCTCGAGGGCGTTTACGCCCGGATGCTGTTTCCGCCGCTGTACTGGCGCACGATCGAGACCCCGAGGATCTCCGCCGACAGCGTCTACATCGAGATCAAGCGCTCGCACCTGCCTCCCCCCCCGCAACCGCACTTCCTGCCCTGGTGGCTGCTGATCCGGATCGAGCATGCGCACATCGGCCAGGCTCTGGTGGTCTTGCCGGATGGCAGGAGGCTCGAGGCAGCGGACATCGATGGCGCAGCGCGCGTCTCCCATCGTGCAATACGCATCTCCCATGTCCGGCTGCGCATGGGCGACATGAGCTATACCGCCGCGGGCACGCTGCACGCCGCCCGTCCGCTCGGGCTCTTCGCCCACGGACGCATCGTCTGGACGGTGCCCCATCAGCCTCGGTGGGTGATCGAGGCCTCCCTCGGCGGCAACCTGAGCAGGCTCGCGCTCAGCGCGAAGGTGCTCGAGCCCTGCCGGGTCGACTTTCACGGCCTGGCGCTCGATCTGACGGGCCGCTGGCACTGGCGGGGCGAGGCGCGGATCCGCGACCTCGATCTGCGCGCCTGGCATCGCAGCGCAGTTCTCGGCCTGATCAACGCGCGTCTGGCGCTGAGCGGTGACGCGAGGGGATTCGAGGCCGGTGGCACCGCCGATCCAACGGGTCTGCACGTGGGGATCTTCCATGTCGGGCTCGACGGCCGGCTCGAGGACACGCATTCCAGGCGAGTGCTCATCGCACGCCGGCTCACCATCACGCACTTCGCCTCGGGTACGCGCCTCGATGCGAGCGGGCGCTTCGTCCTCGGTCCCGGCAGACCACGGCTCGCTCTGCGCGGCAGTTGGAGCCATCTGCGCTGGCCGCTCGCCGGCCAGGCCGCCTTTCACAGCCGCACTGGCACATTCACCCTTTCGGGGGGGTGGCCGGTGAACGTGACCGCAAGCGGCATCGCTCGCGTCCACCGGCTTACGGTAACGTCCACCGGCATCGTGGCGACGCTCGGCAGCCAGGGGCTCAACGTGCATCGCGCGCAGCTGGGATTGCTCGGCGGGCAGGTGCTGGGGCGGGGCGAGTTGAGCTGGCTGCCTCCCAAACGCTGGACCCTGCACGCACTCGTCGAGAGGCTCGACCCAGGTGAGGTGCGCCCGTTCCTCAGAGGACACCTCGGCTTTACGCTGCGCGCCTCGGGAGAAGGGCTTCACGCCGACAGTCCGTTCTCGGTGCGCCTCGAGGGGCTGCACGGCCAGGTACACGGGCTGCCGGCGAGCGGTGCGGGCGGATTGAGCCATTCGGACCGGGCTTGGACGTTCGATCGGGTGCGAGTCAGCCTGGGCGGAGTGCGGGTCGCGCTCAACGGACACATCACCCGCCGGCAGACTCGCGTGCGATTCGCCGCTGCGGGCAATCTGCGGATGCTGGCTGCAGGAGATCGGGGCGGGGTGCAGGCGGCCGGCACGGTCGAGGGTCCGCTCGATGCTCTGGATATCCGGGCGCGGGCGCAGGGCTCGGGCGTGAAGGTCGGTGGCCTCGAGATCGACTCCCTCGTTGCCCGGGTGGATTTCGATCCGACTTCGCGCCGCCGCTCCGACCTGGCCCTTCATCTGCGACGGCTGCGATTCCACGGCCGGCTGTTGCGCAACCTGGACTTGACCGCGGAGGGTCCCGCATCGGATCTCGAGGCGCATCTTGCGGCCGGCGCGCCCGGTCTCACCCTTCAGGCGGCGGCCCGCGGCAGCCTTCAAGCCGGAGTGTTCGCCGGGCAACTCACGGCATTGCATGTGACGGGCGTGCAGGCGCTGAACCTGCGCCTGCGCAAGGCGGTCGTATTCACCCTGTCGCGCGCGCACAGCGTGCTCGAGAATTTGTGTCTGAGCGGTGCGCCCGCCGGACTGTGCGTCGGCGGGAATTGGACTCCGGCGGCGTGGTCGGCGTACCTGACGGCCAGCCACCTGCCGCTCGCGACGCTGACGGCCGGCCTGACTCCGGCGGTCGAATACCAGGGGACGATCGGCGCGCAGGCCCGGCTCGAGGGTGGCGGCGGCGCACCGACGCGCGGCACGCTGCGTGCGAGCCTGACCCAGGCCGTTCTGTCGCGCCGTCTGGTGAGCGGGCGAATCGATCGCACCCCCTTGGGCTCGGGACTGCTGTCGATCGTGGCTCTGCCGGGCTCGGTTCACGCCCAGGCGTCGCTCACCGCCGGGGCCATCGGCACATTCAACGCCACACTCGATGCACGCAGGGTCGGCATGGGCTGGCGGAACATGCCGATCCGTGGCGCGATGCACGCGCAGACTTCCAGACTCGATCTGGTCTCGATCTACCTGCCCGGCGTCGATGGGGTCTCGGGCAACCTGGTCGCGGACGCCGAGATCGGCGGTACCCTGGCCGACCCGCGGTTGAACGGCCTGCTCACCGTGTCAAACGGCACCGCCAACTGGTACCGGACCAACCTGCGGCTGCAGGGCGCGGCGCTCAAGGCGCATCTGAGCAACGGTGGCGTGGCATTCGACGGCTCGGCCCGCGTCGGCCGGGGGACCGTACGTGCCACCGGCCGCATGAGCTGGCGCGGCCTGCTGCCCTATGGTCGCCTGCACCTGACAGGCAACGACCTGCTGGTGGTCGACACGCCGGAGGCGCAGGTCGACGCGTCGCCGGATCTCAACTTCGACGTGGCCGCTCACCGGATCGAGGTGTCGGGGACGGTCTTCGTGCCGTATGCATCCATCCATCCGAGGAATTTCACGGGTGCGATGCGCACTTCCTCGGACCAGGTGATCGTCGGCCAGGAGTCGGCCGTTGCGGCGCGCCGCTATCAGGTCATGAGCACGGTCACCTTGGGGCTGGGCAACAACGTGAACATCGACACGATGGGCCTCACCGGCAAGCTGACGGGCGCATTCACGGTGCGCAGCGGCTACGGCACCGGCACTCGGGCCACGGGCGAGCTGCTGATCGTGCAGGGCCAGTACGCCGCCTACGCGCGCAAGCTCGATATCGAGTATGGACGGCTTCTCTTCAGGGGCGGTCTGCTCGATGATCCGGGAATCGAAATCCGCGCCGTGAAGAGCTATCCCCAGGTCACGGCCGGCATAGATGTCAGCGGCACCCTGAAACAGCCTCAGGTGTCGTTCTTCTCGAACCCCTCGCTGTCGCAGTCGCAGATCATGTCGCTGCTTTTCTCCGGCGGAGGCGGCTCGCTGCAGGCACTGCAGACGGGGGCCACCGCGCAGACTCAGCAGACCACCGCGGCCGGCGAGCTGTTGGCCCAGGGCGGGGCGCTGCTCGCCCAGCAGCTGGGTGAGAAGATCGGCCTGCCGGCCATGAGCCTTGAAACCGACCTCAACAACGTGACCTCCCTCGTGCTCGGCAAGTACCTCTCGCCGCGTCTTTACGTCAGCTACGGTGTGGGGCTCACGCAGCAGCTGAACGAGATCCGGCTGCGCTACAGCCTCACCCGGCACCTGATGATCCGCATCCTCGCGGGCCAGGGCAAAGGAGCGGGCCAGAGCAAGAGCGGTCAGATCGGCGGGGCGGATCTGGTGTTCAGCGTGGTGAGATAGACAGCGGAATGCGCTCTTGACTCGCGCGAATTAATATGCACAATACGCGCAAGTTTATGCACATATCCGACCTCACCTGATTCCGTGGACGCCGATCAGCTCGAACGCCGCCAGGCCGTCATGCGCCTTTTGCGCGAGGGAGTGGTCCATCGCCAGGAGGACCTCGTTCGCCTGCTGCGTGCGCAAGGCCATGACGTGACCCAGTCGTCCATCAGCCGCGACCTGCGTGACCTGGGGGTGCTCAAGGCGAGTGGCCGGTACGTGCTGCCGCCCGACGAGGTCTCGCGCACCCAGGGCGACTTCGCCATGCTGGCGCAATTCGTGCGTGGGCTGAAGCGCGCCGGGCCTTCGCTCACCGTGCTGAAGACCACCATCGGCGCCGCCCAGAGCGTCGCGGTCGCCATCGACCGGGCCGAGTGGCCGGAAGTCGCGGGCACCATCTCCGGCGACGACACCATTTTCATCGCTACCGCCACCGGCCGCGCGCAAGACGAGCTCGTCACGCGGCTGCAGACCGTTTTCCGAATCTAAGGCTTTACATGCCGACATCCGCATCCCAGGGCGGGCAGCCCATCGTTCTCGCTTATTCCGGCGGCCTCGACACCTCTTTCCTGGTGCCTTGGCTGAAGGACACCTATGGCCGCCCGATCATCACCGTCACCGTCGACACCGGGGGCATCGATGAGGCGGCCGCGCGCACGCTCGGCGAGCGCGCCCGGGCGCTCGGCGCGCTCGAGCATCACCAAGTCGATGCGCGCGCCGATTACTTCGAGCAAGTGCTGCGTTTCCTGATCATGGGCAACGTCCGGCGCGGCCAGCTCTATCCGCTGTGCGTCGGGGCCGAGCGCGTCATGCAGGCGCAGACCATCGCGCACATGGCGCGCAAGCTCGGCACCAGCATGATCGCCCACGGCTGCACAGCCGCAGGCAACGACCAGGTGCGCTTCGAGGTTGCGATGCGCACGCTAGCCCCCGAGCTGGAGGTGCTGGCCCCGGTGCGCGATCACGCGTTCAAGCGCCAGGAGGAGCTCGCGTACCTCGAGGAGCGCGGCCTGCCCGTGCCTCCGTATGGAGCGGCCTACTCGGTCAACCGCGGACTGTGGGGCGTGACCATCGGCGGCAAGGAGACGCTCACCTCCTCCGGCGCCATACCGGAGCATGCATGGGTGTTGACGAAGGATGCGTTTGCGAAGCCGCGCCCCCCCGAAACGCACGTCATCCAGTTCGAGCGCGGCCGGCCGAGCGGCCTCGATGGCCGGCCGCTCTCCCCGGTGGCGTTGATCGAGGCGTTGGAGGCGCTGGCGGCGCCCTTCGGCATCGGGCGCGGCATTCACCTGGGCGACACCATCATCGGCACCAAGGGCCGGGTGGCGTTCGAGGCGCCGGCCGCGGACGTGCTGCTCACCGCCCACCGCGAGCTGGAAAAGCTCGTGCTCACCGGACGCCAGCAGCGCATCAAGGAGCTGGTCGCCCAGCCCTACGGTGACCTGGTGCACGAGGGCCAGCTGCTCGATCCGGTCTGCCGCGACATCGAATCTCTCCTGATGTCCTCCCAGGAGCGCGTCACGGGCGAGGTGCGGGTGTCGTTCCGTCCGGGGAACCTGTTCGTCGAGGGTGTGGACTCGCCCCACTCGCTCATGGCCGCCTCCAGGGGCGTGTACGGCGAGGCGGCCGGGGAGTGGACGCCGCAGGATGCCCTCGGGTTCTCCAAGATCGTCGCCCTGACGGGCGTGTTCCACCGGCGGGCCGGCGAGAGCTCGAAATGAACAGCGGCATGAGAAGCGTCGTCGTCGACAAGATCGCCTCCGTGGCCCAGGCTTGCCGCCTGTCGCGCGAGGTGCGCATCTCCCCCGACATCCCCGCCGAGGAGGGCGTGGTGATCGTGGTCGAGGTGCTGACCAACAAGTCCACCTACAACACCCTGGAGCTCACCAGCGGCCGCATGGCCAAGGTCGGCAAGGGCGACATCGTGGTCGGAGCTCTCGGTCACCGCAAGGCGCTGTTCGGCTACTCCGGCCACATCCCCGCCTCGGTCAAGCCCGGCGATGTGATCCAGATGCTCAACATCGGCGGAGTGCTCGGAGCGTGCGACTCGGTCAATCCCGAGAAGGGCCAGCCGTTCGACTGTCGCGTGCTCGGCGTGGCGCTGCATTTTCCGTACCTCGGCGAGCGTATAGGGGTGCCGGCCCGGGTGGGCCTGCGCAAGCTCGACCAGCCCGGCACGCTCGATGCGAGGCAAGTGCCGGTGGTGGCGCTCGCCGGCACGTGCATGGAGGCGGGCAAGACTGCGGCCGCCTGCGCCATGATCAGCCGCATGCGTCACCGTGGGCTCACCATCGACGCGTTCAAGGCGACGGGAGTCTCCCTTCGGCGCGACATCCTCGCCATGGAGGATGCCGGCGCGCGCCGCTCGGCGATCTTCACCGATTTCGGCGTGGTCACCACCACGAGGCACAATGGTCCGGCGCTCACGCGCGCCATGCTGACCGAGCTCTCGGCCGGCAAGCCGGACGCGATCGTGTTCGAGCTCGGCGACGGCATTCTCGGCACCTACGGCGTGGACGCCATCCTGGAGTGCCCGGACATACGCGCTGCGCTCACCGGCGTGGTGCTCTCGGCCAACGATCCGGTTGCGGCCTGGGGTGGCGTGAAGCTGCTGCGCGAGCGCTTCGGCATCGAGCCCTGCGTCGTCACCGGGCCTGCCACCGACAACCAGGTGGGGATCGACCTGATCACCAGCCAACTGGGTGTCGCCGCGTTCAACGCCATCGGCAACGGCGCGGCGCTCGGCGACCGGGTGATGGAGGCCGTGGGCCTGCCGCGGGGAGCGGCTCCATGACGGAATTGCGTGAAGCGTTGCCGGACGGCGGCGGCCGGACGGAGCCTCGCAACGCCATCGCGGCGGTCGTGCTCGGCGGCACCGGCTACGTGGCCGGGGAACTCCTGCGCCTGATCGCGGCCCATCCGCGCCTCGCGCTGGCCGCCGTGATGTCGGACAGCCAGCCGGGCGAGCCGCTCGCCGACGCTTTCCCCCACCTCGCGGCCGTCTACGGCGACACGTGCTTCAAGTCGCAGGAGCAAGTGCAGGAGATTCTCGTCCAAGCTCCGCAGAGCGCGGTGTTCTGCGCCGCCCCGCATGGCGTCTCCGCACAACTGATCGATTCGCTTCTGACGGGCGCAGCGAGCGCCGGCACGCGGCCGCGCGTCGTCGATATCTCCGCGGATTTCCGCTTCCGATCCGCGGCGGACTACGAGAGAGTCTACAAGCATCCGCATGGTGCGCCGGCACGCCTGAAGGAATTCACCTGCGCGGTGCCGGAGCACCTGGCGAAGCTCGAGACCGCGCACGTCGCCCATCCGGGCTGCTTTTCGACGGCGACGCTGCTGGCGAGCGTGCCGCTGCTCTCGCTGGAGCTCGCCGTGCCCGCGCTCTTCGTCTCCGGTATCACCGGCAGCACCGGCTCGGGACGCAAGCCGGTCCCCGGCACCCATCACCCGCTGCGCCACAGCGACCTGTACGCCTACAACGTGTTGTCGCACCGCCACGCGCCCGAGATCACCGCCTGTGCGCGGGCGGCGAGCGGTGTGGAGGCGGAGTTCGCCTTCGTTCCCCACTCGGGGCCTTTTGCGCGTGGCATTCACGTGACCGTGCAGGCGCAGCTGACGAGGCCGTTGGACACCGCGGGTGTGCTCGCAGCGCTGCGCGATTTCTACGCCCGCTCGCCGTTCGTGCGGGTCACCGGCACCCCGCCACGGGTGAAAGACGTCGCCACCACCAACTACGCGCACCTGTCCGCCGCATCCAACGGCCGCACGGTGGCGGTGATGTGCGCCATCGACAACCTGAACAAGGGCGCGGCCGGCGGTGCCGTGCAGTGGATGAACCGGATGCTGGGGCTGCCCGAAGCCGAGGGGCTCACGGCGCCCGCCCCGGGTTGGACCTGAACAGCCTCTGTCAGCGAGACATCATGAACGCCACAGCGCTCCCCGCGACGCCCGAGCCACCATCCGACGGCCTCGCGCCGGTCTATGCCCAATATCCCTTCGAGGTCGCATCCGCCGAAGGCGTCTGGCTGACGGACGCCCGAGGCGAGCGAGTACTCGATCTGTACGGTGGCCACGCCGTGGCGGCTCTCGGCTATGGCCACCGCGGCTGGACGGAGGCGCTCATCGCGCAAGCGCGCGCGTGCCAGTTCCAGACCAATGCCCTGCCGATGCCGATCCGGGCACGCGCCGCGCGGCGCCTGCTCGATTTCTCCGGGCTGGATTTCGCCAGCGTATTCCTGGTCAGCACCGGCGCCGAGGCCAACGAGAACGCGCTGCGCCTGGCGTTGCGCATGACCTCACGGCCTCACGTTGCCGCCGTCGAGGGCGCATTCCATGGACGCACCGCGGCGGCCTCGGCCGTCACCTGGGGCTCCGAGGCATGGTACGGCTTTCCGCGCAAGCCCTTCGATGTCAGTTTCTTGCCGCGGGGGGACCTGGCGGCCGTCGATGCTCTGGTGACCGAGCGCACGGCCGCGGTGATCGTCGAGCCCGTACAGGGCCTCGCGGGGGCGGTGGACCTCGGCGCCGAGTACCTGGCGGCGTTGCGGCGGCGTTGCGACCAGGTCGGCGCGCTGCTGATTTTCGACGAGGTTCAATGCGGCTTCGGCCGGATCGGCGCGCCCTTCGCCGCCACCCTGTACGGCGTGGTGCCCGACATGATCACGACCGCGAAAGCGCTTGGCAACGGCTTCCCCGTGGCGGCGCTGCTCACCTCGGCCAAAGTGTCCGCCACTCTGAAGGTGGGGCTGCTTGGCACGACCTACGGCGGAGGTCCGATGGCCTGTGCCACAGTGCTCGCCGCCATCGACGCCATCGAGTCGGAGGGACTGCTCGAGAACGTCCGCAGGGTCTCGGCCTACATCCGCCAGACTTGCGTGGTCGGCCCGGTTACGGCCACCCAGGGCGAGGGGTTCCTGCTGGGGCTGCGCACCAGCAGGCCGGCCAAGCAGGTCCAGGCGCAGCTGCTGCAGCGCGGCATCCTCGCGGGCAGTGCGACCGATCCGAACGTCGTGCGCCTTTTGCCGCCCTTCATCCTGAAGGAGGAGCATGTCGACCTGCTGCGGGACGCGCTGTCGGGCCTATGAATCGCTTCCTCGACCTGGCGGATCTCACGCGCGAAGAGATCATCGCGTTGCTGGAGCTGGCGCGGCGGCTGACGCGCTCTCCGGAGCCGCACGCGCTCTCCGGCAGGATCCTGGGGCTGCTGTTCCTCAATCCCTCGCTTCGCACCCTGGCCTCCTTCCAGGCGGGCATGGCGCGGCTCGGGGGCAGCTCCTTCGTCATCACGCCCGGTCAGGGAACGTGGCAGCTCGAGACGAAGCTTGGTGCGGTCATGGACGGGGCGGCGGCCGAGCACGCGCGTGAGGGGATTCCGGTGCTCGCTTCCTACTGCGATGCGCTCGGGATCCGGGCCTTCGCGGACGGCAAGGATCTTGGGGCGGACCTTGCCGAATCGAGATTCAACGCCATGGCGGAGCTCATCGAGAAGCCGCTGATCAACCTCGAATCCGCCGTCAACCACCCCTGCCAGGCGCTCGCCGACTGGAAGACGATGGACGATCTGGGTGTGCCGCGCGGCGGCCGGTTCGTTCTATCCTGGGCATACCACCCGCGCCCGCTGCCGCTCGCTGTGCCGGCTGCTGCACTGCACATGGCGGCGCTGCGCGGCATGCAGGTCGTGGTGCTGCGGCCGGAAGGGTTTGCGCTGCCGAAGGCGCTCATGGACAAAGCGCGCCAGGCGGCCGGGCTGTCGGGAGGATCGGTGCGCGAGACGGACGAGCGGGACGAGGCGCTGTCCGGCGCGCACATCCTCTATGCGAAGGAGTGGGGTGCGACGTCGTGTTACGGCGACGCCGAGGCCGATGCCGCACTGCGTGCTCATCTCACCGGCTGGTGCGTACGCAACGACTGGTTCAGCCGCACCGCCCCCGATTGCCGCCTGATGCACTGCTTGCCCGTGCGGCGCAACGTCGCCGTCGCCGACGAGGTGCTCGACAGCGGCCGCA
>JAJZLX010000694.1 GCA_021850555.1 Pseudomonadota bacterium | reverse complement strand
CATCCGCGGTACCGGTTGATGGTGACACCTCCCTCCGGCATCCGCGGCAGCGGCTGATCCTCGCCCGAGCGGACGCCGGCACCTCCATCGGAGATGCCGGCGTTTTGCTTCTTATTGGCTAGTCGGGTCCGCCCGCAATTCCTTGCGCAATACCTTGCCGACGTTGCTCTTGGGCAGCTCGCGCCTGAAATAGACGTGCCTCGGCACCTTGTAGCCGGCAAGGGACTTGCGGCAGTGCGCGATGATGTCCTGCTCGGTGACGTTGGGGTCTTTGAGCACCACGTACAGCGCGACGACTTCGCCGGAGTGCGGATCCGGCTGCGCCACGGCGGCGGCCTCGAGGACACCCGGGTGGGTCACCACGACATCCTCCACCTCGTTCGGATATACATTGAAACCCGAGACCAGAATCAGATCCTTCTTTCGGTCCTGCAGGTAGACATAGCCGCGCTCGTCCACGTACCCGACATCGCCGGTGCGCAGCCATCCGTCGGCCACCATCACCTTGGCGGTCTCCTCGGGACGGTGCCAATAGCCGCGCATCACCTGTGGCCCGCGCACGCAGATCTCGCCGCTCTGGCCGGCGGGCAGATCGTTGCCGGCATCGTCCTTGACGGCGATGTCGGTGGAAGGGATCGGAAGGCCGACCGAGCCGTTGAACTCATCGGTAATGGGGTTGATCGTCACCCCCGGCGAGGTCTCGGTCAGGCCCCACGCCTGGGTGAGGATGTTGCCGGTGACATCCTTCCAGCGCTTCGCCACCGAGGCCTGCACGGCCATGCCGCCGCCCAGGGTGATCTTGAGGCGGCTGAAATCCACCTTGTCGAAACCCGGCGTGTTGAGCAACGCGTTGAACAGGGTGTTCACCCCGCTGAAGAATGCGAAGGGCTGGGCCTTCATCTCCGCCACCAGCGCCGGGAAATCCCGGGCGTTGATGATGAGCACGTTCTTCCAGCCGATGTAGGTGAACAGGAGGCAGTTCACCGTGAGCGCGAACACATGGTAAAGCGGAATGGCGGTGATCAGTACGCCGCGCTCCTCCTCGAAGCGGCTGCCGAGCCAAGCCTGCGCCTGCAGGATGTTGGCGCAGAGGTTGCCGTGGCTGAGCATCGCCCCCTTGGCGACGCCGGTCGTGCCGCCGGTGTACTGCAGGAAGGCGAGATCCTCGGGACCCACTTCGATGGGCCGCAGCGCCATGCTGCGCCCGGAGCGCACCGCGTCACGGAACGACAGGGCCCCCGGGATGCGCCACTCGGGCACCTGTTTGCGCCGGTGGCGGACGATGTAATTGACGATGTGGGACTTGGGGAAGGAGAGAAAATCCCCGACGGCGGTCACCAGGATGCGCTTGAGCCTGCAGTGCGGCACAACCTCCGCCACCACATGCGCGAAATTCTCCAGCACCACGATTGCGCTCGCGCCGGAGTCGGTCAGCTGGTGCTCGAGCTCACGGGCGGTATACAGCGGGTTGGTATTGACGACGGTGAGTCCGGCGCGAAGCGCGCCGAACAGGGCGATGGGATACTGCAGCGTGTTGGGAAGCATGATGGCGATGCGCTCGCCTTTGGCGAGCCCCGCCGACTGCAGCCAGGCCGCGAACGCGCGCGACTGCTCTTCCAGTTGCGCGAAAGACAGCACCTTGCCGAGCTGCTCGTACGCCGGCCGGTCCCGGTGAGCCGTGCAAGCGTGCTCCAGCAACTGCACGAGCGATGTCAACCGCGCGGGCTCGATCTCTGCCGGCACGCCCGGCGGGTAGGACTTCAGCCAGATTCGGTCCACGATGCAATGCCCCCTCGGTTGGCGTCGTTCGGCGGGTGCGCCGGGCAGATCCGGCACGAGGTCCGCGAGCGCGCCAGTTTAGCCTGTGCGCTCACCCCGCGGCATTGCGCCGCAGTGCGGCATCGCCGAGGAAGTACTCGATCTTGTCGCGGTAGGTGCGTGAGAGTTTCAGCTCCTGGCCGCCGTCCAGGGTGAGAAAGTACTCCCCGTTCATGTGCTTGCGCAGGCTCTTGACGTAGCGCAGGTTCACGATGGTCGAGCGGTGCACGCGCTGGAACTGCCTGGAGTCGAGGATCTCCTCCAGCTCCTTCATGGTGCCGCGCAGGATGTGTGTCTCGCCCTCGGCGTGAACGCACATGTAATCGCCCGCCGCGTCGATCCACTGGATCGAGGAAACCGGCACGCGCGCCGTGTGCCTGCCCTGGCGGATGGGCAGGATCTGCGGATAGCGCGCATCGAGCGCCGCATCGCCCTGGGCGAGCAGCGTCTCGATCTCGATCTCTCCCGAGCCGGTGATCTCCGCCACCACCGCAAGCAGCTTGTCGCGCTGATCCACCGCGTTGCGCGCCTGGATGCTCTGGCGCACCCGCTCCAGGGTCATCTCGAAGCGCCGCTCGTCGATGGGCTTCAACAGGTAGTCGACGGCCCGCGCCTCGAACGCCCGCACCGCGTATTGATCATAGGCGGTCACGAAGACCACCAGGGGCATGTCGTCCTGCGGGATGTGCGCCAGCACTTCGAAACCGGAGAGCGCCGGCATCTGGATGTCGAGAAACACCAGATCCGGGCGCTCCTGGCCGATGATGCGCACCGCGTCCCGGCCGTTGCCGCATTCAGCGACCACCTCGAAATCCGGCGTTCCGCGCAACCGCAGCTCGATGCCGCGCCTCGAGAACGCCTCGTCGTCGACGATGACGGTCTTGATCTTCATGTTTCCATGGACCACGGGCCGTGGGGCTGCCCGTGGAGCCTGAATGTTACCTGAATTCGAGTCGTCGTGACCGCGGACTCGGCCGCGTCAGTCGATCCCGGGCTGCTGCAGTCGCTCGATCGGCAGCGGACGGGCGAGGATCTGACCCTGAGCGAAGTCGCAGCCGATCGCGGTCAGCCAACGCACCGCCAGTTGCGTGTCGACCTGCTGTGCCGCGCAATGGATGCCGAGCACCTTCACCGCCTGCACGATCGCGACGACCAGCGCCTGGGACAGCTTGTCCTTCAGCACCGAGGCGGTGAGGCGTGAATCGATCTTCACCAGGCGCACCGCTTTGGACCGCAGCAGCGGCACCACCGTCGATTCGAAAGAAAAGCCGTCGATGACGACGAAGCAGCCGAGCCGCTCGCAGCCGCCGATGAATCGCTCCACCTGTGCGCGGCGCTGCGTGCACAGCGGCTCTGCGATCTCGAACCCCAGGGTGTCGGCGGAGATGCCGCTCCTTGCGAGCCGCGCGGCGAGGTGGCGCAGGAAGCGCTCGTCCTCCAACGTGGCGATGGACAGGTTGAGCGTGAAGCCGGTGGGCTCCTGCGTCCAGACGTCACGATGCGCGGTGAGCCATGAGAGCAGCCGGTCGACAGCCAGCGCATCGAGGGACGCGGGATCGCGGTTCTGGCGGGCCGTCCCCCGAGGCAACACCTCGAAGCGGCGCGTGCGGCCGCCGGCACGCAGCTTGACGAAGGGCAGCACCTCCAGGATCACCGGAGCCGCTTCGGAGGCGGTAGCCGGGGGGGGCGGCGCAGGCTCAATGGCGGCGGCAGCGGTGGCGCGATCGACGGACCGGGAATCGGCAGGCGGGGAGAGCGTCGGCGGTTGCGCGGCGGAAGCGTCCGGTGACTCGAGCTCGAGCGTAATCTCGCCACGCCCCAGGATCTCGTCCACCGCTGTGGGCGCGAGCACTGGGCCGGCCCCCTGCGGCGGATTGCCGTTGCTCGGGTCCGCGGGGGCCGCCGACGGCTCCTCGTCAGCCAGGGACAGCATCACGTGGGTGGGATCCTGGTCGGCGTGCGATCCGGCAGGGCGCAGGAGCGGGGCCAGCTTTTGCGCCGCGGCGCGGACGGGAGCCGTCGAGATGCGATTGAGCAAGCCCTCGCCGGCCAATTTGAACTCCGCGAGGACCATCACCAGCCCGACCAGAAACCCCTGGGGGGCCCGCACGGGCAGAAATGCCGCGGTTCGTCCGTCCTCCAGCTTTTGCCCGCCGCCGGCTCCCTGAGCCTCGCCGGCGAGGCTCTCGAGGGCCTCGAGCACGAGCGCATGCTCGTCCGGCCCGAGCGCCCCTTCACTGAGCCACAGGACGTTGCCCTGGACATCGTAGATCGATACGGAATGGAGCCTGAGCGGTGGCAGGGCCGCGCGCAGCTCCCAGCCGATCCCCTCCACCGTGAGCAGCCCGCCACTGCCCGGTACGTGCCCGATCCCATGGGCGCCAGGGGGGTGGGAAATCTTGCCGATTGCCGAGTGCATGCTCATCTCGTCTTCGAAGGGTGACAGCATACCCCAAGCGGCGCTGTGAATTCGCTCGCGTTCCTCCCGCGCCTTTCGGTTTGGCGAAGCGCTCGCTCGGGCTTTGTCATAACGGCCCCGCTGCTCAAGGGCTTGCGCGGCGACGCACGCGGCCGAGCTGAAGGTTTGACATATCTGTCTCACCGGAGAATCGGCGGAATGCGCCCCCCTGCGGACGGGCCGGCGCGATCCTACTGACGGGAAAGTATGCTACTGGACAGTAGGATAACGTCCAAAAACGGTTACACTAGGCTCAATACGCGACATCGAGGGGAGTCGATTCATGTATCGCGCACCGCTGAGAGAGCTGCGTTTCGTGCTCGAGGAGCTGCTCGGCGTCGGACAGCTCGCCACCTGTCCCGCGTTGGCCGACTATTCCGACGAGCTCGGCGCTTCCATCCTCGAGGAGGCCGGCCGGTTCGCGGAGGCCGTTCTCGAGCCGCTCAATCGCGCGGGCGATCGCGAAGGGGCCCGCTGGAGCCCCGAGGGCGTGCACGCGGCCACGGGCTTCAAGGACGCCTACCGCCGATACGCCGAGGGCGGCTGGCCGCAGCTAGGCGCCGACCCGCGCTACGGCGGACAACGCGTGCCGCAGCCCGTGAGCAGCGCGATGCAGGAGATCATCGCCTCGGCAAATCTTGCATTCAAGCTCTGCCCCATGCTCACGCACGGGGCCGTGCACGCGCTCGAGAGCAGCGGCTCCGATGCGCAGCGGCGCCTGTTCCTGCCGAGGATGGTGAGCGGGGAGTGGACGGGCACCATGGTGCTCACCGAGCCGCAGGCGGGCTCCGACCTGGCGCAGGTACGCGCGCGCGCGCTGCCCGAGGCGGACCGGTACCGGCTCTTCGGGCAGAAGATCTTCATCACCTGGGGCGACCATGACCTCACCGACAACACCATCCACATGGTGCTCGCCCGCATCGAAGGCGCGCCGCCCGGCGTCAAGGGCATCTCGCTGTTCATCGTGCCCAAGGTGCTGGTGAACGCCGACGGCTCCCTCGGCGAGCGCAACGAGGTGCGCTGCGTGTCGATCGAGCACAAGCTCGGCATCCACGCCAGCCCGACCTGTGTCATGGAATTCGGCCACGACAAGGGCGCGGTCGGCTACCTGGTCGGGGAGCCGAATCGCGGCCTGGAATACATGTTCGTCATGATGAACACCGCCCGCCTCGCGGTGGGGGTCGAAGGCTACGCCGTGGGCGAACGTGCCTTCCAACAGGCGGCCGAGTACGCGCGCAGCCGCCTGCAGGGCAGGCTCCCGGGCGGGCAGGCGCCGGGACCCGCACCCATCATTGATCACCCCGACGTGCGCCGAATGCTGCTCACCATGAAGTCCTGTACGGAAGCCTCGCGCGCGCTGGCGCTGTACGCGGGACTGCAGCTCGATCTGGGGGCGCATCATCCGGATCAGGCGGTGCGCACCGCCGCGCAGGCCCGCGGCGATCTGCTGATTCCCATCGTCAAGGGCTGGTGCACCGAGACCGGAAATGAGACCGCCGCGATCGGCGTGCAAGTGCACGGCGGCATGGGCTTCATCGAGGAAACCGGCGCCGCCCAATACGTGCGCGATGTGCGCATCACGACCATCTACGAAGGCACGACCGGCATCCAGTCGAACGATCTCATCGGCCGCAAGCTGGCCCGCGACCGCGGCGCCGCCATGAGCACTCTCCTCACCGACATGCGCCGCGAGCTTCAGGCGCTCGATACCGCCGACTCCGCGGTACGGGACACCCGCCAGTGCGCGCTGCAGGCGGTCGGGCAACTGGAGACGGCGACCGGCTCGCTGCTCGCGGGGCTCGCCGCGAGCCCGGTCCAGGGGCTCGCGGTATCGGTCCCGTATCTGAAGCTCTGCGGCCTCACCGTGGGCGGCTGGCTGCTCGCAAAATCCGCAGCCCTCGCGGCCGCGGGCCTCGGCGGATCCGACCGGCAGTTCTACCGGGCGAAAATCCATACTGCGCACTTCTATGCCCGGCAGGTGTTGCCCTGCGTGTCCGGCCTCGCCCAGGTGGTCGCGGGCGGCGCGGCCAGCGTGCTCGAGACGGACCCGCAGCTGGTCTGAGGTCAGCTGCGGCGCTTGCGAATCCCGGGCACCCGCAGCGGCAACGGCGGCGGCTCGCTGAGGTTCTGCAGGAACACCTGACGCTCCTCGGGTGTCATGTGCGGCCAGTTGAGCTTGTCGGTCTTGAGACGGTACAACTGGCGATCGCCGATGCGGGCCTGCGCGCGGCTGCGGCTGACCCAGCGTGTCGGCAGGTGCCGGGTCGAGCCTTTCGACAACAGATCGACGAGGGCCGAGGCGATGCGGGCATCGCGCGTCAGATCGTTATGCGCGACGGGCGCGTAATAGGACCTCGCCCCGTTCAGGGCCGCGCTGGCGGCGGGCACGGTGCCGTCGCCGCCGCGGGTGATGGTATAGACGAACTCGTTGCGCCGCCGGGACAGGGCCGTCACGGTCTTCTGGCCCACCCCGGCGATCGCCGCGAAGCGCTCGTCCGGCGCAGGCAGTCCTGCGAGGAAGCCCCGCGCGTGCTCGAGCAGCTCTCCACGGGGCGAGGGGCCGAGCGAGGGCCATTGCGCCCTGTCGAGCAGATCCACGCCGCACTCGGGCCCGGGGAGCATCTGGTAGAGGCTCGTGAAGCCGCTGAACACCTGTGCGGTGAGCTCCTCTGCGGAGCGCAGCAGGTCGAGACGGGCCATGTTCCTCACCACAGGGTACGTACCCCGCAGGGCCTGCAAAGGTGCGAGCGCGCCGAGATTCGGGGTTCCGAGCAGCACCGCGCGCTCGACGCGCCCGGCCTCCGGCAGTGCGAGCGCGGCGCGACTTACGAGGCCGCCCATGCTGTGGGCCACGATCGATACCCGGCCCGCATCGTGATTGCGCAGGGCCTTCGCCAGCGCCGCCGCCGCCGCCTCGATGCCGAGCCGCCAGTCGTAGGGATACAGCGTGACCGCAAACCCACGGGCGCGCAGATACAACTTCAGCCGCAGGTACGAGAACAGCACCACACCGAGCGGCACGACGGGCGTGCCGGCGGCCGGATCCAACAGCGGCAGGCGACCGTTCTGGATGTCGAGCGGGTCCACCCAAAGTACGTCATCCGGCAGAGGCCGGCGCCGCCGCAGCCCGAGCTGCGAGCCCAGGATGCCCGGGATCACGAGCACATGCGGCAGGGAGTCTTTCGTTCCGGTGCGCCGTGCCCGGCGTGCCAGTCCCGCCAGCGCCCGGTATTCCGCCTCGCCGAAATAGGCGGTCAGCGCCTGGCGCTGCTCGCCCGAGACCAACATGCGCTCGACCTCGACATCGCTCCAGCAGAACCGGTCGTAGGGGGTGACGTGGTCGGCGGGGACGGGTGGACGGCTCACGGCGCCCGATTATGCCAGAGAGACAATCTCACCCCACGCGCTTTGAGATCAGGTCGCATACCGCGTCAATGGCGGCCCGGCGCGCCGTGGTCTTGCGCCAGATTGCGCCGATCTGCCGGATAGGCACGGGTTTGGAGAAGGGCAACACGGCCACACCCCGCGCGTTGGCGTACGCGCCCTGAGTGGCCAGCTGTGGCAGCAGCGTGATGCCCGCCCCCGTGGCCACCATCTGCCGCAGTGTCTCCAGGCTGGTGGCCCGGAAGTCCTGGCTCTCCCCGAGTCCCGCCCGGCTGCAGACAGCAAGCGCCTGGTCGCGCAGGCAGTGGCCTTCCTCCAACAGCAGCAGCTTCTCGCCCTCCAGGTCGCTTACATTGACTCGCTCGCGCTTGGCCAGGCGGTGGCCGGCGGGCAGGGCGACCGTGAACGGCTCGGCGTACAGCTCCCGCGCCTGCAATCCATCGAGGTCCACCGGCAGCGCGAGGATGCCGAGATCGAGCTCGCCGCCTCTGAGCTTTGCCAGCATCGGCTCGGTCTGATACTCGTGCAGGTGCAACTCCAGGCGCGGCAGCGCCCGGTGAAGCGCCTGCGCCACCAGCGGCAGCAGGTAGGGGCCGATGGTCGGCAGGAGCGCCACGCGAAGCCGTCCCGCCAGCGGATCACGCAGGGTGCGCGCCAGGGTGGTCACGTCCTCGCACGCCTCCAGGATGCGCCGCGCGCGCGTGACGATCTGCTCGCCCGCTTCCGTGAGCGCGACGTTGTTCGGCTGGCGCTCGATGAGCTGCACCCCGAGGTATTGCTCGAGCTTTTTCAGTTGTGCGGAGAGCGTCGGCTGGCTGACGAAGCAGCGCTCGGCCGCGTGCCCGAAATGGCGGGTGTCGGCCACCGCGACCAGATAGCGCAGGTCTTTGAGCTTGATGTCGGCCACGGGCGAACCTCTCCGCCATGCGATATATGGTCTTTATCGGAATTTTACAATCAATCGATTTCATCGATGCGGGGCGCTCCCGGCCGGCGCAACGCGGACGCTCTTTCACAGCACGAACGGAATCAGCATCTTGGTCCGCCGCCGGTAGGGCGGATAGGCGTCCGGGAACTGCTCGGACAGCATCTTCTCCTCGGTGCGCGCGCTGAGCACGAAAAACACCCCAACCAACACCATCGCCGGCAGCCACTGCATGCCGAGCGCCAGCACGGTGCCGAGCCCGGCGAGCATGAGGCCGGAATAGATGGGATGGCGCACACGGGCATAGGGGCCGCCGGTCACCAGCTCGTGCTGCTCGCGCAAGGACATCGGAATGCCCCAATTGCGGCCGAGGTACAGCCTCGCCCAGATCGCGAACAGGAAGCCCGCCAGGCACAGCACAAGTCCGGTCCACTGCCAGAATCGGGCCGGCCGCAGAAGCAAGTCGCCATGGCGGTCCAGCCAGGCCCCGAGGCCCGACAGGCGCGTCAGCTGCACGACGACGATGATCGCGGCGATCAGGGCGAGGCGCATTCCCCACGCCCTGCCCCGCCACGAGCGGCCGCGGCTCGCCTTCTTGTTGAACAGCGCCCAGGCCCACCACAGGATCAGAAACCCGAGCCACAGCTGCGCGATGAGCCGTTGAAACACCGGACGCGCTCAATCCCGGAAGTTGTTGAACTGCAGCGGCACATCGAGCGGCGCGGCGCGCAGCAGCTGGATGGCGGCCTGCAGATCGTCGCGTTGCTTGCCGCTGACGCGCACCTTCTCGCCCTGGATGCTGCCTTGGACCTTGAGCTTCGAGTCCTTGAGCAGGCGGGTGATCTTCTTGGCGGTCTCGGCGTCGATGCCCTGGCGCAGCAGCACCTGTTGGCGGGCCGAGGACAGGGTGATCTGCGAGTCCTTCACCTCCAGGCACTTGAGATCGATGCCCCGCCGACCCAGGCGCAGCTTGAGGATTTCCAGCATCTGCTTGAGCTGAAAGTCCACCTGCGCCTCGAGAGTCACGGTAAGGTCCTCGAGGGTGAATCGCGCCCCGGTGTCCTTGAAATCGAAGCGCTGGGCGATCTCCCGATTGGCTTGGTCTACGCCGTTGGCCACCTCGTGCGCGTTGAGCTCTGAGACCACATCGAACGAGGGCATGGCGGCGGATCCCTATCGGTGCAAGGGGCGGGTATTGTATCCCCCGCAACGCAGGTGTAGGCTCCGGCCATGCTTCTTCACCAGCCCAATCACACCCTCGGCCGTGAGGCCTGGTGGTGGCGCACTCCTCGACCGGAGTGGGCCGCGGGCTGCTAGTTTCTCACCCAAGAAAACGCATCCATCCGCCAAAACCCATCTCCGGACGCCGGGATGGGTTTTTGTCGTGCTTGAATCCGGGAGAACACGTTGAAGCAGCCTTTCGACATACCAGGTGACCTCGACACGCCGGTCTCGGCGTTCATGAAGCTTGCCGGGTTCGCGCCGCACTTCCTCCTGGAAAGCGTGGAGGGCGGCGAGCGCGTGGGACGTTACTCTTTCGTTGGCTTCGGCGATGCGCTCACCGTGCGGCTCGACCGTGACGGACTCACGATCGGCACCGAGCGGCGGCCCGTACCACGCACCGGCGCGGAGCTGCTCGGCGGACTGCGCGAAGCGTTGAGCCGCACTCCGGCGCCCGAGCCGGGCATTCCGGGTGTGCCGCTCGCCGGCGGCCTGGTTGGCTACGCTGCTTACGACGTGGTGAGATTCTTCGAGCGGCTGCCGACTGCGGCCGGGAAGGAGCCGGACGTGCCTGCGCTGCACTACGTGGCGCCCCGCTCGCTGCTGGTGTTCGATCACCTGACCCGGGGCATCGCCCTGCTGCATGCCGGCTCGGAGCAGGAGCGGCAGGCCTTGAGAAAAGAAGTCATCCGGGCGCTGCGCGGGGCGCTGCCCAACTGCGGCCGCTCCGGCCGGTACGCCGTCCCGACACCCTGCAGCAGCCGTGCCGAATACATCGGCGGTGTGAAACGGGTGAAGGAGTACATTGCCGCGGGGGACGTGTACCAACTGGTGCTGTCCGCGCGCTTCCAGGGGCGGCACGAGCTCGACCCCTTCCAGGCCTACCGGGCGCTTCGCCTGATCAATCCCTCGCCCTACATGTACTACTGCGCCCTCGGTGAGGTGACGGTGGTCGGCTCCTCGCCCGAGGCGCTGGTGCGCCTGAAGGACGGCGCGGCGCAACTGCGGCCCATTGCCGGCACCCGGCCCCGCTCGGATGATCCGGCGACCGATGCGGCGCGGGAGGCCGAGCTGCGCGCCGATCCAAAGGAAAACGCCGAGCACGTCATGCTCGTAGATCTCGCGCGCAACGACCTCGGCCGCGTGGCGCAGGCCGGCACCGTCACGGTCGACCCGTACCGGACGATCGAACGCTACAGCCATGTCATGCACATGGTGAGCGGCGTCAACGGCCGGCTCGGCTCGGGGAGCGACGCGTTCGATCTGTTCGCGGCGGCGTTTCCGGCCGGCACGCTGGTCGGTGCCCCCAAGGTGCGCGCCATGCAGATCATCGATGAGCTGGAGCCCGTGAGCCGCGGCCTCTACGGCGGCACCGTCGGCTACTTCGGGGCGCGCGGCGACATGGACCATGCGATCACCATCCGCACGCTGGTGTTCCGCGGCGACGAGTACAGCTATCAGGCCGGCGCCGGACTCGTCGCCGACA
>JAJZLX010000391.1 GCA_021850555.1 Pseudomonadota bacterium | reverse complement strand
CTCAAATCCGCCGGCTGATCGCTCTCGGTTCTGCTCATGCGTCGCTCCCATCGCCCGGAATGGGCGTGCTCGCAACGCTACCGACCTCCACCGTCGCCGGTCACGCATCCTTGCCGGAAGGACACGATGCACCGCGGTTTGTGGGCACGGTCGGTCCGAAGTTTGCCGAACTCACCAAGACTCTGGCAAAGCTTGGCGATCCAGCGCGGTTGTTCATCGTGTACGAGGCCGGACCGTGCGGTTTTGCGCTCGCGCGCGAGCTGCGAGCCGCAGGCTACCGCTGTGAGGTGGTGGCGCCCTCGAAGATACCGCGTCGGCCAGGCGATCGGGTCAAGACCGATCGGCGCGATGCGCTGTCCCTGGCAAGCCTTGCGCGAGCTGCCGAATTGCGCTTTGCTGTTGTGTCGGACGAGCGCGGTGAAGCGATCCGGGACTTGAGCCGTGCCCGTGTCGATGCCGTACGCGCGCGGCTCAAGAGCCGACAGCAGCTCAAGGCCCTGCTGCTGCGCCACGGCCGCCGCTATAGCGGTAAGACTTCCTGGACGGCGGCCCATGAACGCTACTTGGCCGCGCTCTCCTTCGCCCATCGTGCCCAGAACATCGCCTTCGTGGAGTACCGGCAGGCGGTCTCGGAGGCACAGGCACGTGTTGAGCGCCTGAGCGAAGCGCTCGCACGGGAACTCGAGCACTGGAGAATGCGGCCCCTGGTGCTCGCACTGATGACGCTGCGCGGAGTAGATCAACTGGTGGCCACTACCCTGGTGGCAGAACTGGGAGAGCTCAAGCGCTTTGCCCATCCGCGCGAATTGATGGGCTATCTGGGATTGGTGCCCACCGAGCACACCAGCGGGGATAGGCGCCGGCTCGGGGCGATCACCAAAACCGGGAACAGCCATGCGCGCCGGGTGCTGATCGAGGCGGCCTGGAACTACCGCTTCCCCCCGCGTATCACCGCGCCGCTGCAGAAGCGCCAGCAACAGCAACCCTTTGCCGTGCGCGCGATCGCCTGGCGGGCGCTGCGTCTGAACCATCGTTACCGGACACTCACCGCTCGAGGCTTGCAGCACAACAAGATCTGCGTGGCGATCGCCCGGGAGCTTGTCGGATTCGTCTGGAGCATCGGTCAACAGGTAAGCGTGGGCACCTGAACATCGTCGCACGAGTGCAGTCGGAGAACAGAGTCATGACGTAATTGACACACACCGGATGGGCAACGCGATGCGCGGCACACGGTGAAGGGAATCCTCTGGTCCACTATGTGGGCATCCTCATGTGATGATCCCCGACATAAGAGCGAGGCAGCCCTGCGACGGACCGATGTAATGCGGCAACCAACCCGCGGATATCAGAGTGATCCATCGTCGCTTCAAGCTGCCGCGCGTCGCGTTGCCCATCCGGTGCGATGCCCAGGACAACCACCTATGCGCAAGACTGCGAGAACAACTCGTGCCCCGCTTGACAAGAGTGGGCCATATCAGTGGATTGGTCTGGGCAGTTGCTGATGATGATCTCTTGCTCTCCGATCTTCAATCGTCTTCCCCCGCAGTGCAGTCTCACGCCCGGAGGGCGGGAAAAGCTCTGGTTCGGTACCTCCGTTCTGGTCACGATCGCTCCGTCAGGCCGCTGCCCGCGTGGCTGTGGCGCCGCCGAAGTACACCTCATCGGGCGTGGCGTAGCCGAGGGATTCGTGAAGGCGCCGTGCGTTGTAGAAGGCAAAGTACCGGGTGAGGCACTGACGCGCCTCGCTCCCGGAGGCGTAAGCGCGCAAGTACACGTCCTCGTACTTCACACTGCGCCACAGGCGCTCGATGAAGACGTTGTCGATCCACCGGCCCTTGCCGTCCATGCTGATCGCCACACCGGCGGCCTTAAGAGGCGCGATCCACTCGTCGCTCGTGAATTGCGAGCCCTGATCGGTGTTGAAGATCTCCGGCGGCCCAAACGTCCGGAGTGCCTCTTCGAGGGCCTCCACGCAGAAGTCCGCGCTCATTGTGTTCGATATGCGCCAAGAGAGCACCTTACGGCTGGCGATATCCAGGATCGCCATCAAATACAGAAATCCGTGCGCCATGGGGAGGTACGTGAGGTCAGATGCCCACACCTGGTCGGGGCGCTCGATGGCCACGTTCTCAAGCAAATACGGGTAAATTGTCGCCGCCCGGGCCGGAATGCTCGTGCGCGGCCTGCGGTACATCGCCTCGATCCCCATCCGCCGCATCAGCGTCCCGACGTGGCGACGACCAACCGCATGTCCCTCACGTCGCAGCGTGGCAGCGAGTTTGTGGGCGCCGTAGAACGGCGCATCGAGGTGCAATTCGTCGAGCCGGCGCATCAACTTCACGTCTCGCTCCGACACCGGGCGCGGCCGGTAATAGGCACTCGCGCGAGAAACAGCCAGCAGCTCTGCCTGGCGTCTCACCGTGAATTCCCGATCCCCATCGATCAGCGCTTGCCGCTCAGGCCGGGGAATCCCCGAGAGTGGAGTTCGGCTCGACGCGCCGCTCGGCAAATTGCGCCTGCATCCACTGCTCAAGCCGCTCCATCAACGGACCGCTTTGTTTCTGGTGCAGCCGCAGCCGCTGCTCACCGTCGAGCCCTTGTTTACGGGCATCGGCATCGGTCCGGTACACCTCCCGCACCGTCTCGAGCACGAAGCGCACCTCCTCGGGGAAGCTCTCGGCGAACTCCACATAGCGTCGGCGCGCACTCACTGAGATCCGGGTTTGTCACTGAAGCTGAACGCCAGGAGGTCGCCCTCCCTGAAGTCGTGGCAATGACTGGACATCGTAGCGTGGCAACTGTTCTGCGGTACTTTCAACCCGGCGCAATGCGATCGTCTCGCCCCGCTCGGGTCTTTGACTAGCCTCAACGGCGCTTCTTTGGTCACTCGTATGTACCGCAGAGTTCTCCTGTGCGCAACTGGCGAGTTCATCGTAGCGCAAGCGGACAGGCAAACCCGTCAATACAATCTGCTCGGTTCAGCGTCGATGCGCTGATGTGAATTGCGAAGCTTCGGTTTGCGACGTACGACAAACCTGCCGTGTCGCTACATTAATTAAGGCGAATGGAAATAATGAGCGATTCCCCACTGCCTTCAGATACCTATGACTTCGCGCTAGTCAAGGCAATTCCCACGCTTTTCGCCTTTCGGATTCGCATATTCTTTACGGAGCGGACGCGCTTTTCGCCGACGACACCGAGTGGCGGGCGCGTCTACGTGCCGCCGGCAGGCGGAGATATCTCCGGACCGCGACTCCAGGGCCGTGTGATTCCCTTCAGCGGCGCGGATTGGGCTCGAGGACATAGCGACGGGGCGAGCGAATTAAACGCCCACTACATGCTAGAGGCCTCAGACGGCACACCGATCTATATAAATAATCGTGGCTTTCTATATGGCCGAGATAGCGACGGCCATCCGCTGCCTCCTGAGAAAAAGAATATGCCCAGCCAACAGCGACCATCGGCGGACGGGAGTACCAGATGGACTATCGCGCCAGACACGTATTTTATATGCCTGCCGACGTTCGATGCGCCCGTCGGTCCGCACGACTGGTTGACCCGCCACGCTTTTATCGGTCGCGGCCGACGTATCTCAACACCGGATCACACTGTATTCGACTATTTTGTGATCGACCCCCCCAAGAACTGGTGCTCCTAATAAGTCGCTTCGAGTCGTCTGAATGACAGCCAAGCTCACATCTATGCAGCAGGTCATAGGTACGAGCGCGGTAACGGTCAGTGCCGGATGTGGCCAGGCCGAGCCAGATACGGAGGCACGCCATACGAGCCTGCTGTTGCACGCGTGCGCCCTCGCATAGCGGAGTCAGAAATGGCGACGACTGAAGTCTACGATTACATCGTAGTTGGCGCAGGCTCAGCGGGCTGCGTGCTCGCGACGCGTCTGACCGAGAAGCAGGATACGCGCGTTCTTCTGTTGGAGGCGGGTGGAATAAATCGACACCGGCTTATGAAAATGCCGCTCGGGTTCTTCCCAATGATGCGAGACCCCATCGTAAACTGGGGATATCAAACGGAGCCGGAGCCGGCACTCGATGGCAGAATTCTGTTTCTGCCCCGCGGGAAGCTGCTGGGAGGCTCTTCATCCATCAATGGAATGCTCTACGGTAGAGGACATCCAGAAGATTACAAGACCTGGGCCCGCCTCGGATGCGATGGATGGTCTTGGACGGAAGTGCTGCCTTACTTTCGACGATCACAGTCGCATTGGCGCGGTGATTCGCCGTACCATGGGGGCTCCGGGCCGCTGCCAGTCTCCCAGCATCATCCGGACCCGACTCTGTTCGCCACGATCATGGAAACGGCGCGGAAGCGAGGCCGCTTCATTGCCACAGATCTTGACGGAACGGAGTACGAGGGATTTGGGAAGCCCGACTTTACCATTTACAAAGGTAGACGCGGCAGCACTGCGGAGCGTTACCTCAAACCTGTGCTGCACCGACCAAATTTAATCCTCGAGCTGCGGGCACGAGTTACCAGAGTCTTGTTGCAAAGCCACCGCGCAGTAGGCGTCGAAGTAATTCAAGACGGGAAATTAAAACAAATACGGGCGGATTGCGAGGTGCTGCTTTGCGGAGGCGCATACAACTCACCGCAGTTGCTGATGCTTTCTGGAATTGGACCTGCAGAGGAATTGTCATCTTTCGGCATTCAAGTGGTTCAAGATCTACCCGGCGTGGGAAAGAATCTCCAGGAACATGTGTCAGTTGGCGCATCATACATTCCTCGGCGACGCATTGCGCTGATCCGGCAAATGCGAGCCGATCGAATGATTTTGTCGGTGATTCAGTGGAAGCTATTTGGCACCGGTGTCGTCTCAAATCTTCCACTGGCATCCATTGCTTTCTACCGCAGCCGCTCAGAACTGGCGTTTCCAGATATAGAGTTTATGGTCAACGCCACCGGAATGGATGCCCGCGTATGGTTCCCAGGTGTTCGTAAGCCGCTAGGAAATGCCTTGTACTGCAGCAATATTGTGCTGCATCCGGAGAGTCGCGGCTGGGTCAAACTGCGTTCGGTAACGCCGTTGGACAACCCGCGCATCCAGCTAAATATATTGAGCAAGACTGAAGATCGAAAACTGTTGATTAAGGCGATTCGGGAGATGCGAGAGTTCTTTCACACGAAGCCAATGGCAGATTTTGTCGTTGGAGAAAAGAGTCCGGGTGAGAAAGTACAGGCAGATTCTCAATTGGAAAGTTATATGCGTGCTAATGCGGCCATTGCGCATCATCCGACAAGCACCTGCGCAATGGGCACTGGCCGTGATGCCGTACTTGATTCACGGCTGCGGGTTAAAGGAGTGGAGCGTCTACGCGTCATCGACGCGTCGGCAATGCCACGCATCGTCGGGGGGCATACTAATGCCGTCACCATCATGATGGCGGAAAAGGGCGCTGATATGGTCCTTGGTCGCAGTCCGCTAGTTGCGACACCACCGTAAGCAAAGAGATGAACGCCCCTGTTTCTGACAGCATGAGATGCGCCAGACTCGGTACGCATACCAGCAGACGGAACGGCTCCGGACCCGGCAGCGAGCATATCGATCTATTCCATGCTTCCATTCTACTCATCAACAGCGGCGAACGGGAGCCGCGCCGAGCACGTCCAGGAATTCACCCTGCGATTATTGAGAAACGCGTAAGTGAGTGACACTTGTTTGGCTGCTTGCGGTCCAAGTACCCGGAATGGTTACATTCGGGGTACTGATGAAGCACTCAGAGAAACGTGTCCTTCCGGCAAGGATGCGTGACCGGCGACGGTGGAGGTCGGTAGCGTTGCGAGCACGCCCATTCCGGGCGATGGGAGCGACGCATGAGCAGAACCGAGAGCGATCAGCCGGCGGATTTGAGCCGGCTCCGGCGGCGGCTGGATGAGTATCGGCGGGGAGGCAGTCGCGGTAAGGCGCTGCCGGGGTGGGTGTGGGCGGCGGCAGGGAGGCTGGCGCGGCAGCATGGGGTGTATCGGACGGCACGAGCACTGGGCCTTGAGTACAACAAGCTCAAGCGCGCCAGCGGTGGGCCGGTGGCCGCGCCGCCGTCCGGGGACGACCAGCGACGCCGCGCAGGGGCGATGAAGTTCCTCGATCTGACCCCGGCGTTGCCGCGTGCCGGCGCGGTGTGCCGGCTGCGCCTTGCGGGCCCTGCCGGGCAGCATCTTGAGCTCGAGATGGACCCGGGGGCCGCCAAGGAGATGGTGCTCGAGTTGTGTCGCGAGGGCTGGGGAACGCAGCCGTGATCCAGATCACTCCGCAGATGCGGGTGCTGGTGGCGATCGAGCCGGTGGATTTCCGCAGGGGGATCGACGGGTTGAGTCAGGCATGCCGTGCCGTGCTGTTGGCCGACCCACTTTCGGGCACGGTCTTTGTGTTCCGGTCGCGCTCGGCGAAGGCTATAAAACTCCTGGTTTACGATGGCCAGGGCTTTTGGCTGGCGACGAAGCGTATGTCGGCGGGGCGTTTCCGGTACTGGCCGGCGGCAACCGATGCGCCGAGCCGGCGCCTTGCGGCGCACGAGTTCACCGCGCTGATCTGGGGAGGCGACCCGCAGCGCGCCCAGGCGGCGCCGATGTGGCGTCGCATCGGGTTCGATGCTCCCGGGAGAGAGGCCCCTCGAGCCTGATCGGCTACGCTGGCGGGCCTCGCGAGAGGCTCGCCAGGGCCTTCTGGTAATTCCACGGCATCCACTGCCCGGGCTGCTCGGCCGCTTCGCGCGCATGGCGCTGTAGGGCCACCAGGTAATCGAACACATCGACGCCTGCGAGCTCGGCGGTGTGGATCAGGCTCATGAAGATGTCCCCGACCCGCGCACCGTTCAGGGTCTTGTAGAACAGACTGTTCTTTCGATGCAGGATCGCCTTTTTGAGCACCCGCTCGCACACGTTGTTGTCGAGCGGCGCGCCTGCCACGCGCAAAAACAGCGTCAACGCACTCCAGTGCTTGGTCATGTACTGGATCGCTTCCCCGAGGGTGGAGTTCGGCTCGACGCGCCGCTCGGCAAACTGCGCCTGCATCCACTCGCCGAGCCGCTCCATCAACGGCCCGCTTTGTTTCTGGTGCAGCAGCCGCCGCTCCTCGGGGGAGAGTCCCTGTTTGCGGGCATCGGCATCGATCCGGTACACCTCCCGCAGCGTCTCGAGCACGAAGCGCACCTCATCGGGGAAGCTCTCGGCGAGCTCCACGTAGCGGCGTCTCGAGTGCGCGAGGCATCGGGCGAGCAGCGTCTCAAACTCCTTCGGCTCGTTCGCCGCCAGGCCGTCGCACATGTGGATCGGCGGCGGCAGCTCGGCCGAGCGGCGCTTCAGAACCTGATCGAGGTTCTCTCCGGCATGTCTCACCCCGGTGAAAAACAGCACGATCTTCCTGCCACCGCCGACCGCGACGATCCCGGAGGTGAACACGCCCGTGCGGCTCTCCTCGGCGTCATTCCCAAGGGCCGCCGCGCGCTGCTCACGCGTGAGATGCAGGATCTTCATCGTCGTGTCGTCGTTGTGCACGAGCGCGTCCTGGGCGGCTTGGCGGATGAACTCCTCGTGCACCGGGACGTACTTCTCAGCGCCCGTCTTCACCAAGTCCCATTGGGTCGCCGCCGGCAGCGGCACCCCCATCCCGCCCTGCAGCCGCTCGATGCGGTTGAAAGGCAACCCTGCGCCGTACTTCAGCATCCCGATCATGGCCGGGACCGTCTCGTCGTACTTGTCCTCGCCCACCCCCACGGGTGCCGGGGCGGTATAGACCTCTCCGCACAGATTGCAGCGCAGCCGGTCACGCTCGTACACGGTGGCCGAGAGCGGCGCCATCGCCTCGATCCGTACCGCCTGCGCCGCCTCGGCGCACGGATACACCTTGCCCTGGCTGCACCCCGGGCAGGCATCCCCACCCGAGAGGCTCGGGTGCGTGATCTTCACCCGCCTCGCCCCGGTGTACACCGAGGCGCCGTTGCGGCCATGGCCGGCTCGTGGGGGCCGGTCCTCGCGTGCTCTCTCGCCCGTGGTGTCAGGTGGGAGCTGCCCCTGTGCCTCGCCCAGTACCGCCTCGGTCTTCTCCGTCGCCGCCCCAAAGATCATCCGCTGGAATCGCTCCACCGAGAGCGTCTTCGCATCGATCTCGGTGCGCAAAAACCCAATCAGCGCGACCGCCGCTTTGAGCTTGCCGCTTTCCTCGGCGCTCAAGGCCGTCTCGGCCTTGGTCACGATCGCCGTCAACTCTTCCTGCGAGACCTTCAGCTGCGGCGGCTTGCGGCGCCGATGGCGCTTGTGCTTGCCGCTCATGAGCACAGCCGCTCGCGAAAATCACTGACCAGCGACAGGCCCAACACGTCCTTCAACGTCCGGTTCGGCCGATGCGTCAGATCATCCTTGCCCCGCCCCTGGGTGCGCCCCAGCATCACCCAGTTCGCCGCCCGGTAGCACGTCCCCCGATGGCGCGTGGTGTCGACAAACGTCTCGGCAAAGTACACCGGGTGGCCATACACCTTCTCCCACTCGCCAGAGAGCATCCGCGTCATCCTCGAGAGCAGGTGTGAGGCCAAGTGCGGCACCTGCACCCACGGCAGGATCAGATAGCGGGTGTTGTAGGCGAGGAAGCGGATGTTGCGCTGCCGCAACGCCGGGCTCCACCCGAGGTAGCGGTCGCGTGGCGAGAGGTGCCGCGCCGCCGAGCTCCAGGCAAACAGCGCCACCGGCCGCTCCCCGGCGTACACCATGAACTTCAGCTGCTCGCCGACCGGCTGACTGTAGCCGAGGTAATGATGCTGCTCGAGCAGGCCATTGAAGCGGCGCTCCTCGCCCGTGCGACGCACCTGCCGGAACACCAAGTCCCCCAGCTCGCGCAGCTTCCCCGAAACCGGCGTGCGCTCGACCTCGATCGACCCCGGTCGCGCCCGTACGGCCAATGGGTTCGGCGGTCGCCACTTCACCGCCGGCAGCTCGATGTGCCCCGCACGGGACAGCGCCAGCATCAACCCCCGGGCCACCATGTCCCGCGGCGCTCCGTTCACCTGTCGCCAGTCCCATGCCGCGCACAGCCGCTGGGAGAGCCGCCGCCGGCTCTCCCCGGGGTGGGCGGCGATCAGCTCGCGAATGACACCGACCTCGGCCGCAGTGACCGCTCGGCCGCGAAACGTAAGCACGGTCTCCATGACCGGGAACGATAGCGAAAGTCGAAATGGAACGCAAGCCCCCGCGCGATTACCCCGTCCGCCGACCCCAGGGCCGGCGCAGGTCACGCAGCATTACGCATCCTCACCGGAAGCACACGATGAGAGCGATATCCCGGCATGGAAGGCGCTTTGGCCTTCCGCGAGCGTGGAGATCGTCGACGCCGGGCACTTTCCGCACCTTGAGTTGCCGCCTTCCGTCTGGATGCCAGCCAATTTTCTCGGTGTGTAAAACGGATCGACAGCGCTCCCGGTTGTTACGCTCATGCAGGCCCACCTTCGTCGTCGATGCCGGTGATGTGCAGTCCTGCGGCAAGGATTCGGACGAGGTCGGTCTGGTGCCTCGTATGCGTCTTCGCGTAGATGTGCTTCAGATGAGTTTTCAGAGTGTTGTAGCTGATATTGAGCTCGCGACAGATTTCCTTCCCGGATAGCCCCCTGGAGACGCCGACCCCCACTTTCGCCTCCATGGCAGTCAGTCCGTGAAGGCGAGTCAGTACGGAGTCAACGTCGACTGTAACCCGTGAACGGTCAGTGACGAAAATGGCGGCAGCCGGGAATTGCCTGAGGATCCATTTATCCTGGCAGGATGGAAGCGGAGAAACGAGGACTTCTAGAGGATCCCGGCCGTAGGGCCTTGAGATCCGTACAGTACCGCCTGACTTCCGACCCTGATTGGCGGATGTCTGCGCCGCCCCGGCAACGGAACGTGTCAATGATTTTGGAACGCCTGGTGTCATGAGATTAGCGAGCAAACGGGTGTGGTTGGCGGCGGGGTCATCTCCTTTTTCGGTGGATTGATCCAGGCTGCGGTGGGCAGTTCCGGGGGCTGTGGGGCGATGCCCTTGAAGCGCAGAGGGTGGGCAGCGAAGGCGGCATTGAGCGTGCAGGAGCGTTGTGCGCGGATCGCTGCAGCGGTGCCATGATGCACGGCGGCCGGGGCCATCAAGCCGATACCGCCATGGCGATGTTCGTGGTTATACCAGCGGAAGAACTGCTGGCAGTGAGCACGAGCATCCTCGATCGAGCCGAACCGCTCGGGGAAGTCGGGCCGGTATTTCAGGGTCTTGAACTGCGCCTCGGAGTACGGATTGTCGTCTGAGACGTGCGGGCGGCTGTGGGTCTTGGCAACTTCCAGATCGATCAGCAGCGCGGCCACGGGCTTCGAGCGCATGCTGGTGCCGCGGTCGGCATGCAACGTCAAGGTCCCGGGCTCGATATTTTCCTTCTGCACGGTCTCGGCGATCAGCTGCTCGGCGAGCTCGGCGGATTCGCGCTGCGCGAGCATCCATCCGACGACGTAGCGGCTGAAGATGTCGAGGATCACGTATAAGTGGAAGTGCACCCACTTGGCTGGGCCCCTCAATTTGGTTATATCCCAACTCCACACTTCATTGGGTCGTACGGCAAGCAGCTCGGGCTTGGCGTAGACGGGGTGCAGGCGCTGATGACGCCGCTCCCCGCCCTGATTGTGGGCTGCCAGGACCCGGTACATCGTGCGGATCGAGCCGTGATACCGGCCTTCATCGAGCAACGTGGCATAGACCGTGGGCGGGGCCACATCGGCGAAGCGCTCGCTGTTGAGCAGCGAAAGCAGCAACTCCTGCTCGGCGCTCGAGAGAGCCAACGGCGGCCGTGGCCGTGCCCGCGGCGCACACCGCGGGCCGATGGCGCGATGCCGGGCGCGATCGCGATACACGAGCCCACGGTTCAGCCCAAATGCCCGGCAGGCGGCTGTCAGCCCGACATGCACGGCAAGATCGCTGACCGAGCGCATCACTCGTTCTCGCTCGTCTCGTCCGCCGTCGGCAGCCCCAGCGCCACGCACAGTTTTTTTTGGGCCTCGATGATCAGTTCCGCACGATCGAGCTTGCGCCGCAGGCGGGCGTTCTCGCGATTGAGCTGCTCGATCTGCCGGGCGGAGGGGTCGGGCTTCGGCCCACGCTTCTTCGGGGCCAGCGCCGCCCGATCGGCTGCCTCCACCTGCTTACGCCAGCTCGAGAGCATCGAGGAATAGATGCGTTTGCTGCGCAGGAACGCCCCCAGCGTGCCGACCGCCTTGCAGCGGTCCGCCTCGGCCAGGAGCGCGCGCTTCTCGCCAGCGGAGAACTTGCGCCGTCGAGCGACCGCCACGACTTCCGGGTCCGGCCGCGCCGCCGGCCCGGGCATCCCTTCACTCGCCCTCTGGGCTCCTTCCGGGATGCCCGGGGTCAAAGCGGATGGATCGCGGTTCATCGAAGAATCCAGTACTGCTGCCATGAGTGATACTACCTTGGACTGTAAATTCCAGAAGGCAGGTGTTCCAGGTCACATTGGCACAGGGGG
>JAJZLX010000085.1 GCA_021850555.1 Pseudomonadota bacterium | reverse complement strand
CGAAGTTCCGCTGCATGCAGATCATCGCCGAGCTCGAGGGCGAGGGCCGCGGCGCCTACACCGGCTCGCTCGGCTGGCTCGGCCTCGACGGCAGCCTCGATTTCAACATCCTGATCCGCACCCTCTGCCTGAGTGAAGGAGCGCTCGAGTGGCGCGCCGGCGCCGGCATCGTGGCCGACTCCGACCCCGGGCGCGAGCTCGAGGAGACCCGGGCAAAGGCCCGTGGGCTGTTGGCCGCGCTCGATCGGAGTGCGCCGTGACCGCGGCCACGGTGTGGATCAACGGCGAGCGCGCGGACAGCCTCTCGGCGCTCGATCGCGGGCTGCACTACGGGGACGGCCTGTTCGAGACCCTTGCCTGCGTCGGCGGCCGCCCACGCTTCCTGTCGTTGCACCTGGCGCGGCTCGCCCTCGGCTGCGCGCGCCTGAGGCTCCCCGCGCCCGCCCCGCAGCGGCTGCAGGCCGGGATCGAGCTGGCCGCCGAGCAGGCCGAGCGCTCGATCGTGAAGCTGCTGGTGACGCGCGGGATCGCGCTCGGACGCGGCTATGCCGCCGGCGCGGAGCAGGGCAGCTGGCTCGTGATCCGCTATCCTTGGCCCGAGGAGGATCCGGCGCTCGCCCGCTCGGGTGTGCGCGTGCGCACCGCCGCGACGCGGCTCGGGGAGAACCCGGCGCTCGCGGGGCTGAAGCACCTGAACCGCCTGGAGCAGATCCTGGCGCGCAACGAGGATTCCGTGATCGAGGCCGAGGAGGCGCTCATGCTCAGTCAATCCGGCAGGCTGATCTCAGGCACCATGAGCAATGTGTTCCTGGTGGATGGGACGGGGGAAGGAGTGCGCCTGCGCACGCCGGATCTCGCGCTGTGCGGAGTGGCCGGCATCATGCGGCGCGTGGTGTTGCAGGAAGCGGCCCGCGCAGGCATCCCGGTGAGCGAATGCGCGCTCACCCCGGCGGATCTCGATTCGGCCGCGGAGGTGTTCCTCACCAACGCGCGCATCGGCATCTGGCCGGTGCGGGCGCTCGACGGCCGTGCGCTCGCCCCGGGGCCGCTCACCCGGGGTCTGCAGGAGCGGCTCGCGCCGCTGCTCGAGGGCGCCGATGCTTGAGCTGCTGCGGGGAAAGCGCCGTCTGCTCCTGATCGGCGCGCTGGTGCTCGCCGCCGCCGCGGCGGGCGGCTATGCGCTGCTCGAGCGCAACTACACCGCGCCCGGCCCCTCGGGCAAGCCGGTTCGCCTGAACGTCACCGCGGGCGAGAGCCTGCACGAGGTGTTCGCCCAGCTTGCCGGCCTCGGCGCGCTGCGCCATCCGCGGGTGGTGGAGGCATACATGCGCCTGCGCGGCATCGAGCCGCGCATCGAGATCGGCGTATACGACATCCCGGCACACTCGAGCCCCGCGCAAATCGTGCGGCTGTTCGCGGAAGGTCGGGTGGTGTTGGATCGGATCACGGTCGTGGAGGGCACTACCTTCGCCGAGTTCCTCCACCAGCTCGATGCCGACCCGGACATCGATCCCACCCTGCGCGGCAAGAGCGATCGGCAGATCATGGCCGCCCTCGGGCACGCGGGGCAGAACCCGGAGGGCCGGTTCTTCCCCTCCACCTATATCTTCTCGCCGGGCACTCCGGATATCACGATCCTGCGCATGGCCTACGAGAAGATGTCCTCGATGCTCGCACGCATCTGGCGGGGGCGCAGCGCGAAACTGCCGCTTAAGAGCCCGTACCAGGCGCTCATTCTGGCCTCGATGATCGAGAAGGAGACCGGAGTGGCCGGCGAGCGGCGGCGGATCGCGGGCGTGTTCGTGAACCGACTGCGCCGCGGCATGAAGCTGCAATCGGACCCGACGGTGATCTACGGTCTCGGCAGCCGCTACCACGGTGCGATCAGCATCCGGGACCTCGCCACCGCCACGCCTTACAACACCTACACCCGCAACGGACTGCCCCCGACGCCGATCTGCCTGCCCGGGGTGAGGTCTTTGCGCGCCGCCGTGCACCCGGACAGGACCCGGGATCTGTATTTCGTCGCCACGGGCAAGGGCGGCCATCACTTCTCGAGAACCCTCGCCACGCACGATGCGCAGGTGCGCAGCTACCTCGCGCAGCTGCGCCTCGATCGCGAGCGGGCCGAGCGCCACAAGGCCGCGCAATGACCCCGGGCCGGCTCATCACGCTCGAGGGCATCGAGGGCGCCGGCAAGTCGACCGTCGCGCGCTGGGTGTGCGAGTGGCTGCAGCGGCGCTCGGTGAGCTCGCTCCTCACGCGCGAGCCCGGGGGCACGGAGCTCGCCGAGCGGGTCCGGCGGATCGTGCTCGAGCGGGGGAGCGAGTCACTCTCCGCCACCGCCGAGACTTTGCTGATGTTCGCCGCGCGGGACATCCACCTCGAGAACCTGATCCGGCCGGCGCTCGCCCGTGGGGACTGGGTGGTGTGCGATCGCTTCACGGATGCCACCCGCGCCTATCAGGGGGCCGGCCGGGGCGTTGATGCGGCCTGGATCGAGCAGCTGGCGGCCCGGGTCCATGGCGGGCTCGAGCCGACCTTGACTTTGCTGCTCGATCTGCCGGTGCAGATGGGCCTGACGCGTGCGAAGAGCCGCCGCGACGGGGCATCCGATCGCTTCGAGGCCGAGACGAGCGCGTTCTTCGAGCGGGTGCGGGCCGGGTACCTGGATCTCGCCCGGCGTGAGCCGCGCCGTATCGAGGTCATCGACGCGGCCGCTCCGCTGGAGGCCGTGCAGCGTCAGATCGCTGCGGTCCTCTCGCGATTGACGGCGGCCAGGGACGGTGCATGACCCCTAAGTGGCTGCACGGGCAGATGCAGCGTCTGCAAGGCGCCTGGGCGGCCGGGAGGTTTCCCCATGCGCTGCTCATTCACGAGGCGCCGGGAGCGGGCGGGCAGTGGCTGGCGCTGTGGGCCGCGCAGCTCGTGCTGTGCACGCAGCCCACCCAGGCTCCGTGCGGTCAGTGCCCCGCCTGCGGGCACGTGGCCCGGCGCCAGCATCCGGACCTGGCGATCGTCGGGCCGCTCGAGGAGGCCACGCAGATCCGCATCGAGCAGGTGCGCGAGTTGAGCGCCGACCTCGCCCTGACGGCCCATCAGGGCGGCTACAAGGTGGGCATCCTCTCGCCCGCCGACAGCATGAACCGCTTCGCCGCCAACGCGCTGCTGAAGACGCTCGAGGAGCCGCCGCCGCGCACGCTCTTGGCGCTCGTCGCGACCCAGCCCTCGCGACTGCCCGCGACCATCATGAGCCGCTGCCAGCGGGTGAGAGTGCAAGCACCCACGCGCGAGCAGGCTGTCGAGTGGCTGCGTGCGAGCCGGGGGGAGGCCGACTGGGAGGCTGTTCTGACGGTGCTCGGGGAGGCGCCCGTGCTCGCCGAGCAGTCCGATCCGGCCGTGGTGATCGCGACGGCGGGAGAGACCCGCCGGGACCTCGCGCAGGCCGGCGCCGGCGAGGGTGATCCGCTCGCCATCGCCGAGCGCTGGGTGCGCTCGGAGCCGAAGCTGCGCCTCGCCTGTTTCGAGAACTGGCTCACGGAACGGATCCGAGACCACCTCCTGCGCCCCGGGCAATCCTCGGAACTGCGCGCTGGCGCGCACCCGCAGGGCACCGGCCGGTTGAGCATTAGGGACTGGTTCGAGCTGCTGGACGCGGTGCGGGAGCTCAAGTCATCATTCGATGCGCCGATCAACCGGAGTATGGCGATCGAGGCGCTGCTGCGGCGCATGGCGATGAGCCGCGCCGCGTGAGCGCGGGGCGGGCGCGCCGGGCGCCACATTTACGCCTGAGGCGAAGATCTTGAAAGCGGGTGGGAACAAACCGAGTCTGCTGACGCTCACCATCAAGGACAAGAGCGCGCTGTACATGGCCTACATGCCGTTCGTGAAGAACGGGGGGCTGTTCATTCCGACCAACAGCAACTATCGGCTGGGCGATGAGGTGTTCATGCTGCTCAACCTCATGGGCGAGGATGAGAAGCTGCCGGTGGCCGGTCGGGTCATCTGGGTCACGCCGAAGGGCGCGCAGGGCAAGCGCACCGCGGGCATCGGCGTGCAGTTCAGCGAGCAGGACCACGGCCAGACGCAGAAGAAGATCGAAACCTACCTTGCCGGAGCGCTCTCCGGGGACAAGCCGACGCACACGATGTAGCGAAGCAGGCGGTCGAGGCTGCGGCTTACGCGCTGCGACGCAGCGCCGTGATGTTCTGGTTCAGGCCGCCCTCGAGCACGTATGCCTCGAATCCACGCTCGATCAGGATGTAGGCCGCCGCGGAGCTGCGCCGGCCGGTATCGCAGTACACCACGTAGGGCGTCCGGCGATCGAGCAGGCCGAGCTTCATGCGGATGAAGTAAAGCGGAATGTTGATCGAGCCCTCGATCGCGTGCACTTGGCACTCGGCCGGCAGACGCGCATCGAGCCATCGGCCGCCGCGCGCGACGATCTCCCGCGCCCGCTCCCAGCCGACCCACTGCAGGAGCGGATCGTTCATCAGCTCCCGGAAGTGGCGCTTGCCGAGGCGCATCAGCACCCCGTCGGTCAGCATGCGCACCGTGGCGTTGCGCTGGGTTTCCGCAATCAGCGCGTCCTCGCCGAAGGTGTCGCCGGTGCCGAGCTCGGCGAGCTTCAGGCCCGCCCGGTTGAGCGGCGTCTCACGGGTCACCTGAGCCTTGCCGTTGATGATGACGTAGAAGTAATCGCCTTCCTCGCCCTGGCGGATCACGGTCTCGCCCGTCGTGACCGGCATCCGCTCCAGATGCGTGAAGATGGCCTGCAGGTTCGCCGGCGGGATGCGCCGGAAGGCCTCGCTCTGCAGCAGCGTCGTCATCCAGTCATCGGCGCTGCCTGCAGCCTGCGCGCACAGCTCGCTCACCTCGTACACCCCGGTCTGGTCCCAGGTGAGCACGAGGTCAAGCAGCTCGCTGTCGACCGAGAGGCAGCGCACCGGCTCGAGCGCGCGCGCGGTCGAGGATCGCGGGCTCGAGGGACACAGCGCCCGGCGCGCCGGGTCGGTGCCGGCGCGCACGGTGTCGACCGTGCGCCCGCCCTCCAGAATCTCGATCGCGCCGGATACCAGCCACATCGTGCGCCCGTCGAGTTCGCCCTCGCTGAAGAGGGTCTGTCCCGGGGGAAAGCGCTGCAGCGTCACTTTCTTGGCGAGCGCCGCGAGATTCTCGCGCTTGAGCCGATCGAGCGGCGTGAAGGATTTCAGGAGTTGTGCGGCGGAGCTGCGCTCTGCGGACATCTGGAGCTCCGTGGACGGGAACTGGCCCTATGCGCGGCTTGGGGCCGCCGACGGGGCCCATGCTACGCGCCGTACGGGCGCCGGTGCATGGGCATGGTTCACGGAATTCATTATGACAGCGCGCTGCCCTGGTGCCCGCCAGCGCCGGCGAGCAGCGACCAGCCCGAATCGGCCCGGAAGCGCTCCCCGTAGCGGGCGGTGAGCGCTTCGAGCCGCTCGAGGAGGGCCGTCACGCCCCGCGCGCGCGCATAGGCGAGGGGGCCGCCGCGAAAGGGCGCAAAGCCGGTGCCGAAGATCACGGCCGCATCGATCAGGTCCGCATCCTCCGTCAGCCCCTCGCGCAGGCACGCGACAGACTCATTGACCAATGTCAGCATGAGCCGGTCGGTGAGATCGGACGGCGGGGCCTTCGCGGGCGCGGGCTTGACCGGCTTGTCCTCTCGCCAGTGGTAGAAGCCCTCGCCCGACTTGCGGCCGAGCTTGCCGAGGGCGATCAACTCGTGCAGGCGCCTGAGCTCGGGCACGGGCCGTCCGGTCCCGGCGGCGATGATCTCACCCACGTGGGCGAGCACGTCGAGCCCCACCATGTCGGCAAGCTCGACCGGGCCCATGGGCATCCCGAATCGCTGCGCCGCCTCATCGATTGCCGCGAGCGCTACTCCCTCCTCGGCCGCAAGCAGAGCCTCCTGCAGGTAGGGCATCAACACCCGGTTGACGACGAACCCGGGCGCGCTGCGGCAGGGCAGCGGGAGCTTGTCGAGCTTGCGCGCAAAGGCGATGGCCGAGCGCACGGCCCCGGGATCGCTTGCCTGCGAGTGAACGATCTCCACGAGCGGCATCTGCGCGACCGGGTTGAAGAAATGCATGCCCACCAGGCGGGACGGCTCGGCGAGCCCGTGCGAGAGCTCATCGAGCCCGAGGCTCGAGGTGTTGGTGGCGAGCAGCGCCCCGGCCTTCAGGCGCGGCTCGATCGCCGCATACAGCTCGCGCTTGGCGGGAAGGCTCTCGATGATCGCCTCGATCACCACGTCCGCCTGCCCAACGCCGCCGCCGTGCGGATCGGCGCTGAGGCGGGCGGCGGCCGCGGCGAGTTGGTGCGGATCGCGCAGCCGGCGGGCGAACAGCTCCTGCGCGCGCCGCAACGCCGGCTCGATGAGGCGCATCTCGCGATCCTCGAGTGTCACGGTGCAGCCGCGCAGCGCCGCCCAGGCCGCGATGTCCCCGCCCATGACCCCGGCACCGATCACGTGCACCCGATCGAGCGGGCCCGATGCCTTCCCGCCGAGGGCTTTCAGCCTGTCCTGGAGCAGGAACACGCGGATGAGGTTGCGCGCGGTGTCGGTCGTGAACAGGTGGGCGATGGAGCGCGCCTCGGCCTCGAAGGCCGCCGGGCCGTGCGCGCCGTAGCGGGCCCACAGATCGATGATGGCGTAGGGGGCGGGGTAATGCTCGGCAGGGGCCTTGGCGGCGACCTGGGCGATGAGCGAGCGCCGCACCAGGGAGCGCACCGGCGGCCAGCCGAGCATGCGCTCGGCGAGCGGGGCGCGCCGCGGCGCGGGAGCCTCGAGGAGGATCGCGCGCGCGGCTTCCTTCAGATCCGCCTCGCCGACCAGCCGATCGAGGAGGCCGAGGCGCAGGGCCTGCTCGGCGCGTACGGGCTTGCCGGTGAGCATCAGGCGCATGGCGGGCCGCACGCCGATGAGGCGCACGCTGCGCACCGTGCCGCCGAAACCCGGATGAATGCCGAGCCGCACCTCCGGCAGCCCGAGCGAGAGCCGCTCGTCCCCGACCGCAATCCGATACCGGCAGGCGAGGGCGAGCTCCAGTCCCCCGCCGAGGGCGAAGCCGTGAATGGCCGCGACGGTGGGGCAGGGGAGCGAGGCGAGCCGCTCGAGGACCTGCTGACCGGCGCGGATCAGACGGTAGCCGCTCTCGGCATCGCTTAGGCTCGTGAACTCCTTGATGTCCGCCCCGGCGATGAAGCCGCTCTTCTTGGCCGACAGCACCACCACGCCGCGCGGGGGCGAGGCGAGGATTTGCGCGAGGTGCGAGTCGAGCTCGGCGAGCACCTCGCTGCCGAGCACATTTGTCGAGGAACCCTGCCGATCGGCCCACAGCCACAGGATATCGTCCGCATCCCGCTCGAGGCGCCAGCCGGCGCCGGTCTCGCTCGACATTCTGTCTGCCCTCGGGGAAAGGTCTCAGGCCGCTGCGGTCTGCACGGAGGCGGCCGAGCGGACGTGGAAATCGCAGACCAGCGGGCGGTGGTCGGAGAAGCGCACGTCGGGAATGCGGAAATCGGTGACCTCGATTCCCTCACTCACCAGGATGAAATCGAGCTCGATGCGCGGGGAGCGCGCCGGAAACGACGGCAGCCCCGCGGAGTTGGCGCTGCGCAGCCCCGCGGCGCGCATGAACAGATAGATCTCGTTGGTGCCCCAGAAGGTGTTGAAGTCCCCGGCCACGATCACGGGCTTTCGGGTCTTGACGATCAGGTCGTGCAGCGAGCGCAGCTGGTACTGGCGGTGGCGGAATTTCAGCGACAGGTGCACCAGGTACACGCACACATCGGCGAGCTCGAGCTCGATGATGAGCCGCTTGATGCCGGTATCGAAGTAGTGGAATCGCTCCCCGTGCACGTGCGGGGCCGAGAGCAGCGCATTGCCCTGCTTGCGCACGATCGGCAGCAGCGTGTTGACCGAGCGGGCGGCGTACTTGCACTGGAAAGTCGAGTAATGGCCGAGCTCGGCGGCGATGTGCTCGGCCTGGTTCACCATGCCGGTGCGCACCGAGCCGCTGTCGACCTCGATGAGGCCGACCACATCGGGGTGCTCGGCTCGCAGGAACGCCGTGATGCCCTCGAGCACCCTCGGGTTGCTGCGCAGGTAGCCCGCGCCCGGCACCGGCAGGTGGAAGGCCGGACCTGTGCCGGTGGCGTAGCGGATGTTGTAGATGACCAGGCGCACCGGTACCGAAGCGCTCCGAGCGGCAAAAGTGGCATTCTATTCAATTGCCGCCTCGGGGGGCACCGCGAAGACCCGCACTTGGGGCGGGCCGTCGCTTGTGAGAGACTTGCGAAGATTTTGGAGGGTGCCTTAAGAATTATGTCGCAGGCCAATCCCATTCGCCTCTTCATCACCCATCTGTGGGAGGCGGGCGATGACTATCTGCGGGTATTCGAGTACCTGGAGAGCTCGCGCAACTTCTTTTACAGGAATTTCAGCGCCCCGGAGCGGCGGCCGCAGGGCGACCGGGAGGCCCAGAAGCAGGAGCTGCGCGCGCAGATCACCCCCGCCGAGGCCGTCGTGGCGCTCTCCGGCCTGTTCGAGCGCGACCAGGACCTGCTCACCTTTCAGCTGCTCTACGCCCGCAGCAGCCAGAAGCCCGTGGTGTTGCTGACGCCCTTCGGCTCGGGCAGGGCGGTGCCGAAGGTCCTGAAGGATCTCGCCGACGAGGTCGTCGACTGGGATGAGCGGGCGCTGGTCGACGCCATCCGCCGCCAGGCCCGGCATGAGGACACCACGCGCTGGGACACCATCGAGTTCAAGCTCGACTGACGGGGACTTGCCGGTAGCGCTTGATCCGCCCGTCGTGCCCCGCCCGGCGCAGCGGCGAGCACGTCCCTGTGCCTGTTGATGAGGTCGGGTGGGTTCCTGCCTCGGGTCGCCCCGGGGCGATCGGCACGATCGAGGCTTCCCGGCCCCGTCCCGCACCGGGGAAGGCGGTGCGGGACGGGGGACGCCTGGAGCGGTTCTTAGAAGCTCACGGAGATCGTTCCGTAGACCGCGCGCGGGGCTCCGGGGTATGCCAACAGGTAGTTCACGTAGGGCGCAGCCGCCGTGGCGCCCGGCACGCCGCTGGTCGCGTAGACGCCGCCTCCGGAGAGCTCCTCGAACGCATTGTACTGCTTGTTGAGCGCGTTCATGACTTCGACTTTGAACTTCACGGATTTCACGGCGTCCCCGTACCAGGACGAGGGCAACGTCGCCGCCAGAGCGAGGTTCAGCACGCCGAAGGACGGCTGCTCCTGGTTCGTCGGCGCGGACAGGAAGTTCGACCACAGGTACTGCTTGCCCACGTACTGGTACCACGCGCGCGGCTTGATCGCAATGCCGCCGGGAAGCGTGTGGGTCCAGTAGGCGCCGATGTTGAACGTCGTGTCGGGCACGTTCGATACCGGTGCGCCGTTGTAGCTGAACGCTGCGCTCTGGCCTTGCACCGGATGGAACGTGTAGTGGCTGAAATACGCCTTCTCGAGGTTCAGGTTGGCGAACATCTTCAGGGTGCCGAGGTTCGCCTCCCCGGAGAGGTTCACGCCGTGGTAGAGCGAGTCGCCCACGCCCTCCCCGAGGAACACGCCGGTCGCGCTCTGCGTCGCGCCGATGAACTGGTTGCTGAAGTGCGTGTGGTAGTAATTGACGTTGAGCAGCACCTTGGTGAAGTCCCCGACCTCGGGCCAGAAGGCCTTCACGCCGGCCTGCCACTCGACGCTCTTCTCCAGGATGTCACCGATCGCCGGCACGCTCTGGTAAAGGCCGCCGCCGCCGCCGACCTGCGGCAGGCGGTACGCGGTCGCCCAGTTGCCGTAGGCCGCCAGCCAGTGCAGCGGCTGCCAGCGCAGGCTGACGGAGGGCTCGGTCTCATCGTAGTTGGTGTGGGTGGCGGGCAGCTCGCCCTGATCGTGGCCGCTGAACACCGACGCGCCCGTGGGATTTGACAGGGTGGGCTTGCTCAGAGCGTCCGATTCGGCGAAATACGTGGTGCCGTAGGGGTAGTAGTTCGTGCTGAAGCTGACCGCGCGGATCCCCGGGGTGATGGTCAGGCTTGCGATCGGGGAGATCGCGTCCTGCACGAAGGCCGAGAGGAAGGTGGTGTACCAGAAATCGCTCCGGTGATTCGCATTCGGAACCGTCACGGATCCGCACACGTTTGTGCCGGCGGGGATCAGGGTCTGGTTGTAGCCGTAGACGATGTCGCTCGTGGTCGTGGCGCACACGGCCGGGTTGTAGAACGAGTTGCGCGAGTTGTACGTCGCATTGATGAAATATCCGCCGACGCTCACATCGTTGTACGGCAGGTAGAGGTTGCTCCAGATCTTGTCGCCGTAATCATGCGCCGTCGGGTTGTTGTGCTCGTACAGGTTGCCGGCGCCGGGAACCCAGTTGTTGTAGTGAACGTGCAGGCGGTCGCCCTGCCGGTACCACAGCTGGTTGTGCAGGGTGATGCGGCGGTCGAGGCGGATGTTCTGCCTGGAATAGATGAGCCACACGCGGTTGTAGTCGTTCTTCCTCCAGACGTTCTCGTTCACGGCGCTGTAGAAGCCCGAGGTCTGCTGGCTGTAGAGCGGCCCGGGCACGGGGTTGTTGTTGGCGTCCATGCCGTTGACGGTGATCAGCGGGTTCGCGGCGATGGGAATCGGCGTGGGGCGCCAGCCGTGCCCGTCGCCGAGGTAGGCCCCGAAGCTGACATCGCCCTTGCTGAAGACCTTGCGGGTCTTGAAGAAGCCGGCGAAGTTGCGCGTCGGCCAGTCAAACCCGTCCGGGGAGGTGCGAAAGCTGGTGGAGCGGCCCGCGCCGCCGGCGATGACCGTCTCCCAGCCGTCGATCTTGCCGGTCTGCAGGATGAGGTCGGCGTTCTCGGTGCTGAAGCTGCCGTAGGTGAGCTGCGCGTAGCCTCCGGCCTGGTTCCCCGGCTGCACCGGTACGAAGTTCACGCCGCCGCCGATGTTGTTGAACCAGCGGTTCTCGGGGTTCCCGGGGCCGTACGTGACCCGCGCGCCCTGCAGGAGCGCGGTCTGCGGAACCTCGGGGGTTTCCCACAGGCCGGAGATCGGATCGGCCATCGGTATGCCATCGAAGCTGATCGCGATGCTGCCGTTGTCGATCGTGTTGCCCGAGAAGCCGCCCCAGCCCTGCTTGAATCCGTTCATGCTGATGGTGGCCTTGGTGCCACCGGTCTGGCCGTAGCCCTCGACGTTGATTCCCGGGGCGAACGAGAGGGCCTGGGCGGCGCCGCCGACCACGCCCGCGGACTTCAGCTGCTGGCGGTCGAGCGCCTTGTCGCCGAAGGCGGACTCGAAGATCGATTTCTGTTTCAGGCTCTTCAGCTGCAGCTTCTTGCCGGTGACGATGATCGCCTGCAGCGAGGTGACGGGGGCCGGAGCGGGGGCCGGAGCGGGAGCCGGAGCGGGAGCGGGAGCGGGAGCGGGAGCCAGCGCCGGGCTCGCCTGGGCCGCCGCCGCGGCGAGGATCGAGGCGACAGTCAAGGCGATACGCGTGGTGTTCGAGACTCGGCGGGGCTGGGAGTGATTCATC
>JAJZLX010000661.1 GCA_021850555.1 Pseudomonadota bacterium | reverse complement strand
CCCCTGAGGCGGGCCGCCGCCTGGGACTCAATCACCCCGGGCGAGCTCGCGGCGCAGGCGCTCGATCAGATCCCGACTGGCAAGGGGATCGAGCCGCGGTGCGCTCTGCCAGTCATAGGCCCAGGGATGCAGGGTGCGCAATGCATCAGGCTCGTCGGCGTATCTTGGGATGACGTGGGCATGGAGGGCCGGCTCGAGGTTGCCGAGGATGGCGTAGTTGATACGCACCGCGCCGGTGACCTCGAGCACCGCGTCGCCGAGCCGCGCGAGATCGAGCAGAAAAGCGGCCCGCTGAGCTGAATCGAGCGCATTGAGGTCGGGCACGACCGGATCGGCCAACAGGAGCGCGTAGCCGCGCAGGAATTGCCGCTCTCCGAGCACGGCCCAGCCGCTCGCCATGCGCGCCACGACGCTCGGGTCGCGCCCCTCCCGAGCGGCCGCGACCTGCCGGTCGATCGCGGTCAGCACGCCACCCCCAGCACCCGCAGCGCGCCTGCCGTCGAGGTGTAGCCGCTGTGCTCGATGCCCTGCCAGCCGCGGCGGCGCGCGGCGAGAATGTTCTCGGAGCGGTCGTCGATGAAGACCGTCTCGGCGGGCTTCAGTGCGAACCTGCGCTCCGCCTCGGCGTAGATCCCCTCATCGGGCTTCATGACGCCGGCCAGGAAGGACGGCAGCGCTCCGTGCCCGATGCGATGCAGCCCATATTCGCGCGAAAGATGCGCCCAGTGCAGATCGCCGATATTGGACAGCAGGTACACCCGGTAGCGCTCGCTCAGACGATGTGCGAGCTCCACCATGGCGGGCTGATACTCGAACATGCCCACCCAGCTCGCGTGCGCCTGGGCGAGATCCATCGGCCGGCGCGCGAGCGAGGCAAACCGCTCGAGCAACTCTCGGCCGGACAGCCGTCCGCACTCGTGGTCCGACAGGGCGACCCGGGTGAGCACCGAGTGCAGCTCGGGCGTCTCGACCTCGTGCGCGCTCAGAAACTTGAGAAAGGGTCCGTGGTTAAGATGCACGAACACCCACCCTATGTCGAAGACCACATTGCGGATCAAACAATATTCTCCATGCGTCGAGGAGCCGCGGCCGTAATGGCATTTCCCCGCAGAAGCCGCCAAGCGGCGAACGACCGGCCGGAAAAGGCCGGGCCGGGCGCTGCGCCGCCAAGGCAGGCCGGCGCGGCGCGCTCGACACGACGTCCCGGGGAAACCCCATGGGTCGAGGCCCCGCTCATAGCGGAAACGGCATCACCGTCCCGGTATCACCAGGAGTCAGGTTCACCGCGACCACCGTGGCCTTGGGAAAGAAATTGAACTCCGATGCGCTCGCCCAGGTGTAGGCGCCCATGGCGCGCCCCACGATCAGATCACCGGTCTCGAGCTTCGGCAGCAGCAGATTCTCGGCGATCACATCGATGCTGTCGCAGGTCGGTCCCGCCAGCACCGACGGCAACCGCTCGCCCCCGTCCTTCAACGGCTCGACCGGATAACGGGCGTGATCGTAGAGCTGGCCGCTGTAAGAGCCATACAGGCCGTCATCCAGGTAGTACCACCAGTGACCTTCGCGACGTGCCCGCCCCATGACGGAGGCAACTCCGATGGCCGCCGGTCCCACGATGAACCGGCCGGGCTCCGCGATCACTTTCACCCGCCTGGGAAGACGATCCAGCGCCTCGCGCAGAGGCTCACAGAACCAGCCGATGTCCTGCACCGGCTGCGCGTAGTCGATCGGAAAGCCCCCGCCGATGTCCAGCGTGTCGAGAATCCCGAGCTTCTCCCGCCGGCCGGCGGCCATGAGCCGCGCGCAGGCGTGAATCGCCTCGACATGCTTGGCCGAGTCCGCCGCCTGGGACCCGACGTGAAACGACAGTCCCCGCACCGTGACGCCGAGCTCGGCGGCGAGCCGTGCGAGCGAAAGGACATCCTCCGGATCGCAGCCGAACTTGCGTGACAGATCGCACACGGCGCCGGGGCTGCGGAATGAAACCCGGATCAGCAGCTCGGCTCGGCCCGCGAGCCGCTCGAATTTGCGCACCTCGTCCGCGTTGTCCGCCACGAAGGTGCGTACGCCAAATTCCAGCGCGTTGCGGATATCCGGCGGGCGTTTGATGGGATGCGTGTGAATGCAACGATCAGGATCGACGCCGAGGCGCCGCACGAGCTGGACCTCGCCGGTCGTGGCCAGATCGAGAAAGCCGCCTTCCTCCAGCACCGTGCGCACCACCGCGGCGTGCGGCATCGGCTTCAGCGCGTAGTGCAGGCCGACCCGCGGCAGTGCCGCCCGCAGCTTCCTGAACTGCACGCGCACCCGCTCGCAGTCGAGGATGAGCAGCGGCGAGCCGAACTCGCGCACCAGCCGCCGAATCTCCGCGGGCTGGAAGGGATCGACAAATCGGCTCCGGCGGGCGCTCACGTCGCATCCTCGGGGCCGGCGACGGCGGCCGCCCGCCGCAAGCGGTCCCGGATGGCCACCCAGTCCTCCGCCTCCGGCACGTCCTGCACGAGGATCGACCGGCACCCCGACTTATCCAAGGCGCGCAGGTGTTCATAAAGATCGTGACCGTACTGCTGCGCCCGCTGGCCGGCGTTGATCCAGGTCACCGAGGAGTGCGACGCCAGCGGCGCGCGCCACGCCAGTACCGCGACACGGCGGCCGCCTGCCGACAAGGCCTCGGCCCGCGAGTCGATTTGGCCGGCGGGGACGATGATCAACGGCGTCGCGGGCGCATAGTGCGCCGCTGTGCTGCCGGGTACGCGCGGCGAGGCCTGATCCGCCCCAATTCCAAGCTCCCCGACGACCTCACGGATCTGCGCCGCAGTGATTGCGCCGGGGCGCAGGAGGCGCGCCTGCCGGCCCTGGAAGGCCACAATGGTGGACTCGAGTCCGATCTGACACTCCCCGCCGTCGAGGACCACGCTGACCGCGGCACCGAGCTCCTCACGCACGTGCTCCGCCCGGGTCGGCGAGAGCCTCCCATAGCGATTGGCGGACGGTGCGGCGATGCCGCCCTGGAAGGCCGCGAGCAGCTGCTGCGCCATGGGGTGGGAGGGCACCCGCAGCGCAACGGTGTCCTGTCCGCCGGTTACGACATCACTGACATCCGCGGCGCGTGGCAGCACCAGGGTGAGAGGTCCCGGCCAGAAACGCTCGGCGAGCCGCCATGCCTCCTGCGGCACTTGCCGGGCCCAGTCCGGCAGTTGCCCGATGCCGGACAGGTGGACGATCACCGGGTGGCGAGCGGGGCGGCCTTTGACCTCGAATATCCTGCGCACTGCGGCCGGGTTGCCCGCATCGGCACCCAGACCGTAGACGGTCTCGGTCGGAAAGGCGACCAGCTCGCCGGCCCGCAGGCTCTGCAGCGCCGATTCGAGCTGCGCCTCAGTGGCCCTGAGGACTCTCACCATGGATCGTCACTTAAGCGGACGGCGTACCCAGCCATGGCTGGTGCTCACCAGCTCATATGCCGGCCAATAGTGCTTGTCGAGCTTCAGCGTTATCACCTGCGGCGCGTTGTTCCAGGTGATGGTCGTCAGGCGCACCGAGGAATGATCGGGCCGCCCGACCACCGCGCGGATGAACGCATCCAGGTTTGGCGTCGGAGTGCCGTTCACTGCGACGATGCGCAGTCCCGGATACAGCCCATAACGCGCCGCTGGCGAGCCGTAATCGAAAAAATCGACGTACACGCCGAGCGGCGGAACGCCTCTTTGCGCCAGCATCGAATGGAACGGCTTCTGCAGCGTCGCGCCGGCCCATTCCACGACCCGGTGCAGCGCGGTGCCCGAAAGCACCACGGTGGGCACCGTGAGAGTCAGGGTCTGGTGCCCGCGCCATATCGTCACCTTGACCACCGGCCTGTCGGCGGTCGCGCGCTCGACCTGGCGGAACGTCGTCACCACCCGACCGTCAATGGCGAGCAGCAGGTCTCCCGGATCGAGAAGCCGTTGGGCCGGCGAGCCGCCGGTCGCACGCGCGATCGTGAGAACCTCGCGCCGGGTGGCCCCCTGGGCGGCAAGCCTGTGCGCCCACGAGGCAGGCAACCCGATCAGCCGTGCGCTGGCGAGCGGCGTCAGGGACAGCTCGACGTCGAGCGAGTGAAGCGGTTGTCCGCTGCGGATCCGTTGCAGCATGTCCTCGACGGGCGCGATGGGCACCCCTTCCAGCTCCTGGCCCTCGCCGCTCGCCGTGTCGTAGGCGAAGCTCGACCACAAGCCGACGACATCGCCGCTCCCGTCGGTCAGCACGCCGTCGAAATCGTCCGGCGGATTGACCAGCTGGATGCTCATGATGTTGGTGTCGCGGAAGCGCATGGTGCGCGACAGCGGCAGCTCCAGCGGCTCGATGCTGGCCACATCGGTGTGGCGGAAATGCAGATCGCTGCGGGCGCCGAGACCGATCACGTCGATGGGCTCGCCGGGTGAGAGGCGCTCGGCTCTCAGCCTGGCCGAGCGCACGGGCGTCGAGCCGAGCAGCCGCGGGTTGTAGGCGACCACCGCCAGGTTATGGATCGGGCTGACGTACACCACCCGCCCCGGCACCTGCACCGTGCCCGCGAACGTCACGGTGACGTCCCCCAGCGAGACAGGGACCGTGTTGCGATCGACCACCACCAGACCGCGCTTGGCGTTCACCACCACGCCCGTGCCGTGATAGTAATGCTCGGTCACGCCCGAGACCGAATACGGCATGCTGAAGGTCACCATCGCCAGCGAGGGCGCAAGCCGGGTCATGAGCGGATTGCGGTATTTGGGGAATCGCGTGGAGACGACCGGATGAGGCCGCCGCGGCGGGCCCGGCGAAAGCGGCGTACACGGCCAGATGCCGGTCTTGTCGTCGCGCACGCAGTACTGCGCGGGGAACCACCGGCGGCTCATGCGGAAATAGCTGAGCTCGCTGCTGTTGGGGTCGGCGGCGATCGTGAAACGCACGGTGGCGTACTGGCCGTCGGCGAGCCTCGCGAGCGCGCGCCTGAAATCCTGCAGGTTGTCGATCGGCCAGGAGTCGATCGCGTGGATCACCGCGCCCCTCGGGACACCGGCGGCGCCGAACACGTATCCCGGGTTCGCGACCCACACACCGCGCGGAGGCACGTTCAGCTGCAGTGCCATCTCGTAGGACAGTGTATTGACCACCGCATCGCCGAACTGGACGTAGGCGCTCGGAGTAATGGCATTGAGGTTGCCCACCGGCAGCGTCACCGACACCAGCCGGCCGCCGCGCTCCAGCTGCAAGTGGATCTGGCGCCCGACCGAGCGGTCCAGAATCCCCTCCAGCGGACCAAACGTCGTCACGAAGTGCCCGTCGATGCGCACCAGGATGTCGCCCGGCTGAAGCACCCGGGCGCTCGGCGAGCCCGCCAGGACGGTCCTCACCACGAGCATGCCGGTGCGCTGCGGATAAGCCTTGCGCACCGCGGTTTCCACCGGTCGCGGCAGCCCCAGCCGCTCGAGCTCGTTGAAGGGGGTGTAGTCAAACACCGTGTACAGCGTGCCGCGCGTGACCGGCTTGCCTTCCTGGATCAGCCGCAACGCGCGCTTCACCAGCCCGAGCGGCAGATAGAAGCTCGAGGCTGCATTGGTGGCGCCTCCGGCGTTGAGCGCCACCACCTGGCCTTTGATGTCGATCACCGGCGAGCCCGAGGAGCCGCCGGAAGTTCCCGAGGCCGCCTGCAGATAGAAGGTGTTGAAATCGTTGTACTTGCCGAAACCGTAGTACGGCGCGCGTCGGTGCAGCCGGGCGAGCGTGCCGGCGAGGATCGAGAGCTGCTCGCCGGCATTGTTGCCGACCACCCGGATCTCCCGGCCGACCTTCGCCCCCTGGGGATCCAAAGGCAGCGCCGCGGGGTGGATGTAGCGCAGCTTCTTCGGGTTGAAACGGTAGAAGCCGAAGTCGTGCACCGGATCGTAGTAGATCGGATGGAGCCTGACCACCTCGCGGTCGAGGAAGGTTGCCGTGGCCGTCACCGGGCCCGGCGTCACGACATGGCGGTTCGTCAGAATGATTCCGCGCTTGGCATCGACGACGAAACCGGTCGCTTCCGCCGTCTCGTTCCAGTCCGTGTCGAAGGCGCGGTCCTGGTTGAACTTGATGGAGACCACGCTGCTGGCGATGCGCGCGAGGGTGGCGGCCCAGGTGGGATTGGATTCGAGCGCCGCGGCGTGTTTCGCCACGTGGGCGGCAACGGAGGTCTCGCGCGGCGGCGTGGATCCCGGGCGCATCGGCGCCTGCCCCGCGGGCACGCGGGCGTTGGCGGCAAGTACCGCCGGCGAAGGCGCCAGCACGGCCAGGGTCAGCACACATACAGTCAGTCGCAGCAATCGCATCGAGCCCCCTCTCAAGGACCTTCCCACAAGCAACCGTTTTCCGGCGCGATCGCCGCCCTCGCCGCTCACCCCAGCAACACCAGCAGCCACACCACGGCGAGCAGGCCGAAGGACATCAGTACGGCCGCCGAGCCGATGTCCTTGGCGAGCCCGGCGAGCGCATGCCGCTCGAGCCCGATCCGATCGACGGTAGCCTCGATGGCGCTGTTGATCAGCTCAACGATCAGGATGAGCAGCACCGGGGCGATGAGCAGCGCGCGCTCGACCCCGTCGTGTCCGAGCCAGAGAGCCAGAGGTATGGCGAGCGCCGCGAAGGCGATCTCCTGGCGGAACGCGGCCTCTTCGCGGAACGCTCCGGCGAGCCCCCGGGCGCTCGCGCCGAAGGCGCGCAGCACCCGGGTGAGGCCTCTCGGCTTGTATCGATCGATGGCTATGCCGCCGGTTTCCACTTGAGATCCAATTGCTTGGCCGCCCGCACGTCGTCCAGGCGCCTTACCGGCATGGTATGCGGAGCGCTGTGCAAGTGCTCGGGTTCTTGCGCGGCCTCGGCCAGGATCTGCTCCATGGCGGCCACGAAGGCATCCAGCGCCGCTTTGCTCTCCGTCTCCGTCGGCTCGATCAGCAGACATTCCGGCACCAGCAGCGGGAAATAGGTGGTCGGAGCATGCTGGCCATGATCGAGCAGGCGCTTGGCGAAGTCCATGGCGCTCACCCCAAGCTCGCGGGCCTCACCCCTGAGGGTGATGATGAACTCGTGACTGGCCCGCCTCATCGGATACGCGGGCTCGAATCCGGCCTGGACGAGCCTGGCGAGCAGGTAGTTGGCATTGAGCGTGGCGTACTCCCCCACCCGCGCAAGCCCATCTCGGCCCAGCATGCGCATGTAGACGTAGGCGCGCAGCAGCACGCCCACATTGCCGCCGAAGGCCGAGAGCCTGCCGATCGACTGGGGCAGATCCCGCTCGGTGAGCCACGCATAGCGCTCGCCGCGGCGCTCGACGAGAGGCACGGGCAGGAAGGGCGCGAGCCGCTCGCTCACCCCCACGGGCCCTGCTCCCGGTCCGCCGCCGCCGTGAGGGGTCGAGAATGTCTTGTGCAGATTGACGTGGATGACGTCGAATCCCATATCCCCCGGGCGCACTTTGCCCAGGATGGCGTTGAGGTTCGCCCCGTCGTAATAGAGCAGTCCGCCGGCGGCGTGCACCGTCCGCGCCACCTCCTCTATGCGCCGCTCGAACACCCCGAGCGTGGAAGGGTTGGTCAGCATGATGCCGGCCGTTTTCGGACCCACCGCCGCCTCGAGGGCGGCGAGATCCACATCGCCCTCGGCATTGACCGGGACTTCCCGCACCACACAGCCGCACATCGTGGCGGTCGCCGGATTGGTGCCGTGGGCCGCTTCCGGCACGATGATCTCGTTGCGCTCGAGATCACCGCGCGAGCGATGGTATGCGCGGATCATGGCGACGCCGGCGTATTCGCCCTGGGCGCCCGCCATGGGGGACAGCGCCACGGCCTGCATGCCCGTGACCTCCTTCAGCATCTCCTGCAGCTCGTAGAGGCACTCGAGCACCCCTTGGCCGAGCGAGTCGGGAGCCAGCGGATGGCGGGAGAGGAACTCCGGAAGCATGGCGTACTGGTTGCAGGCCTTGGGGTTGTACTTCATCGTGCACGAGCCCAACGGATAGAACTGCGTGTCGATGGAAAAGTTCAACTGCGAGAGGCGCGTGAAGTGCCGTACCGCCTCCAGCTCGCTCACTTCGGGCAGCGGCGGCGGGCCCTTGCGGAGCAGCTGTGGCGGCAGATCCGCCAAAGCCTCGGGCCCGGGGTCGCGCGGCCATTGATCCTCGGCGCCGCGGCCATGGACGGAATACTCGAAAATGAGCTTTTCCATGGCCTGGCGACCGGACTTGCGCGGGGTCGGTTGCGCCGGCCCCGCAGATGCCGCGGCACTTCGAATCGAAAGAGAGCTTGGATCATCGTTCATGGGTGTTTCTCAGGCAGCACGCGCTTCGCGCAGGCACTCGCCGAGCGCCGCGGCGTAGCGTTCGATATCGGCAGAGGTCTTGGTCTCGGTGGCGCACGCGAGCAGCGCCTGGCCGAGCTGCGGATAGTGATCCGAGAGGTCCCAGCCGCCCAGGATGCCGCGCGCGGCGAGCCGCTCGAGCACGCCGGCCGCAGGGCGATCGAGGCCGATCACCGCCTCGTGGAAGACCGGCCCCTGAAACACGCGCCGCACTCCCTGCACGCCGGTGAGCGCCGCCAGCAGCTCGCCGGTGCGCGCGTGACAGGCCGCGGCCGTGCGCGCAAGGCCCTGCGGCCCCATGAGCGACAGGTAGATCGTCGCCGCCGTCACCATCAAGCCCTGGTTGGTGCAGATATTGGAGGTGGCCTTGGCGCGGCGGATGTGCTGCTCGCGCGCCTGCAGGGTCAAGGTGAAGCCCGGTTGCCCGGCGGCATCCACGGTCCGTCCCACGATGCGCCCGGGCATCTGCCGTACGTGCGCCATGCGGGTCGTCATGAAGCCGAAGTAAGGCCCACCCGAGGACAGCGGGATACCGAGCGGCTGGCCTTCGCCCACGACGATATCGGCGCCCTTGCCGCCCCACCGTCCGGGCGGAGAAAGGAGCGCGAGCGACACCGGATTGACCACGGCCACGACCAGGATGTCGCGTGCGTGAGCCCAGTCGGTGAGCGCGTCCACGTCCTCCAGCCGGCCGAAAACGTTAGGCTGCGGGATGACGAGGGCAGTGATGTCCTGCCCCTCGTAGCGAGCCAGCGTGTCGGTGAGCGTGCAACCCCGCTCGGGGCAGAACGGCAGCTCTTCGAACGTCAGTCCCTGGTTGCCTGCGATGCCCTGCGCCGTGCGCCGGTAGTGCGGATGCACGGTCGCCGGCAAGAGAATGCGTCGCGACTGCGAGCGCCGATTGGCGCGCACCGCCATCAGGCAGGCCTCCGCCAGGGCGCTCGCGCCGTCGTACAGCGACGCGTTCGAGACGTCCATGTCGGTCAGGCTGGCCATCATGGATTGATACTCGTAGAGCAGCTGCAGGGTGCCCTGGCTTGCTTCAGCCTGATAGGGTGTGTAGGCGCTGTAGAACTCCCCGCGCGTGGCGATGGCCCACACGGCCGCGGGGATGTGGTGCTCGTAGGCGCCCGCGCCGATGAAGCACAGCGGCCGTCCGTCGAGACGCGCCCGCTCGCTCATCAGCCGGCCGACTTCCATCTCGGTCAGTGCCGGCGGCACCCGCCCGAGGGCGCCGACGCGAAGCCTGGCGGGAATCTCCTCGAACAGCCGCTCGATGTCCTCCACACCGATGGACGCGAGCATCGCCTTCACGTCCTCGGGCGTGTGCGGAATGAAAGCCATCAGCCCGCCTCCTCCGCGGCCAGCTTCTCGTACTCGGCGGCCGTGAGCAGCGCGGGCAACGCATCCGCGGGCATCATGCGCACCAGCCACCCTTTGCCGTAGGGGTCGGAATTGACGGTCTCGGGCGCCGAGGCAAGCTCGGGGTTGCCTTCGAGCACTTCGCCGCCGATCGGCGAATAGACGTCGGAGGCGGCCTTCACGGACTCGATCACGGCAAACGGCTCGCCTGCGCGGACCTTGCGCCCCGCCTCCGGCACCTCCACGAACACCAGGTCGCCGAGGGCATGCTGGGCGTGGTCGGTGATGCCGACTTCCACGGCGCCATCGGGCAGTATCCGCAGCCATTCGTGGGTTCGCGTGTACTTCAGATCGGAAGGAACCTTGCTCATGCAGCGCTCCGGTAAGTCTGATCGGATGGAAAGGATGTAACGGATGTAAGGGAAGAGACGCCCGCTCAGCCGATGAGGGGCTTGCCGCGCCTGACAAAAGGCGGCTTGACGATTCGCGCTTCGTGCAGCTGGCCGCGGATCTCGACCTGCGCGATCCCGCTCGCGGCCACGGGAACTCGTGCCAGCGCGATCGAGCGCTCGAGCGTCGGGGAAAAAGTCCCGCTCGTGACCTCGCCTTCGCCGGCGACGGTGATGACCCGCTGATGCGCGCGCAGCACGCCCCGGTCTTCGAGCACCAGCCCCACGAGCTTGCGCTTGATGCCCGCGGCGGCCGCCTTCTCGAGCGCCTGCCGGCCGACGAACGCCCGACCCGGGGTCAACGCCACGGTCCAGGCGAGCCCGGACTCCAGCGGGTTTGTGCGCTCATCCATGTCGCTGCCGTACAGGTTCATACCCGCCTCGAGGCGCAGCGTGTCGCGCGCGCCGAGTCCGCAGGAAGCGACACCGGCTGCATTGAGTGCGCGCCAGAGGCCCTCAGCCTGCCCGGCCGGCAGCATGATCTCGAAGCCATCCTCACCGGTGTAGCCGGTGCGGGAGACGAACCAGCCCTCGATCTCCTGACCGAAGAAAGTCCCGAGCGCGAGTGCGCGCTCCGCGCCGGCAGCGGACAAGAGAGCGGCGACCCTGGAGCGCGCTTCGGGTCCCTGCACCGCCAGCATGGCGAGATCGGAACGCTCGATCACCTTGACGCCGAAGCTCTCGGCGTGGCGCCTCATCCAGGCGAGGTCTTTGTCTCGCGTGCCGGCGTTCACGACGGCGCGAAACTCCTGCTCGCCAAGGAAGTAGACGATGAGGTCGTCCACGACGCCGGCCTCTTCGTTGAGCATGCACCCGTAGAGCGCCTTGCCCGGCTCCTCGAGCTTGCCGACGTCGTTCGCAAACAGTCTCTGCAGGAAGGGGCGCGCCTCTGCGCCCTGCAGATCGACGACACACATATGAGAGACGTCGAAGATGCCGGCGGCGCGCCGTACGGCATGATGCTCGGCTATCTGAGAGCCGTACTGCAGGGGCATGTCCCAGCCGCCGAAGTCGACCATGCGAGCGCCAAGCGCCTGGTGAAGCGAAAAAAGAGCGGTTCGTCGTGCCACAGATCCTCCGGAGCATCAGGAAGCAGCAGGTTGCCTGCCGCCCCTCTGTCCGGTGACCTGAGAGATCGGGCGCACCGGGAGCCTCTGGACTCAGATCCGACAGGCTCCCTGGCGCCACTCCCCTTCGGTGGGTGGATGACCGGGATCGTCCCCGGCATCCGCCGCTCTCCAGAGCCCCCGCGAAGGCCCGAGCCTTCGCAGCCTGCCGTTCGTGTGCCTGAGCGTTTCCGGGCGGAATTTGCGCCTTCGGCGTTCCGGCGGGGAGCGCTGAGACTCAGCGCGGCCGGACCCTCTCCGTGCAGACTGATTTTCGGGGTGCCCAGATGATACCAGTCTTTTGACCCCGCCGAGGCGTCCCATGCGCCATGGTGCTGCCTGCAGGCGACAACGACCGGCATTTCCAGTCACTGCGGCCCGGTATGAGATCGGA